>JBJOPG010000043.1:0-21511 GCA_046050865.1 Cyanobacteriota bacterium
ATCGCTGATTTATATCGCAATGGTTCACTTAATGTCTAAAAGGCTAGCTCGAAATGAAAAATTTTCTACTTAATCTTTTATTTACAAACACTCTCTGAGTTCAAGCTTAATAACTCTTGAGGCGACGCTAATAATTTTATTTGAACTGTAGCAATTTGATCGTCTTGGCTAAGAGTGAAGTACCAAGCGACATTGACGCTAAATAAAGCAGTTTTAACTTTGCCTAATATTTTGTATGTTTCACAGTTTGATTCAGTTTCTGATTCAGCTGCACAAATTCCCTGCTGTGGTAATAGCTTCATGCCCTTGGCTTCTTTATTTAAATAAGCTGCTATTTTTCCTCTCCCGACAATGGGTTTTTCAAAAGGTGCTACCAATGATCCATGTTCAGCAAATAAAGACGCTGTTTGGACAAATTCTGCCTGATTAACTGTAGCAAAATAATTGATAATAGCTGACTTGGTAAGTCCTTCAATAACTAAAGCAGTTTCCGTATAGGTCATAGAGCTAATATTTATTAGTAACTTTAAATAAAATTTAGGTTAATTAAGGTGGCGATCGCTTCTATCTAAAGATTCATTCTCATCATAATAGTTAACTAAAAACTAGCAGAAAAATTAGTTTGATTCCAGGGTAGAAACTACTATCTAGAATAGGTGAAAACTAGATATGATAGGCTATGTGAGTTTTCTATAATAATATCAATGCAGTGTAATAAACGAGTATATATCTGCAACTTAAATATTTTATGAAAATACAATCATCGGTACTAGTTCCTCTTGGTTTTGGTAAATATGTCCGTAGCGATCGCGTTACTGCTTTAGTCCCAATTGAAGAAGAAAGAGGTTCAGGAAGACGTACCTTTGTGCATTTAGAAGGAGAAGAGCTACCAATAGTTGCATCTCGTTCAGAGTCAACTATTGTGCGAGATATTGTTCAAGAACCCAAAGAAATTACGCAATCTCGACAACAGCAAGAAATCTTACGGGATTTACTCAGCGATTTGAGTCAGATTAATGGTACTGTTCGCCGCATCAACCGTGATGAGGGAGGTTTGGATTTAGATCGGCTTGAACAACGTATTCGTCAAGTCATCGAAGAAGAGTAATCAAGAATTTCTGTTGCCTCATTTTCTTTAGTTCAGTTTTTAATCGAGGGTCGAAAATGCTTCTGCCTCTGGCTCGATTGAAAAATCTAAAGCCTGAACAATATAGGGAAAGCCAGCACCCGCCAAACCTTGTTTAATGCGATCGCTGGTTCCTGGAAAAACTACAAATAAAGGATTAATTGACTCTGCCGCTTCGCTAATGATGTGTTGTTCATTAGGGGGCATCAACCATTCATAATCCTGATCGAGATCAACCTGAGTTTTTCGCCAACGGTTGATCAGATCAGAAAAATCTTCCTCAGGACGATGGATAAAAACAATGATCTCTGTCCCCAGTTTAATCTTCCATTCTGGGTCACACATCAAAATACCTAAATCACAGGGAAGAGAAGTGGCGACCCGAGGAGTTTTAGTCTGTAGAGGGTTATTTGCAGATAATTCTGGTCGGCGAATCCGAACCACAGGGAGAGGGATGGTAATTAAACTTTGTTCTGGACGACGAATGCTGGGCAATGCCTCAAGGTAAGGGCGATATTGCTGCAATAAAGCGATCGCCCCACTTCGAGTACTATACTCTGCCAACAATGTTTCATAATCAGCTTTGGTGACAGACATAAAATTATCAATATAGACAGAACATGGACAAAAAACTAACCCAACTGATCAAAGATTGAGAACATGGGTAAATACATGGACAGCAAAATCGTACCTACCATCATCGCAATACCTACCATCATGATCGGTTCAATCATACTAGTGAGAGCTTTAACTGACTGTTCCACTTCATCTTCATAAAAATCTGCCACTTTTTCCATCATGCCATCCAGTTCCCCAGTTTCTTCCCCAATACTGATCATCTGAATTGCTAGGGGAGGGAACACATTTTCTTTTTGAATTGCTAAGGAAATCATCCCCCCCTGTTGAATATCATGCTTTGCCGCTTGGACAGCATTGACCAGTACCTGATTACCAATGGTGTCACAGACAATATCAAAACATTGCAGCACAGGAACTCCAGAGCGAGTCAAGGTACCAAAAATTCGGCAAAAGCGAGCGACGGCAATTTTTTCATTTAAGTCACCAAACAAAGGCATTTTCAGCATAAAGCCATCAATTTGGAGACGACCCATGGGGGTTTTATAGTAATTGCGCAAGATAAAACTAATACCTGCAAATGCTCCAATGGGAATTAGAATTTTCCAACTGCGGAGAATACCACTAATACCCAACATGACACGGGTCAATAAAGGTAATTCCGCTCCTAAACCTTCAAAAATCGCACCGAATACAGGAATCAGAAAGATTGTCATCCCTAAAAAGGCAATTACAGCAAAAATCCCGACGGTTACGGGATAAGCCATGGCTGATTTAATTTGGTTCTGTAACTTTGCCATGTCTTCTAGCAGTTTGGATAGTCGCATTAGAACTTCGTCCAGCACACCCCCCGCCTCCCCAGCTTCTACCATGGAAACATAGAGATTATTAAAGCATTCAGGATAATCTTTCATCGACTCCGATAAGCTTGTTCCCTGTTGTACTTCGGCACTAATGCCAAGTAGGGCTCTTTTGAGTTTTGGATTGGGTGCTTGATCTGCCAAAATACCCAACGCACGGATGATTGCCACCCCAGCATTAACCATCACAGAAAACTGACGAGAAAATACCGCCTTATCTTTGACCGTAACTTTAGCCAAGGCTAACTGTAATGGCTCTAAATTAATTTCAAAACCAGATTTATTGATTTTGCCCACTGCTACATATCGATTTTTGAGCACTAAACGGGCTTGTTCAGGAGAAGCAGCATCAACTTTCTGCATAAAGACTTTACCTGAATGATCTTTGACTTTTGCTGTATAAGTAGACATAAGAATAGACCAAATAATAATTAATTGAGTTAGGGATCAGAAAATAGTTAGTTTATTTGTGAACATAGCAATTAACTGCATTAACTGCGTTTAGCAGGCACCTTGCCATTCGCCATCATGCCCATGTCCCCCGCAGCACCTCCTGCGAGACGTTGGAGTTCATCAGGTCGCGAGCTTTTAGCTAAACCTTCTTCCATGCTAACAATGCCTTTTTTGATTAAATCTGCTAAGGCCTGTTCCATGGTCTGCATCTCCATTTTTGCCCCAGTTTGGATGGCGGAATATACCTGAGCCGCTTTACCTTCCCGAATCAAATTAGAAATTGCCGGGGTGACGATCATGATTTCCTGCACCATGACTCGACCGAATTCTCCTGGTTTAGGATTTTTCTTTTTAACCAAATTTTGACTAAAGACAGCAATTAAGGAATTAGAGAGCATGGCTCTAATCTGCGCCTGTTGAGCAGCGGGAAAAACGTCAATGATCCGATCCACTGTACCTGAAGCAGAATTGGTATGAAGTGTGCCAAACACTAGGTGACCTGTTTCGGCAGCGGAGATTGCTAAGGAAATAGTTTCCAAATCCCGCATCTCTCCTACCAGAATAATATCAGGGTCTTCCCTTAGTGCTGCCTTCAGGGCATTACCAAAACTTTTGGTATCTTCTCCTTTTTGGCGCTGGTGAAAGAGGCTTTTCTCGTTTTCAAAAACGTATTCAATGGGGTCTTCCACCGTCAGAATATGTTCTCCTCGACTACGGTTAATCAAGTCCAACATCGCTGCTAGGGTAGTCGTTTTCCCTGAACCAGTAGGACCGGTGACCAATACTAGTCCTCGTGGTCTCTCAGTAGTTTTTCTAATTACGTCAGGTAAATTTAATTGATCAAAATTGGGAATTTTGGAAGATAAGGCTCGCAAACAGGCTGCAAAACAACCACGTTCTTTATAGACGTTAACCCGAAACCGAGCTAATCCTTTTACACCATAGGAGCAATCCAGTTCCCAGTTTTGCTCAAGTTCTTTTCTTTGAGTATTGTTCAGCATACTGAAAATGAGACGCTGACACTCTTGAGGACTAAGTTCCTCCCCAACAGGGGTTAACTTGCCGCTAATGCGAAAGTAAATGGGCGCGCCAGCTTGGATATGCATGTCCGAGCCACCCATTTCCACTAGTCGCTCCATCATGTCTTCGATCATTAAATCCATAATCTTTGTTTGTTCTTGAGGATAGTGTTTAAACTTTTACAGTATTGATTAACTAAAAACGAGAAGTCATACAGTAGGGACAATCTAACCATTCAGGTAGTAATTCTGCTCGACAAGTACGACAGGTTAAGCCACTCTTGCGTTTGGCTTTTAATTCCGCTTCTAGACCTGAGTCGGTAAATGTTACCCGTTCTACTTCTTCTAAAGTGGTTTGACCTTCTTTAACGAGATTGAGGCTGTAGGCCAGAATGGTAATCATCCCTTCTTCCACCGCCACTTCTTTGATGCGATCGGTATTTGCACCTTCATTAATTAAAGTCTGTATTTTTTCCGAGTTACGCATTACTTCGTAAACCCCGACTCGTCCCTTGTAACCGCCTCCTTGGCACTTGGCACATAGTGTGCCGTTGGCTTTTGCCTGGGAAAGCTGTTCCACTTCTAGCTTGTGAGCTTTGTAAAAGATAACTTCTTCCCCCGCCGCCGCGGACAAACCAAATCGAGCCAGCTCTTCATGGGTGGGATTATAAGCAATACGGCATTCGCTACAAACTTTCCGCATTAATCTTTGAGCCAAAACTCCCACCAAGGCTCCCGAAATCATGAATGGTTCCACACCCATCTCATCTAAACGAGAGATCGCCCCCGCCGCATCATTGGTGTGGAGGGTTGTTAAAACTAAGTGGCCGGTTAAAGCTGCTTCAATTGAAGTCTTAGCTGTCTCAGAGTCTCTAGTCTCACCTACCAGAATTACGTCAGGATCTTGTCTTAAAAAAGCTCGCAAAATTGAGGAGAAGTCCATCCCCTTTTCACGAATTACCTGTACCTGAGTAATACCGTCAAGAGAGTATTCAATCGGGTCTTCCGCTGTACAAATATTAATATCAGGACTATTTCTTTCCGCTAATACAGAATAGAGGCTAGTGGATTTACCAGAACCCGTCGGGCCTGTAACCAGGATCATCCCATATGGTCTTCTTGCCATGTCTCGGACTATTTCTAGCGTCTCTTCATGGGAAATGAGCTTATCTAGACCCAGTTGAGTTGCGGAGTTATCAAGAATCCGCAGAACCACCTTCTCTCCATAACGACTAGGCAGGGTATTAACCCGAAAATCCACTTTTCTCCCCTGGAACATGCGACGGATTTTACCATCTTGGGGCAACCGCTTTTCCGCAATATCCAGCTCGGCCATGATCTTAAAACGAGCGATTACCGCGGGGATAATCTTTTTCGGCATTCGATCAAAAGGTTGCTGTAACACACTGTCTTTGCGATAACGAATTTTCAACCCTTCTTCCTGGGGTTCGACGTGAATATCCGAAACACCGTCTTGTAGAGCCTTAGCCAGAATCTTGTTAACTAAGGTGATAATTGGTGCGGCTTGGGCTTCGCTGGCGGCACCCAAATCATCTGCTAGCTCATCATCACCATCATCTAAATTAAAGTCAAAGTTATCTAGCTCCAGAGAAACATCAACATTAACCTCTTTTGCCTTCGCCGTTTCTTGTTTGACCTGCTCATCTAAAAACTGATCAATCAACTGTTGATAGTCGCTTTGAGTGATAACCTGTCGTTCAATACCAATACCTTTAGGTCTGAGGATGCGATTAAGATCATCTTGGGCTTCCAAGTTCTCTGGATCGACCATCGCCACCACCAGAATAGGACTAGCTTCCTCTTTCTTATAGAGCGGAATTAGGCGATAGCGACGACAAATATCTAGGGGGATGAGGGAATTAATCAGCTCCCCCATCTGATTCCTGCTAAATTTTTCGGTTTCAATTTCAGGATCGGCGGATTCCACCCCAAAAAGAACTTTTAGCTCAAATAAATGATGTTTTTTATATTGGCGTAGTAAATCTGGCGGCAACTGTTTACCCGTGGCGGATTCTAAGATGTCAACTAGCGAGTGTCCAGTTTTGCGGCTCTCCACCAGGGCTTTTTGCATTTTATCGCTATCAATAAAACCCTTTTGTACCAGTTGATTGCCAAAAGGTGACAGATTATTACGTACAGCGATCGCCTGATTTTTTTTAGAGGAAGAATAAGTCATAAAATAGAAAAAATATCTCCTGACGATAGCTTAGTGTTCCCTAAAGTTGGAGTAAAATTTCTACTAACCAAAACTAACTATTCAAATTACTATTGAAGGGTTTGATTTTCAAATACCAAAGCTACTTAGTTCATTAAGTTGCTTCCACCAGCTAAGAAAAAATTAAAACTATTAATTTCTTTAATTCCTTAGCCGAATGCCATATCCTATATTTTGTACGTAGAGAGACAAACATTCCTATGACTGAAGAGCAGAAACAACCTGAAAATCTTGTCGAAAACCCTGAAATCACGGTGGAGAATACCCTAGAAGAGCATGATGCTGTAACAGATGTTGCTGTAGAGCCAGAGGTCGCTACGGAAACCAATCTAGAAACCGATAGCCAAATCAGTGAACAGGAAGAGATTTTTGCGGCTTTCCAGCAAGAAAATGCTAACCTAAAACAACTTTTAGACGACAAGAGCCAACAGGCAGACCTCGCTAAAGCTCAATATGCTCGTTTGGCGGCAGATTTTGAGAATTTTCGTCGCCGAACTGCCAAAGAAACCGAGAATTTGGAAGTACAAGCGAAAAAAAATGTCATCACTGAATTACTCCCAGTAATTGATAATTTTGAGCGCGCCAGAACTCAGTTAAAACCAGAAACTGATGGTGAAAAAGCTATCCATTCAAGTTACCAAGGCGTATACAAAACTTTGGTAGATTGCCTCAAAAAAATGGGGGTTTCCGCGATGCGACCTGAAGGACAAGAATTTGATCCCAATTATCATGAAGCAATGTTGCGGGAAGCCACTAACGAATATCCAGAAGGCACTGTGATTGAACAATTAATGCGGGGGTATATCATTGGCGAGACAATTTTGCGTCATGCCATGGTTAAAGTTGCTGTTCCTCAAGAACCTGTGATAACTTCGGAACAGAAAACGACAGAAGAAGAGAATAATGATCATTAAATGAGTACCCTGTGTTCAAGCGAATATCAAGTTTGCCAATCAATCAGGGACTTATATGACTCGACATTGCAGTATGTCGATGAGTAGCATTAACTTCCTCTGCCAACATCTTTGTACTTTATAAATAAATGAAAGTTACTGCCTAAGCACTATGGCAAAAGTTATCGGTATTGATCTGGGAACTACCAACAGTTGCGTTGCTGTGCTTGAAGGGGGCAAGCCCATAATTATTGCTAATTCAGAAGGGGCTAGAACAACTCCAAGTATGGTAGCCTTCGCTAAAGGCGACACTCGTTTAGTAGGTCAGTTAGCAAAAAGACAATCAGTTACCAACGCTCAAAATACAATTCATAGTATCAAACGCTTTATTGGTCGTCGTTGGGAAGACACAGAAGAAGAGCGTTCCCGTACGCCCTATAAATGTATTCCAGGTCGAGACGATACTGTTGATGTGCAGATCAAAAATAGGAATTATACGCCTCAGGAAATTTCTGCCATGATTTTACAAAAGTTAAAAGCAGATGCCGAAAGTTTTTTGGGGGAGACCGTAACAGATGTGGTGATTACAGTCCCAGCCTATTTTACTGATGCCCAGCGACAGGCAACCAAGGATGCAGGAACAATCGCGGGGCTTGAGGTGTTACGGATTGTCAATGAACCCACTGCGGCAGCTCTAGCCTATGGCTTAGATAAGCAAGACCGAGAAGAAAACATTTTGGTTTTTGACTTGGGAGGAGGAACCTTTGATGTTTCCATCCTGCAACTAGGCAATGGTGTGTTTGAAGTTAAGTCTACTTCGGGGAATAATCATCTTGGTGGCGATGATTTTGATAACGTGATTGTGCGCTGGATGATCAAAACTTTTTATGCTCAAGAAGAAATTGATCTCAGAACCGATAAAATGGCGTTGCAGCGGATGAGAGAAGCAGCGGAAAAAGCCAAGATTGAACTTTCGGCTACTCCCAGTACCTCAATTAATCTGCCCTTCATTACTGCGGATGAGACAGGACCAAAGCACATCGAAATGGAGTTGAGTCGAGCTAAATTTGAGGAACTAGCTAAGGATTTAATCCAGAAAACTTTAGATCCAGTTAAGCTTGCTTTAAAAGATGCGGATCTCGAACCACAGGAAATTGATCGCATTATTTTAGTTGGGGGTTCTACCCGGATTCCCGCTGTTCATGGGGCAATTACGACGATCTTTGATGGTACGCAGATAGATCGCTCCGTTAATCCAGATGAAGCAGTAGCAGCAGGAGCTGCTATTCAAGCAGGGGTTTTAGGGGGTGAAGTTGAAGATGTCTTGCTATTAGATATTACCCCCTTGTCCTTAGGAATTGAGACTCTAGGGGAAGTCTTTACGAAAATAATCGAGAAGAATACTACGGTTCCCACTAGTAAGTCGCAAATTTTTTCTACTGCCGCTGATGGTCAAACAACGGTGGAAATTCATGCTCTTCAAGGAGAAAGAGCGATGGCGAAAGATAATAAAAGCTTGGGTAAATTTCTCCTCACAGGAATTCCAGTGGCTCCCAGAGGCATGCCCCAAATTGAAGTTGTTTTTGAAATCGATGTCAATGGTATTCTCCAGGTTTCGGCACAAGACAAGGGTACGGGGAAACAACAAGGTATTACTATTAGTAATACTGGTGGATTAAGCGCTAGTGAAGTTGAGCGGATGCGTCAAGAAGCAGACAATTTTGCTGATCAAGACCGCCGCAACATTGAATTAGCTAAGTTAAAAAATCAGGCTGAGAATTTAATTTACAATTACGATTCGACTTTAAGTGAGCAAGGAGAATTAATTCGCGATGAGTATCAAGCGAAAATTGCTCGTATTAAAGAAGAGTTCAATATAGCTTGCAATAACCCTCATACCAGTATTAAGGAGATTAGCGATCTTTTAGAAAACCTTCGTCAAACCCTCCTAGAGATAGGTACAGATGTTTACCAGCAAAAGAATTCTCAAGGGAATGATTCTTTTGTCTTCGATGACTTTGACGATAGCGATCTAGCAGGAGCTAAAACCGAAATGGATTTGACTGGAGATCATGGAGTAAAAGCTGTTGTTAGTATCTCTAATAATGCCAAGATTGAAGGTGGCACTCATTTTAGCTCGGATGATTTGGATGATGATTTTGAATCCGTTGACTAATTTAGCTAGCTTAAGGATAAACTACAGCTTAAAGCTTATGGTTTAACAAAGTGGGGTCAGTCTAAAATCAACGATTCTTAGTAGTAACCGTACTATATTTACTGGTGCTGATTTTGTTAAAGTACAATTTATATACCATAGGAAAAAATTTAAGATTTTATGGCAGAGGACTACTATCAAATCCTGGGCGTATCCCGTGATGTAGATAAAGATGAACTAAAACGCGCTTATCGCCGACTGGCGCGCCAATATCATCCCGATGTCAACAAAGAACCAGGGGCAGAGGAAAAGTTCAAAGAGATTAGTCGTGCTTATGAAGTTCTTTCTGAACCTGAAACTCGCGGTAGATATGATCGCTTTGGTGAAGCTGGAGTAGGGGGCGCTGGCGGAGGCGCTTCAGGATTTGATTACAATGATATGGGTGGCTTTGCCGATATCTTTGAAACTATTTTTAGCGGTTTTGGTGGTGGATCTGCCACTGGTCAGGGACAAGCTCGTCGCCGTAATGGGCCCGTACGGGGAGATGATCTACGGTTAGATCTAAAACTAGACTTTCGAGAAGCTGTTTTTGGCGGCGAAAAGCAAATCAAGATCCCTCACCTAGAATCTTGTCAAACCTGTAATGGTACAGGAGCTAAACCAGGCACTGGAGTTAAAACCTGTAGTATCTGTAGTGGTAGTGGTCAAGTACGTCGAGCGACGAGAACTCCTTTTGGTAGTTTTGCTCAAGTTTCTGCTTGCACGAACTGTAATGGTACAGGACAGGTAATTGAAGAAAAATGTGGCACCTGTCATGGAGCCGGTCGTCAACAGGAAACTAAGAATCTTAAAATCACGATTCCTCCAGGGGTAGACAATGGTACTCGTCTCAGGGTTTCTGGCGAGGGTGATGCTGGTGTGCGCAGCGGTACCCCAGGGGATTTATATGTTTATCTATTTGTGGAGTCTGATAAGGAATTTACTCGCGAAGGGATTAATGTCAGATCGGAAATTTCTATTAGTTATCTACAGGCAATTTTAGGCTGTAATTTGGAAGTGAATACCGTTGATGGCAAAGAAGAATTAACTATTCCCTCGGGAACTCAACCAAATACAGTGTTAACCTTAGAAAATAAAGGTGTGCCCAAACTTGGTAATCCTGTGAGTCGAGGAAACCATCTAATTACGGTCAAGATCAATATTCCCACTAAGGTTAATTCTGAAGAGCGAGAACTATTAGAAAAGCTGGCGGTTGTTAGGGGTGAAACCGTAGGGAAAGGAATTAAAGAAGGTTTCTTGGGAGGTTTATTCCAGAAATGAGTCTCGATTCTCACGGCGCGGATCATGGAAACTCAGAGCTTGCAGATGCTCATTTAGATTTGCGGGGTACTCCCTGTCCGATTAATTTTGTCAGGACTAAGTTGCGTTTAGAACAAATGTCACCAGGTTCGCTTTTGGAAGTGTGGCTAGATGCTGGTGAACCCATTGAACAAGTGCCTGATAGTCTCAAAATGGAAGGTTATCAGGTCGAGGCTTTAAACGAAAAACTAGATGAAAAACAGCAATTTTTTTCCTTATTAGTTCGTCGTCCTGTGACCTCGTGATTAGTGAAGATTATGTCAATGGACTGCTAGATGGTGCTGCCAATCTAAAATCAAACTTAGATGAGCTATGGGGTACAGTAGTAGCAGTTCAAGCTAACTTTTATCAGGTCAAGTTAGAAAATAGCCCAAAAAGCTCAGAAGCTGAATTCTTGTTGTGTACTCGACGTGCTCGCCTCAAGAAAATTGGACAAAAGGTAATGGTGGGCGATCGCGTTTTGATTGAAGAACCCGATTGGCAAGATGCCAGGGGAGCTATCAGCAGGGTTGAACCTCGCACTACGGTACTACAGCGCCCTCCAGTAGCTAATGCCGAGCTGATTTTGCTGGTTTTTGCCTTGGAAGAACCAACTTTAGATCCTTGGCAACTTAGTCGCTTTTTGGTTAAAGCAGAGTCCACTTCTTTAAAGCTTACTTTATGCCTTAATAAATGCGATTTGATTACTCCTGAACAACAGCAGCAGTGGCAAAAACGTCTGTCACAATGGGGGTATGATGCTAGCTATATCAGCGTGGAGCAGGGCACAGGTATAAATGAGCTATTATCTCGCTTAGCAGGCAAAATTACCGTGGTAGCAGGGCCTAGCGGGGTAGGCAAATCTAGCTTGATTGATGCGTTGATTCCCTCCATTCAACTGCGGGTAGGAGAAGTTTCAGGCAAACTGCAACGAGGTCGCCATACCACACGCCATGTGGAGTTATATGAGCTGCCTGGAGGTGGCTTACTAGCGGATAGTCCCGGATTTAACCAACCTGACATGGATTGTATTCCCAGTCATTTAGCACAGTATTTTCCCGAAGCTAGAATTAGGTTGCAACAGGCAAATTGTCAGTTTAGTAATTGTTCCCATCGGGATGAGCCCAATTGTGTGGTGCGAGGAGACTGGGAGCGATATGAGTATTATTTGGATTTTTTAGATAAAGCGATCGCTCATCAAACCGCATTACAACAACAGCCAGACGAAGAATCAAACCTCAAGTTAAAAGTTAAGCGATCGGGCAAAAGCCAATATGAACCCAAGCTACAAACCAAGACATATCGCCGCACTTCCCGCAATGTCAACCACCAAAATCTCCAAGACATTTACGCCCAACAGCTAGAAGAAGAAATAGAAGATCAAGGGGGTCAACTCTAGATATTAAAGACATCAATTACCATCCGCCGTGCGCCCAACGTCTTCCCATTCTGCCCAAACCTTCAACCGCTGTTCATAGATTTGTGGCACCATCTGGGTGGCAACCTCTCCTAAGAGCAGACGTAACGGTGGATTCTCAGCGTCCACCAACTTGAGGATGGCTGCGCTTGATGCCGTGGGATCACCACTTTTTACATTCTCATTTCTCTTGGCTCGTGCTTCCCGGAAGCTGTCATAGTCAGATATTGGCGCGGCTTGTACTGCTGAGTTACCAGCCCAGTCTGTGTCGAATCTCCCTGGCTCGATGAGAGTCACTTTGATGCCAAAGGTTGCAACTTCCTGGCTGAGAGACTCACTAAACCCTTCGAGCCCCCACTTAGAAGCGTGGTAAAGCCCTAAAAGAGGAAAGGCACCTAACCCTGCAACACTGGAAACTTGTAGTATACGTCCACTGCCTTGAGCCTTCAAGTAAGGTAATGCTGCTTGAGTAATCCACAGTGCGCCGAATAGATTGGTTTCGATTTGCGATCGCGCTTCCGCTTCGCTAACTTCTTCAGTGGCTCCAAATAAGCCATAGCCTGCATTATTCACAATCACATCAAGCTGCCCAAAATGCTCGTGGGCTGTTTTCACCGCCGCAAAATCTGCGGCTCGATCAGTAACATCTAGGGTTAGAGGCAAAATCCGCTCCCCATAACGCTCAACCAAATCCTTGAGACTGTCTAGATTACGTGCTGTTGCCGCAACTTGATCGCCACGCTCCAGTGCCGCCTTAGTCCAAGCGCGACCAAATCCACGAGAAGTACCCGTAATAAACCATGTTTTCATCATTCCTCCTGATAAATTTTTTGTATTTTATTGTGTTGACCGCTGGTGGGGCTGTAGTAAATTGGCAATATCTGGCCCCAGGGGAATAATCCCGCCTGGGTTGAGGGGGAATAAATTACCGTAGTAGTCTCGTTTAACGCTTTCGAGATCACAAGTCGCCGCTACGCCTGGTAATTGATATAAGTCTCGTAGATAGCCGCTCAGATGATCATAATCTGCTATACGGCGCAAGTTGCATTTAAATAGCCCGTAGTAAACAAGATCAAAACGGAACAGGGTGGTAAATAATCTGATATCAGCTAAAGTAGGGCGATCGCCACAAAGATAGCGTTTGGTTGCCAAAACTTGATCTAATTCATCTAAAGTAGCAAATAATTCTTGACTAGCGAGATCGTAAGCCTGTTGAGATTGAGCAAAACCACAGCGATAAACGCCATTATTAATACTATGGTAGATTTTCTCGTTCCAGGAGTCGATCGCTTCTTTTTGTTCTGCTGGATAAAGATCAAACTCAGGATGTTGGGCAAATTGATTAAACTCCGAGTTAAGGATCTCAATAATCTCGGCGCTTTCATTATTCACAATCGTTTTTGTTTCGTCATCCCACAAAATCGGCACGGTAGAGCGACCTTGGTAGCCAGGAGAAGCAAGCTGATACAGTTCAGGAACAGTTTGACAATCTAATTCGGGCTGCTCTAAAACCCAGATCCCGGCATCGGGAGATGGATAAACTACGGAAACGGCGATCGCACCTTCTAACCCTTTTAAAGCTCTAGTAACTAAGGTACGATGTGCCCAAGGACAACCCATGCCAACATATAGACGATAACGATTAGCGGCAGGTTGATAAGAATTTTCGGGCTGAGTATTAATCCAGTTTCTAAACTGGCTTTCGGGACGAAGATACTCTCCTGACTGATTGTGTGGTGCCAACTGGGACATCATGATCTGCCACATGGTTGTCCAGATAAATTTTCCTGTTTTGACAATTAACTTACCTGGAAGAGACTTGTTTGTCATCAGTTTTGCTCTAATTCTTTAATTCTTTTCTGGTAGTTATCAATAATAAGGCGATCGCGCTTAAGGCAAAAATACTGCCACAGATAAAAGTTGCCCTCGAACCCACCATTTTCCATAGAGTTCCTGCAATTAAACTAGCAGGTAAAAGAGCAAAGCCGATGGCTAAGTTAAAGGCGCCAAACGCCGTCCCTCTGAGATTAGCAGGTACTCGATCTGCCACTAAAGCAGCCAAAATACCTTGACTCATTCCCTGATGTAGCCCATACAAGGCAAATAGGAGCCAAACTTGCCAAGTCTGATGGGCAAAGGCAAACCCCAGATAAGTCAGGGCATATAATAACAAACCATTACCTAATAAACCGATCCGTCCAATGCGATCAGACAATAAACCCACAGGATAAGCACTGAGGGAATAGGCGAGATTCATTACCACCAAAGTTAGGGGAATGAGGTTGGCCGCAATCCCAACTTCCTCGGCTCGCAGCAATAAAAAAGCATCACTTGAGTTGCCCAAATTAAATAACAACGCCACCATTACCAGCCACCAGTAGTCTGTGCCCAAACTACGCAAAGATGACCATTTCAATGGATTTTGACGTGTTTGAGCTACTTTGGCTTTGGGTTCTTGTATTCCTGTTGCCAATAGAGCTACGGCGACAATTCCAGGGGGCAAAGCCAACCAAAATACCAGTCGAAAATTTTGCCCAGATACAGACATCAAGACAAAAGCCGCTAAAGGCCCTAAAAAGGCGCCAATCGTGTCGAGGGATTGACGTAAGCCATAAGCCGCACCCCGATTAGCCTCATTAGTCACATCTGCCACCAAGGCATCACGAGGGGCAACTCGAATTCCTTTACCTAAGCGATCGCCAAAACGAGCCACTAAAACCCAAGTGGGATTGATTGCTAGGGCAAATAGAGGTTTGACGAAGGTGGATAGTCCATAACCAGCGATCGCCAATTGTTTCCGTTGCCCCAGATAATCACTTAAAGCACCTGAAAAGACTTTTAAAATCGAAGCGGTTGATTCGGCAATACCTTCAATGGAACCGAGGGTGAGGATACTTGCCCCCAAAGACGAAACTAAAAACAGGGGCAGTACCGAATGAATCATCTCCGTACTGATATCTGTTAGTAGACTGACAAAACCTAAAATCCAAACATTACGCGGAATACTCGACAAAATTTTGGATTTCACTTGGATTTCACTTGGATTTCACAATGTTTGTTAGTTATTGATTCTTAGCTGTTAGTTTTTCACTAATTTGTCTATTGAAACAAAAAAATAGGCGAATGCGATCGCTCTCACCTATTTTTTCTGAAACTATTTAACTCTATTGAACTCTATAAATTATTTGCTCTGGTTATATCTCTGGTACAGATTCAACATAAAAAGCAATGCCATCTTCACCACCTTGCAGCTCGAAATCGGGGGATTCGAGCAAAGAATCTCGCTCGGCTGCCGAAACAGTGTAAAAGTGAGTATCTAGCTCAGTGTCATACAAGTCATA
This sequence comes from Cyanobacteriota bacterium, assembly GCA_046050865.1. GTDB lineage: Bacteria > Cyanobacteriota > Cyanobacteriia > Cyanobacteriales > Xenococcaceae > Waterburya. The sequence goes on from JBJOPG010000043.1 coordinate 15,415, forward strand.
GACAGGCATAGTCCCTTCTGCTGGAGTCTCAAAACCGTAATAAGAGACTCCTTCAAAGATATCGTTAGCTGAGTTTTCCGCGAAGGAAGCTTTCTCTGCTTCGTCTGCCGTATAAAACTGAGTTTGCTCACTAGTTGACAAGAAATAAACAGCTTCTCCATTCACCACAATCTCTGAGTTAGCGGTAGCTTCTGCCTTAACTTCGCCTTCTGTTGCGGAATCTTTTTTCTCGGAGACAAATTTCTCCGTCTCTAGATTAAAATCTCCATTATCAAACCGCAGATACTCAGTGTTAGTCAAATTATCAGTATCTCCATCCTTGACTACGGTGACACCACTATCCCCAACGGTAATGTCATAGTCTCCTCGATTTCCTGAGAAAACAGCAACATCGCTATTTCCTACTCCACCATCAATTTGATCGCTGCCACTGCCACCAAAGAAGGTATCGTTATCTCCTCCACCCCGTATCGTGTCATCTCCTAATCCACCAATGAGAGAATCGTTTCCTAAGCCACCATTGAGGGTACTGTCCACAGTAGTAGCAGTGATATCAATCAAATCATTCCCCGAACCTGATGCTACATCTACTTGTTCGATCGCTTCGATGGTTGTACCATCTAAGACTCCTCCCTTAGTCAAACTTTCTCCTTCAAATTCGTTATAAGTTAATTTAAAGTTTTTTGATTCCCCAGAAAAATCTAGATCAAGGCGATCTCTACCGCCACCCCCGTTAACCGTTTTTTCTCCCTCTCCAAAGGTAATTAGATCATTACCACTTTCTCCATTGAGGATATCCTTGCCAATGCCGCCATCAATGGTGTCATTTTTTTCTCCACCAATCACAGTATCGTCACCTGCACTGCCATCCAGCTTGTCATCCCCATTGCTACCAATAATGTAGTCGTTGCCATTACCTGTGCTGACGGTGCTACCAATGGATGCTCCAGAGATATTAACATTGTCGTTTCCACCACCAGAGATAGCATTCAACTGTTCTACCCCTTCAATTCTCGTCCCACTGAGGAGCCCCTCACTAGTGACACCACCATCGGTACTGTTATAGACCAGGGTAAAATTTGCTGATTCTCCAGAGAAATTGAGATCCACCACATCATCTCCAGCTTCACCATCCACCATTTTTGCCCCTCGGTCGAAGGTGATCTGATCATTCCCTGCACCCCCCAGGATAGTGTCATCTCCTGCGCCCCCTGAAAGGGTATCGTCTCCTGCTGTTCCTTTCAAATTGTCATCGTTGATTAACATAAGTTTTACCTAGCTTTACCTAAATTTAACTGAACCTTATATTGAGTACTAATTGTATTTCATCTATCTTTCATTTTAATTATTTTCGCACTATGTAGCTCAATTTCTTCTATGTTGCGAATTATTAACAATTCTGCAACTATGGGATCAAGCTATACTGACTAAGATGATTGTGGTGTCGCGATCGCAGTAGTTTTGATAACTATTACGTTTAATGTGAATTAAAAATATCCTAAAGATTTTTCTTCGGCTACACTTTGTAGTATATGGGCTAGAAGCTAGAAGCTATGAACTAGTTCATTTGAACGAAGCTAATTCACTCCAAACGTAACTATTACAAGCAGTTTTTCATGGGTAAGTACGGTTTTGCCATTGTTTATCATCCCGATTATGTAGCGCCGTTGCCTGATATTCATCGGTTTCCCATGCCCAAGTTTAAAATTCTCCGAGATTTGTTAATTAAGGACGGAGTAATTGAAACAGAGCAGATTTTTGCCCCAGAATTACCAGATTTAGACTTAATTGAGCTGGTTCACACTCCTGAGTATGTTCAGGCATATTGCAATGGTACCTTAGACCAGAAAGCCCAACGTCGGATTGGTTTACCCTGGAGTAAAGCCTTAGCTCATCGAACTCAAATCGCCATTGGTGGCACGATCCTCGCCGCTAAACTAGCTCTAGAATATGGCTGTGCCTGCAACACTGCGGGGGGAACCCATCACGCTTTTCCTAGTTATGGATCGGGGTTTTGTATCTTCAATGATTTAGCGATCGCCTCCCGTGTTTTACTCCACCAAGGACTAGCTCAGCAGATTTTAATTATCGACTGTGATGTCCATCAAGGAGATGGAACCGCCTATATTTTTCAGGATGACCAGAGGGTCTTTACTTTTTCGATGCACTGTGAGGCAAATTTTCCTGGGCGAAAACAACAAAGTGATCTGGATATTCCCTTACCCATTGGTTTAGACGACGATGGTTATTTACAGATTTTAGCCAGTCATCTAGAAGATTTATTAAATCAAGTTAAACCAGATTTAGTCTTATTTGATGCAGGGGTAGATACTCATATTAGCGATCGCTTGGGCAAATTGGCATTGACGGACTGGGGAATTTATCGACGGGAAAGAATGGTTTTGAGCACCTGTAAAGCAGGGGGCTATCCTGTAGCTAGCGTGATTGGAGGGGGCTATAGTAAAGACATGTCTGCATTAGTTTATCGACACTCTTTGTTGCATCGAGCAGCCCAAGAAGTTTATCAATAACCAGCAGAAGCAATTATTACCTGATGTTATACAACTTAAGTAAAAACTGTGGTTTAGGAATTTAGGGATTTAGGGAAAGTGAAGTTGATTTGTTCTCCCCATCTCCCCAACCTACAACTTATTACAAAATAATCAACGCTGTGAATAATAGACAAATAGCAACCTTTGGCGGGGGATGTTTCTGGAAAATAGAAAATGAGTTTCTCCCTGTGCCAGGAGTCATCAAAACTTCCGTGGGTTATATGGGAGGAGACTTTCCTAATCCTTCTTATCTAGATGTGGTGGCGAGAATTACTGGTCATGCGGAAGTTGCCCAGATTGAATATGACAGTGACGTAATTGAGTACGAAGAGTTATTGCAGATCTTTTGGCGGATTCACGATCCTACTAGCCTCAATCGCCAGGGAGCAGATCGGGGAGAACAATATCGTTCCGTAATTTTTTATCATACTTTTGAGCAAGAACAGATTGCCCGTAAATCAAAGCAACAACTACAACAGTCCATAATTGGCGATCGCGGAGCCTTCCCGAAGGGAAATCGCCAGATTGTCACCGAAATCGAACCAGCCAAAGAATACTATCTTGCTACAGAAGATCACCAACAGTATTTAGCGAAAAAAATAAAGACAAAAAAAAGGTTTGAAAATTCAAACCCTAAATAACTTTAAAAATGACGGGGCTTATACGCCCCTTGACTTCGCAGTCTATTCAATCAAGAACTAAAACGACGACGTAGACGAGACAAGCCAAACATTGTTGTAACGATACCTAACCCTGTAGTCGCCGAAAAATCAAATGGGACAACTTCAAAATTATCGATAAGTAATCCCGAACTAATCCCCGTACCATCAACATCAACTACTCCAGCACCAATCACATAAGTCCCTGGGGGTAGTAAAGGCGAATTATAAGACTGATATCCTCCTGCTTTTTCAAAACTCGTTTGTCCTAAAGAAATAGGAGTAGAAATATCGCCTGTGCTGTCCCCTAAAATCTGTACAGGGCGATCGCCTGGATTACTGTTCACATTATAAATCGTGACAAAAGAATAATCCTGATTACCAAAGATAGGGTGAGTCCCATCATTAGTAAGATAGTTCCAATTAAATTTGATAATCGAATCCTTAGTCAGGGTAATCGTTTGTTGAATAGCAGAACCTTCTTTTGGTGTCCGAGTTCCTGGAATCGAACCCCCTTGCCGTGGAATATTGAGGGTGTTAGGAGCTAAACCGAGAAATGTTTGTAAGTTACTAGTCTGACCTAAATTATTACCGTTAGCATCCCCCTGATCGGAACCAGAAAAATTAAAGGTACGATTACTGCTATCAGCAAGGGGATCATCCTGACGATAGTTAGTCGTATCTTGAGTATCAAAACATTCCCCACTGGGAAAGGGAGTAGCAGGACAAGAGGTAGTTAATAATCCTTGGCTGTTGCCATTAGGGGGCACAATGCCTTGGAAAGTAGGTTGAGTACTAATGTCACCAAGAGTCTCCCAATTGCTTAAGTTGTTTTCAAATCCATCATTCAGCACTAAATTCATAGCAAAAGCAGAATGAGCGAAAGCTAAATTAGCCAGACTCGCGATACTAACAAGACTTAAAGTACGAATCAGGTAGTTAGAAGATAGAACAGTATTCATAAAAATAAAAGTAGTTAGACTATTTGGAATATAGAGATAGAGGATGATAGTTACCGCAAAAAATTAAGTTATCTGGGAGTGGACTCAGGTTAATTTGCCCAAAATCTCCCAGAAATAATTAGCTCGATAAATTTAGAAAATCAAATCGGTATTGGGATTGATATCGCTTACTCCATCCAAAAAGACCACGTCTTTCGGTAAGAGTTCGCCATTACTATCAAAATCGACTTGGATCATGCTACCCACAGAGCCATAGTTAGCGATGACAACATAACCATCGGCGATTGGATCTGAGCCTGAGTACTCCAATTCATTTTTGATAATTTGGCTGAGATCAATCTGATCTTCCCCTGTAGTAAAGTCGGTGATAATGTCTACCCCATCACTAGTTTCGGTATAAACAAATTGATCGCTGCCACCGCCCCCAGTGAGAGTATCTTGTCCTTTGTACCCTGTAATGGCTTCTCCAATAGCTGTGCCCACCAAGACATCAGGACTTGCTGTTCCCGGAATCTGAATTACTTCCAAGAAGTTATTGCCATCAGAATTTACACCATTGATAGTGACAAAAATGTGATTATCATTTCTACCATCAATATCAGTCACACTGTGATAGTCAGAGGGTTGGCGTTCAATGACTACATAACTTCCATTCGCTAAATTACTAAAGCGGTAGAAACCATTTTCATCCGTGGTGGTGGTAGCAATCGGCTGACCGACTGGCACACCATTCTCATCGACCATCAGCAGATCAAGTTGCACCTGTTTAATGGCTGCATCTCCATTGCTGAAGTCCCCGTCAGTTTCAAGATCAGAGAAAACGTTCCCTGATAATTCATACAGTACAGGAGGCACTTCTTCCAGGAAGTCATTATCAACCGAATCAGCTCCAGCAATGGTTGCCAGAATCTTACCGTCATCAACGCCATCAATGTCAGTGACAGAATCATAACCAGCAGGCTGAGTCTGTTGAACAACATAGTCCCCATCAGCTAAGTCGGTAAACTCATAATTTCCGTCCGCATCGGTAGTAGTAGTGGCGATCGCCGTTCCAGTAGGATTACCGCTAGCATCAACGTTAAACAGTTCAACGGTAACTCCAGCAATCGGAGTATCAGCAGGTTCAATACCATCAGCACCAGGAGCATTGGTATCGTTGTAGACAGTACCCGATAGGCTATGGAGTACAGGAGGTACTTCTTCCAAGAAGTCATTATTAATCGAATCAGCACCCGCAATGGTTACAGCAATCTGATTATCAGGAGCACCATCAACATCAGTGACAGTCTGATAACCAGCAGGTTGAGTCTCCTTAAGCGCATAGTTACCATCAGCTAAACCAGTAAACCCATATTTACCAGTGGCATCGGTAGTAGTAGTGGCGATCGCTGTTCCTGTTGGATTACCGCTAGCATCAACGTTGAATAGTTCAACGGTAACGCCCTCAATCGGAGTATCAGTAGCATCAATGCCATCAGCACCAGGCGCATTGGTATCGTTATAGACAGTACCCGATAGGTTATGCAGTACAGGAGGTACTTCTTCCAAGAAGTCATTATTAATCGAATCAGCACCCGCAATGGTTACAGCAATTTGGTTCTCAGTAACAGAATCATAACCAGCAGGCTGAGTCTGAAGAACCACATAGTTACCATCAGCTAAACCAGTAAACTCATACTTACCGTCTGCATCAGTCGTAGTAGTAGCGATCGCCGCACCAGTCGGTTGACCATTAGCATCAACGTTGAATAGTTCAACGGTAACTCCAGCAATGGGAGTATCAGTAGCATCAATGCCATCAGCACCAGGAGCGTTGGTATCGTTGTAGACAGTACCCGATAGGTTATGGAGTACAGGAGGTACTTCTTCCAAGAAGTTCTGAGCCGTAACGTCAGCACCCGCAATAGTCACAGCAATCTGATTC
>JBJOPG010000044.1:0-29881 GCA_046050865.1 Cyanobacteriota bacterium
ATCTATGTGGCGGCGGATTTATTAGCCCAGGCAGAACATGATCCCATGGCTGCTGCTATTTTGATCACCACTAGTCGAGAACTAGCACAGCAAGTACAGCAAGAAGTGGTCTATCAATTAGCAGATCATCCCCGTCGGATCTTAACCGAAAAAGCGATCGCTAATTACGGTCTGATTGTGGTGGTAGATTCCCTAAGAGAAGCCGCAGAATTGTCCAATCTATTCGCTCCCGAACACTTAGAACTAGAAGTAGCCGAACCCTGGGATTTGATTGAGCAGATTCGTCATGCAGGGGCAATCTTTATCGGCAACTCGACTCCAGAAGCAACGGGAGATTATCTAGCAGGGCCTAATCATACCCTTCCTACATCAGGGGCGGCGCGTTATGCTTCTGCCCTAGGAGTAGAAACTTTTATGAAGCACTCCAGCTTAATTCAATACTCGTCAAAGGCTTTAAAAAAGATGTCGAGCACAATTCAAATTCTAGCTCAGGCAGAAGGTTTGCCTTCCCACGCTAATTCAGTGAAGTTCAGGACTGAATAAAAAACTGAATAAAGATTTTTAGTTGAAATTTACAGGTAACTTTACCAGTTAAATTTACAGTTAAATTTTTACTATTATTTCTGGTCTATATGTCTCTAATCATCTTCACGGGAATTGATGAAGTATTTTCTGCCACTGCTAGCGTTGAGGTTAAAGCGATCGCCGAGGTGATTCAAGACTTGCGACAGCGAAACATCCCCTTGATTCCCGTTACCAGTAAAACTCGCTTGGAAGTAGCAGACTGGCTACAAAAATTCAATCTAATCAGTCCCGTGATTGTCGAACGGGGTAGCGGTATTTTTATCCCTCAGTCAGAGCATCGCTTTGCAACGGCAGGAACCAGTACCATTGAACATGATCATCTCTATCAACTGGGCTGTAGTTATACAGAAGCAAGAGCAGCATTGAAAGCTGTTCAGGAAGAAATTACTAAAATTTTGCGCGGTTTTGGTGACATGGATGAAGAGCAGATTCAATCTCTGATCGGTGGCTCAAAGGAAGCCGCCCGTAAAGCAAAAGCTAGAGAGTTCAGCGAATATTTCCTCACTCCTGGTCGATTGGAAATTGAACAACTACAAGAGGTTGCCGCAGAATATGGCTTTAAGATCCTACTTGGGGATGATTTGTCCTTGATTTTGGGAGCCGCAGCTTGCGAAGCCAAGGCGATTGATTGGTTAACGAAAAATTTCCTAGCTAATGATCTAGATCAGACTATTACTACTATTGGTTTGGGCAGTACCCAACAGGATTTAGCTTTATTGGAAACAGTGGCTATGCCGATCATTATTCCCAGCTCACTAGAATTCCCTGACTGCTTTAGGGATAAAAATTGGCAAATTGCTCATGGTACTGGAGTAGATGGTTGGGTAGAATCCATCAGAGAGATTTATCAGTCAGATTCAGATCTTTAACAAAAGTTAAGTTCCGCCATAATTGGGCTATCCTTGTCCCCAATCAAGATTAATCTGTTATAATTCAAAGTCGATGGCAAGACCTGGAGAGGTGGCTGAGCGGTTGAAAGCGGCTCCCTGCTAAGGAGTTATGGGGTGTAAACTTCATCGGGGGTTCGAATCCCCCCCTCTCCGTACTAAACTAAATCGAAGGTAAATCAAGGGTTAAATCTGCGGAATCTAAAACCTTTGCTTAGTTAGACTGAACATATCTAATTTTTCGAGTACAATTCCAAGCTATTAAGCTTTGATTAGAACCTGGAGAAGATTTGGATATGAAAAATTCTAGTAAGAAATTCAATGGGAAATTTAACCAGAAATTTAACCAAGGTGATCGCTCTGCCACAGCCTCTAACTCAACAATGATGCTGGCTTTAATGTCATTGAGTGCCGCTGTCTTGCTGACTTCCTGTCAAGGAGGAGGTAATACTCCTCAGGGTTCTGACCAGAATCAGACTCAGGAAGAAAATGGTCTAAAGCTGGGAAGTTTAGCTCCTGCTACAGGGGATCTGGCTTCCATTGGACAAAACTGGCCCCCCGCAGTGCAATTGGCAGTGGATACGGTCAATGAATGTGGCGGGGTAAATGAAGCTCAGGTTAGTTTAATCTCAGAAGATGATCAGACCGACCCCAGCGCTGGTAGTAGCGCCATGACCAAACTGGCAGAAGTAGACCGAGTAGCCGGGGTAGTAGGGTCTTTTGCCAGCAGCGTGTCAGGAGCAGCAGTTGATGTGGCAGTGCGCAACAAGGTGATGATGGTGTCCCCTGGTAGCACGAGTCCCGTATTTACAGAACGAGCGAAAAAAGGAGAATTCAATGGTTTTTGGGCGCGGACTGCCCCCCCTGACACCTATCAATCTCAAGCGTTGGCAGCATTAGCCAAAAAACAGGGGTTTAAAAATATTGCTACTGTGGCGATTAATAATGATTACGGGGTGGGATTTGAGGAACAGTTTGTCAAAGCCTTCAAAGAAGGTGGGGGCAATATTGTTGGCTCCCCTGTACGTTATGACCCGAAAGCAGCAACTCTTGATAGTGAAGCAAAATCAGTTTTTAGTGGCAAACCAGATGCCGTAGCCGCAGTTTTATATGCTGAAACTGGTAGTGTGCTTCTCAAGTCTGCTTTTGAACAAGGATTAAGCGATGGCGTAACTTATCTACTGACCGATGGAGTTTACTCGGATGATTTTATTCAACAGGTAGGGAAAACTGCCGATGGAAAATCAATTATTGCAGGAGCATTAGGAACGGTACCAGGGGCAAATGGCGCGGCGCTGAAAGATTTTACTACCCTTTGGAATGCCAAAGTGGGTAAAGAACTAACTGCCTACGTGCCCCATAATTGGGATGCTACTGTTTTGATGATGTTGGCAGCGGAAGCCAGTGATGCCAATACAGGAGAAGGAATTAAAAGCAAAATTCTGGAAGTAGCTAACGCTCCAGGAGAAGAAGTTACCGATGCTTGTAAAGCCATGGAATTAATTCGTAGTGGCAAAGACATTAATTTCCAAGGAGCTAGCGGAAATGTGGATATTGATGCCAATGGGGATGTGGTCGGCAGTTATGATGTTTGGCAGGTGGCAGAAGACGGCACTTTGAAGGTAATTGATAAGGTAGATCCTGTAGCTGATAAGTAACCGAATCTTAGGCAAAATATTCTGAATCCCTCCCTAATCCCAATTCAGGTCAAACGAAATCCATGCCAATTTTCAGCACCAGCAGCTTGCAAAGCAACCCTAAATCAAACTAAGCTAAAGGTCAATAAGGGAAAAATCTATGATCTCAAGAAAGGTTTAAGAGAGATCTGGGGTACATCAAGCAACATCCCCCATCTCAAATTATTTCCACTCTAAAATTTAGGTTTTTCTTAGATTCTTCCCAGCCGCACACTGAAAAAACAACCGAACACCACAAATCATGATACTGAAACAAGTTATTGGTCAAATTAAAAATCTTTTTCCTGCACCGGAAGTTCACGCCCATTGTGATGGTCCTTGTGGTGTCTATGACCCATCTTCAGCTAGAGTTACAGCTGAAGCTGTTGTTTCCATGACGAAAAAAATTATGGATCTCGAAGCCCCAGCCTCTGGAGATAAAGCAGCTAATATTGCCTACCAGAACACTCTTTCTCGTTATATTGCCATTAAAGAGGAACAGGCTCAAAAAACGAAGGAAGACTTACTAATTCTTTGGACAGACTACTTTAAACCAGTCCATCTAGAAAAATATCCCGACCTCCATGATACTTTTTGGCAAGCGGCTAAACTCTGCTCCGCCTGTAAAGTAGAAGTGAGCACCCAACATGCTAGCGAATTGATGGATGCAGTACAGAAAATTCACAACATATTTTGGGAAACTAAAGGACGTGATGTCAGCTTTGTCAAAGCCAGCTAAGTGGTCCGCAGTTTTAACTGTAAGTATTTAAGTAGATTTTGTAGTTTTAAAGAGTGAGTGAGCTTGATCTGGCTCACTTTTTTAACGGATAATTCTCTTCATCAGAATTTAGCTCCGAAACAACTTCCCTATAATTTCATTACTTCATCGTAGTGATTTCTCCAAACTCATGTACAATGATATATTTGGAGATATTTAGTAACTGTAAACTTGAGAGGAAATAATATATGTCTCGCTATAGAGGTCCGCGTCTGCGGGTCGTTCGTCGTTTAGGGGATTTACCTGGGCTAACCAGAAAGAGCGCTCGTAAAGCTTATCCACCTGGACAACATGGTCAAAGCCGTCGCAAACGCTCTGAATATGCGATTCGTTTGGAAGAAAAGCAAAAATTACGCTTCAATAACACCATCTTCCGTTTAGGAATGGCTGGTACTATCCCCGCCGCACGTCAATTGGTCAACCACGGCCATATCACCGTCAACGATCGCGTGGTCGATGTCCCTAGTTATCAGTGTCGTCCTGGAGATTTGATCAAAGTGAGAAATCGCGATCGCTCTCGTAAACTAGTGGAAACCAATATGGAATATCCTGGTTTGGCGAATCTACCTAGTCACCTCGAATTCGATAAGGCAGCTTTATCTGGTAAGGTAAACGGCATAATCGAAAGAGAATGGATAGCACTGCAAGTCAATGAACTACTCGTAGTTGAGTACTATTCAAGAATGGCGTAGAACAGCATACATTGAACAATTGTTAGCTAAGTAACTGGCGTTACGCAAAGAAGAGTTAACAATTACAATTTGTGTAGAGAAATAGGGAAATAAGGAGCGCGATGTTAACCTATCGCTAATTCCCCAAATCCCTAATTCCCCGAATCCCTAAATAAAGTATTGAGATCGAAATCTTACCAAAATGTCTTCTATTCGATAAATTCAACCATGCGGACAATTGGATTTGGTTGCAAACTAAACTCAATTGCTTTAGCTTCTATTTCAGCTAACTGTCCGATCGCTAAACCACAGGGTCTTCCATATTTTGCACGAACTCGATCGCTAGCAATATTCAAACCAGTCCGCGCTCGATCAACAAAATCTAAGAGGTCATAATCTTGATCTAACTCCAGATATTTCTTGATCACTGTCGAAGGTGAATAACAGATTTCTTCCGAACCATCTGGCCATTGAATTTTAAAACGAATTTCAGGCATAATCTAGAGCAGTGGGTGATGAATGGTGCATGGTGAAAAATCCAGCTGAGCGAAATTAAGATCAAGTAGGGATCAACCACCATTGAGGATTTAGATCCCCCAGCAGTCTGGTGCAAATCCTGTTAATTGCTCTTGATCAAAATCCCATAAAGTTACAGATTCTTGTCGATTTTTTAGAATTAGTTGTGGAATATCTGTGACTTCCCCGATATCTTGGCAAGTAATTTGGCGATCAAGAAATATTTGCTGAACTGCGGGGACTTGATTGGGCTGTACGCTGAAAAGAAATCCATAACTGGGAAAACTAATCAACCAGTGATCAAAGGGGATTTTTGATGGTCTGGGAATGGTATCTAGATCGATTATTGCACCACATTTAGAGGTTTCTAATAGCATCAAACTCGTGCCGATGATTCCTCCCATACTGATATCTTTTCCTGCCTTACACAGACCCTTTTCAGCTAATTCGGGCAGCAATTCCAAGTCAGCACGAAGTCGAACCGGATCGGTTTCTGTCGCTGCATTCCAAAATGGATATTTGAGATGGCGTTTACCACGGAGATCGATCGCCATTAATAATCGATCGCCAGGTTGAGCGTGAAAGCTAGAAATCAGCTGGTGAGCGCGTCCTATAATAGCGACAGAAAGCGCATTGTAAGTACTTCGAGCATTAGTATGTCCGCCAACGATCGGCACTTGATAAGCCCGTGCTGCGGCATTCATCCCTGCTAATAACGGTTGATTAATTGCCGCAGCTTGACTCCAAATTGTATCGACAATCGCGATTGGTCGTCCACCCATCGCATAGATATCGCTAACATTTACCATGACTGCACTCCAGCCCGCAAACCAAGGATCGGTTTCGACAAAATTTGGCATCATCCCTTCCGCTGCCAGGAGTAGAAAACTATCGCCATCGGGAATTGCCGCACAATCATCCCCCAGCCGTATTTCATTGGCAGGGTTTTCTATGGAGAAAAACCGTGCAATAGCTTGGATATCTTGCTTATGCACGATACCTAACGATTGTTTGAGGGTATGGGCGAGCAGATCGAGTCTCATTTATATTGCTTGGCTGTATTCTAATGCTGGATGAGTCTTGAGATCGGGAGGGTAGTAGTTTAAATCTGCTTGCATCAGGTGGTGTAGGATGCCACGAATTTCGATTTCCTCGAGGGAATCCCAATGTAATCTCCGGAAAAAGCGGACATTTTGAACTTGGACGGTAGCGAGAAAGCGATCGCAACCCCAAGCATTGGCGGTAGTGACGGCTTTGGTAATTAATCCTTTGCCAATTTGCCACCCTCGGCGATGGTCAGGATGAGTACCTAATCTACCGCCATACCAGAGGCGATGTTCGGGTTGGTAGATTCGCACTACACCGATAACTTCTGCTGATGGAGTATCGGCGGCGATGGCAATAATCGGGTGAGCGATCGCATCTAAATTATCGATATCATCATCTTGGAAGAGAGCTTGTTCTTCGACGAAAATTTGCCGTCTCAAGGCGTAATATTCGGTGATTTCTTGTTGGGTGAGGGCAAGTTTGAATTGGTAGGTGGGAGACATGGAGAAATGTTGGGGGTGAGGGCAGCAAGCTAAACTTCAAAGCTGGACATAGCGGAACAAGCTCCGCATCTACCACAGCCTGCTTTGATATCCTGAGCGGACATATTCGCGCTCTTTAGCGATGCACCGATTTGTTGATAGAGACTGAACATCATCTCGCTACTCGGTGCGGGGTGATGTGCCAGAGGTGTGCCAGTAATCGGCACAAAGGGGACGACAAAGGGATAAACACCGATTTCGATCAGTCGCTCACAACCAGTCAGCAACGCCTCTACGGTGTCCCCCAATCCAGCCAATAAATAGGTGCTAACTTGCCCTCGTCCAAATACTTCGACGGCTGCGGCAAAAGCTTGGAAGTAATATTCGACAGGTACATCAGCCTTGCCTGGCATAATTTGGGCGCGTACCTCTGGGGTTATCGCTTCCAGGTGCATTCCCAGACTATCTACTCCCGCAGCCTTGAGGCGCTGGAACCAGCCGAAATCCTCAGGAGGCTCGCATTGGGCTTGAATCGGGAGATCTACCCGTTGCTTAATTGCCTGGGCGCATTCGGCTAAATATGCCGCACCGCGATCGCTGGTATTGGGGGTGCCACTAGTCATGACCATGTGTTTGACACCATCGAGACTGACGGCGGCGGCGGCGACTTCGGCGAGTTGGTCGGGGGTTTTGCGGGCGATCGTCCGTTCTGCTGCTAGGGATTGTTCGATGGCGCAGAATTGGCACACTGTATCAGAATTTCGATACCGCATACAGGTTTGGAGGACGGTAGTAGCAAGGACATCATGGCTATGGAGCAGGGCGATTTTCCAATAAGGGATACCGTCGGCAGTGGTGAGGTTGTAGAATTTGGGCGTTTGAGGAAATTTGATCGGGGCAATTTCTCGATTATCTCTATGAATCGTCCCCTGGTTGGATGTGGGATCGAGGGTGGCTGTATAGGGAGATGCAGCGGCTGTTTCAGTGTAGATAGGCACCATAATTGTCGTACCATCAATCGTTACCGCTTTATGGTCGGATGGCCCTGCGCCGCCTCTTCGCCCCGATACGCCAGCACCGACTTCTACTAATTGCAACCCTTGAGATTGCAATTCGGTCATTAATTTCTGCTTGTTCATCTTTGCTAACTCCCTTCCCGGAGTGGCTGGGTGTGGCTCAAATTATAAATTCCCTCTTGGGAGAGATCCCCGTAGGGTGGGGTGGCTAGATCTACACCGACTATGCTTGAATTCTTCGGCGTGCCTTCACTCACAACCGCCCACTGAGTTGGATTCAATTGCAACTGCAACAGATCGGGACGGGAATAATGCCCCACACTATCCATCATCCGTTTGCGTTTGGTAATCAGAGTGAAATCCAAATCGGCGATCGCGATACCTTCACCCTTAGTAATTGGGGGAAACAGAATATTACCTTCAGGGCTAATAATCGTGGTAAAACAACCGCCGCTCAAAGCTTTTTGCAGCTTTTCATCGGTAGTAATTTGACTCACCTGTTCAGAGGAGAGCCAGCCTGTCGCGTTTACCACAAAAGAAGCTGCTTCCAGCGCGTGATGGCGAATCGTCACTTCCATCTGATCGGCAAAAATTTGACCCACCATCGAGCCAGGAAATTGAGCGCAATGGATTTGCTCGTGCTGTGCCATTAGTGCGAATCGTGCTAGGGGGTTGTAATGCTCCCAACAGGCTAATGCACCGAGTTTCCCCACCGCCGTATCTACGACCTTCAATCCCGTGCCATCACCCTGTCCCCACACCATTCGCTCGTGATAGGTGGGGGTGATTTTGCGACGCTTCAGGAGAAGGTTACCATCGGCATCGAAAATCAGTTGGGTATTGTAGAGTGAACCGCCATCGCGTTCGTTAATCCCTAGCACCACCACTACTTGATGCGATCGAGCCGCCTGACTTACCGCCTCAGTTACGGGGCTGGGCACTTCGACAGCTTGTTCGTAGAGCCGCAGATGCTCCTTACCAATTAATACAGGCGGTTGCACGAATGAAAAGTAAGGATAGTAGGGAATAAACGTTTCGGGAAAAACCACGAGTTCAGCGCCAGATTTGGCGGCATCTTTGATCGCTTGCAACACTTTTTCTGTCGTCCCATCGCGACTAAACAACACTGGGCTTATTTGGACGGCGGCGGCTCGAACTTTGCGTATAAAATCCACAAATCTTTCCTCTTTTCAATAGATCCGTCTCAAATTAAAGTGTCCATGTATCTAAAATAAATGCCCCTTCCTGACGATGCATCAACACAATATCCAACACATCTAACGGATTGATCGGAATAATTCCAGGAATTAATGAAGCCTCACCATGACCGTACAGAGCCTGCAATGCAAACCGACAACAATAAACTTTGCCACCTTCACTCATGAATTTTGCGATCCGCACTGTGAAGTTTTGATGTCCGGGAAAAGCCTCGTCTCCTAGCTTGGGAAAACCCCGTTGTAGACCCAATGTAACACCAGGGCCATAGAGTAAAATCGAAGTATCAAAACCCTTCTTTTTCAAGCGGGTAGCTTGTAATAAGTTAACCAACCCAATCGATCCTTCAAATGCCACCGTGTGGAATGTAACTAGAGCTTTTTCTCCAGGTTCGGCTTGGACATCAGGAAAGACTTTCTCCTCGTAATCAACAAGAAAATCACCAGTCTGGTGCGCGGGTATATTAACTTCTGGCATGACATTTTGCTCCGTTTTGGCAATCAAGATCAATACCAGATTAACGTTCGATCAAATGCTGATTTTGTATCATTAAATACAAAGGTGCTGATGTCTAACATTATGATTAGTTAGCCATCGCTAGGTTTTTAATAATGTTGTAGCTGAGATGTTGCAGGGGAGACTATGAGCCGAGGAGGAATTCATTAACGATACTCCAGTGGCGATCGCTAGCTACTTTGCCTCGGATCGCAATATATTCGGCAAGATAATTCGCATCGTGAGCGACACCAGAAAATCGACCAGAACCCCAGGTATGCAACCACGGCAGACCGATAAAATAACAGCCAGGTAAATTAGTAACACCCCGATCATAATGAGGATAACCACTACCATTAAATACAGGCAGATCAATCCAGCTAAAGTCGGTTTGAAATCCAGTAGACCAGATGACAGACTGGATATTCGCCGCTACTAAATCTAAATTTAATTCTGAGTTTTCTGGTTGCCAAACCGGTGTGTATGGTGGCTCGATAGGCGCTTTAATTTGGGCTTTTTCAATATATAGATCGATATTTTGTTTAATATTTTCAGCAACGGCATCCGCTCGATCAAGATTATGACGTAAGTCATCTTGAAACTCCAGTTTCCCATCCTCGATCGATCTCAATCGTCCATATAATTTCATCCCTTGCAAGGCAAATTTCCGCAAGTCAATTTCCCGTCCGCTATCCCGTCCTGTCAGATAATGATTGGTATTACTTCGTGCCGTCTCTTTCTTGGGATGTTCATCAATGGATAGATCGTAATAACCCATTTTATCGAGCCATTCTACCGCATCCTTGCCCCGATACAAACGCGGCGATCTTGGCGCACCCCCCACACATAAATGCACCTGTCGACCAGCTAGATGCAAATCTTCAGCAATCTGACAGCCAGATTGTCCCGTCCCAACCACTAATACGCTCCCAGCGGGCAAAGATTCAGGATTCTTATAAGCCGAGGAATGCAATTGGTGAATAGAACGAGGCAAACCTTCTGCTATTCGGGGAATTTTGGGTGTGTGATAGCCGCTAACAGCAATTATGATGCGATCGCCTATATACTCCCCGATCGAGGTACTAACGGCATATAAACCCGTTTCCGTCTGCTTAACTTTATTTACCGTCACCCCTTCCTTAATCGGTGGATTAAATCTCGCTGCATAGCCTTCGAGATATTTGACGATCTCATCCTTCCCCATAAACCCGTAAGGATCGTTACCAGGATAAGGATAGCCAGGAAGTTGACATTGCCAATTGGGAGTCACTAAACAAAACGTATCCCACCGCCTCGATCGCCATTCATGCCCGATGCTATGCTTTTCAAAGATAATATGGTCGATGCCTTTTTGCTTGAGGCAATAACTCACGGACAGCCCAGCCTGTCCGCCTCCAACGATAATGACTGGATATCGATCGCTCATAAAACTTTGCCGATAATAATGTGACGCTATATAGTCACACTATTGGTTCGAGGGAGGGAGTTTTGTATTTCTAACTACGGAAGCTCTAAGTGGTATTGAAACAAAAATCTATAGTGTGTTTGAATGAATAGATTAAAAATGGCGATCGCTTTTCTAAAATCTAATTCACAACAAGCAATTACGCTTCGGATCGGCATTAATAACGATATCTTCCGATCAGTTATTTTTCATCAAAACGACTAACAAACCTTTCTGGGGTAATGATTTCAATCTTTCTAAATGGATTCAAAACCAATAAGTCTGCATCCCCTGTGACGATAACATCAGCATTTCCGTTAACTGCTAACTCCAAAAACTTATCATCTTTTAAGTCTCTACAAGCTTGAATTTTTTCTTTAATCTCAATAGACGGTGAATAATTAGCCAACTTAAATAAAAATATATTGCGTTCTTCTAGAGTCAGATATTTATCAAACTTTTGACGAAAAAGAACTTGTTGTAATTCAGCATAAGTAGCATCTGAATATAAAATTTTTCCTAGTTCAAAGGCAATGTTCACCACTTGAAAAGGTATTGAATTCTTAATCAGTAATACACTAATTAAAACATTAGTATCAACTACTATTCTATTCTTCTTCATCAGCTAGAATGTTCGCTAATATTTCTGGAGTCAACCCCCTATCTTCCGCTCTTGTACCAATTTCTTCCATAACTTCAACTAAATTTTTACTGGCTAAAGCTCTACGAAAAAATATAGTTATCAAAGAGCCTATTTCTTGTTTTTCTACTTCACTTGCTCGTTCAAAAGCTTCTTGTATATCTGAATCTACCTCAATAGTAATTTTATTCATTGTCAATAACTCCTTTAATTTTGCACTAAAGTATTTGCGAAGCTTATCCTTTGGGACTAGCTTTGCGTCGCTCACACTAACAGATCATTATTTTACTACTTAAGATATGTCTGGAATAGCGATCGCCCTAAAATCAAATTCACAACAAGCGATTACACTTCGCGCACCCTTCGGATCGCCGTTACGAACTTAATTCAGTGCAAGCAGCAATAGCGTTTATTTCATGATTTATTGATGTTGGGTTTTGCTTCGCGCTACCCAACCTACTAGCTGTTAATTGTTTATTTAAGATTTTCACGAACCAGATTTTCAGATATTTCTAATCTTTGGGCTATTTGTTCAATATTTAAGCCTAATTCTTGCAATACAGGAATCATGGCAATCTTTTGCTCTAATTTACCTTCTGATTTGGCATCCTGATAAACTCTGGTCTGTCTGATTTCTTCTAGATTCAACATAGTTTCTATTTCCTGATAACTCAGTTGCGGAAATTTATAAATAACAATAGTTTCGATTAATTCTAGTAGCTGCTTTTGACTTGTTGTGTCGGTAAACTCTTGTTTAGTTCTCTCGATTAAGTTTCTGGCTAATTCTCCTGCACTACTCTCAGCCTCAACTACTAATTTTAATATACCTAGCCCGATATTAGATTGAACTCCCCCTGGCATTTGGTCAAGATATATTCTCTGTAGTCTTTGAGCAGCTAGTTCTTGGTATCTAGGCGGAATTGCTACATCATTGCTTTGACTCGCGACCCCGCGTCGGCGAAAGACGCAAGGGAATGCGCGAGTAGGTCAAAGATGACAATCGCGAACCATTCTGGATTTACTGGTTTATATTGGCTGAAATAAAGAAAAATACTGGGAAACAGGCGATCATAAAAGTCAGTTTCTATGTAAAACTGCACTTCTACGAAATACAAGGGTTGGTCACTATATTCTTCAGTAGTGGTAAATAAACCATCTAAGCGAAAGGAACGCTGTTTAATTTCTGGGGCAATGAATTGATAGGCGTTGAGGTTGGTTGGTTCTCGTTGGATGAGTTGGAAGAAGATCCAGGGGAATTCTTGAAATAGCTGGTAGAACAGAGTATCGGTTTTCACGATTGTTATAATATCGACCGCAGATGAGTTAGGGAAATATTACTACATTAGTTAGTATGTTTGAATGGATAGATTAGGAATGGCGATCGCTTATAGTGAATTTAGATTTTAGTGAGATCGCCCTTACGAACTTAATTCACTGCAACCAGCAATAGAACTATTGATATTGTGTTTTACTTCGCGCTACCTAACCGACAGAAGAGCGATCGCATTTTTAGCTTATGTTAAATAAAGCAACATGGCATTTTCTTTTAAGGCTGCATCTTGATAATATTCAGTCATGAGATTATATTGCTTTAATAAAAAATCTATAATGTACTCTTTCAAATTATTTACCCAATGTTCTTGTAAATGCTCTGGCATACTTTTTCGATTATCTGTCAAAAGTATTCGCTGTGACTTTTGTAGATAAACTAAAATATCTGGATCTAAAGTTCCCAAAGCTGGAGCATCTGAGCCTCCCACTCGCAGAATATCGATTTGAGGATTGAGACGTAATACTGCTAACTTTAATCGAGGTGATAAATTTTCATCCAACAAGAAGCGAACTTTCATGATTCTTTTATTCTTGTTTTAGAGTGTTCGGCTTTTATTTTTCTAAGTTTTTGGACTATGGCAGGAGGATTAGAATTAAATTTTTGATAGCTTTGTTCTCTGTTTGTTTGTAATTTTTTTAGATAAAGATCGACTTGTGATCGCTGATGTAAATAATACGTAATAGTTGCGTGTATTTCTTCTAAACTTAATGTAGGTAAATTAGCTTGAATTTCTTCTGGAGTAAACCCTTCTAAATAATAATTAAGAACATCTTCAATACCAATTCGATGTCCTTTAAGTCGAATATCATTTTCCGACTGAAAATCAAAATAATCTTCTAGTTTAATTGTCGAGAACATATCACTTTAGCTTTGTTGTAAGCTTTCAAATATTCTAATACCTAGACTCTATATTTGTATTTTAAGATCTTGTAGGTTGGCTTGAGAGATGAAACCCAACAAAGATTGAAACTATCAAATTATTTCATAGTTCACTTATCCACCAATTTGGGACATGGTACGACTGTACTTGCCATCTGTACCAGAGTCCCGCTCTTTAAAATTTATTTCTGGTTTTAGTAGTAATAACTGACTAATTTGAGTTTGTAATGCTGTGAGATCCTCACCGCTACGCAGAGCTGTTTTCAAATCAATTTGACCAGTTTCATTCAAGAGACAAGGACGCAGCCAACCGTCTGCTGATAATCGGACTCGGTTACAGCGATCGCAAAAGCATTCAGACATTTGGGAAATAAAGCCGAGAGTTCCTTTTGCTCCAGGAATTTGAAACACATCAGCAGGGCCATTGCCTTTAATATTCGATTCCCTTAAGCCCCATTTTTGCCGTATTTGGTGGCGTAATTGGGCTGAATCAATCCAAGCTTTGTCACCAAATAATTCAGGATTGCCGATGGGCATGAATTCAATGAAACGCACGTGCCATTGACGCTTAATAGTTAATTCTGCCAAAGCCAATATTTCGGTATCGTTTAAACCGGGAATTACCACTACATTTAGCTTCAAAGGATCAAACCCTACCTGATGAGCAGTTTGGATGCCCGACCAAGTTTGCTGCCAGCGACTGCGCCCACGATTACCAGTAATGCGATCAAAAGTTTCTGGATTTAAGGAATCTAAACTAATATTGATTCTTCTTAAACCCGCATTATAAAGAGGCTGCGCTAAATCCTTCAGCAGAAAAGCATTCGTAGTCAGAGCCAGATCTGACGTTTGCGGTAGTTGAGCAATATCTCGGACTAAATCTACCAATCCTGGTCTTAATAATGGCTCCCCTCCCGTAAGGCGAAACTTCGTAAAGCCCAAAGGAATAAATACTTGACGCAGCAAAGTAATAATCTCTTGATTAGTGAGTAACTCATGATTGAGAGCATAATCAAACTTCGTCCCCTCTGGCATGCAGTACTGGCAACGAAAATTACACTTATCAATTAAACTGATGCGTAAATAATCTATTTTGGGCATTAAAACAGGGTGTAAAGAAAATTTTATAACTTAGATTTATAACTTAGAACTAAAACCTGAACGCAGCCAACTAGCTATCAAGCATACTATTAAGCATAAGATAGTTTTTTAGTCCTCAGTCAGAATCTAAATCTTCACGATGAATTTTAACGACGAGTTTTCTCTTTTACTACGAGCCTGCTATCCCTTAATCTATCTGCCTACTAGAGAAGAAGAAAGAGCCGAAAAAGCGATCGCTACTGCTGCGGAAAAATTAGGCAACCGTAACGTTTATATTTGGGATTTTGTGAATGGCTATCAAGAAAACCCCAATAATGTTGGGTTTGGGAAGCGGAATCCTTTGCAGGCACTAGAATTTATTAGCAATATGCCCAGCAATGCGGGGGGTGTTTTTATATTGCGAGATTTCTCTCGTTTTTTAGAAGACATTGCGGTTTCTCGTGAATTGCGTAACTTGGCACGGATTTTAAAATCCCAGCCCAAAAACATCATTATCATTGCGCCTCAGGTACAGATACCTGAAGAATTATCAGAGGTGATTACGGTCGTTGAATTTGCCCTACCAACAGCGCCAGAAATCAAAACAGAAATTCAACGTTTAATTGCGGCAACTAACCAAGATTTATCCGAACAGTTAGTAGATGAATTAGTTCGAGCAGCACAGGGACTATCTTTAGAGAGAATTAGAAGAGTTTTAACCAGAGCGATCGCCACGAATGGGAAGCTAGAAGAAGAAGATGTCGAGCTAATTCTCGAAGAGAAACGTCAGTCAATTCGCCAGACCCAGATTCTCGACTACTATCCCGCTACAGAACAAATTTCCGATATTGGTGGCTTGGACAACCTGAAAAGCTGGCTATTGCGGCGTGGAGGAGCCTTTAGTGAACAGGCTAGAGCCTATGGTTTACCCAATCCTAGGGGGCTATTGCTAGTAGGAATCCAAGGCACAGGAAAATCTCTCACCGCCAAGGCGATCGCTCATCATTGGCATTTACCTTTGTTGCGCCTTGATGTGGGACGCTTATTTGCCGGGTTAGTGGGGGAATCAGAATCTCGCACTCGCCAAACTATCGAACTAGCAGAAGCCCTCGCTCCCTGTATTCTCTGGATTGACGAGATTGATAAAGGGTTTGCTGGCATCGATGGCAAGGGAGACTCAGGAACGACTAGTCGCGTTTTTGGTACTTTCATCACTTGG
Source organism: Cyanobacteriota bacterium (assembly GCA_046050865.1). GTDB lineage: Bacteria > Cyanobacteriota > Cyanobacteriia > Cyanobacteriales > Xenococcaceae > Waterburya. Next base: position 15,964 of record JBJOPG010000044.1, read on the forward strand.
TTGGCTGAGAAAAAAACCCCTGTGTTTGTGGTGGCGACAGCTAACAATATTCAGACGTTGCCGCCAGAGATGTTACGCAAAGGTCGATTTGATGAAATATTTTTTGTCGGGTTACCCAATCAAGTCGAACGGGAAGCCATTTTTAAAGTTCATTTAGCAAAATTACGTCCCCATAATCTAGGCAATTATGATGCCAAGCGGTTAGCATATGAGACACCAGATTTTTCTGGAGCGGAGATTGAGCAAACTATTATTGAGGCAATGCACATTGGCTTTAGTCAAAATCGTGACTTTACCACAGATGATATTCTAGAGGCGGCGAGTCAAATCGTTCCCTTAGCCAAAACCGCACAGGAGCAAATTGAATTTCTTCAGCAGTGGGTAGCGGCAGGAAAAGCTCGTCTAGCTTCCAAAAATAATGATTTAAGCGATCGCATTCAGAGTCAACTTAATTAAAGGATGACCAAATCTATCTTTCTCAAACGTTTTTCGGCAACTGTTCAGTTCATTCTCGGTTTTCTTATGGGCATCGGTGCCATAGCAGGTATCTCGGGAGCGATCATCTTTGCTTACTATGCAAAAATGTCCGTACTACCCAAAAAGCCAGTGTTTCCCGAAGTGACCCCACCCCCAGAAACAGCATCAGCTCCCACCGAAGACAACGCCCAGGACAGTATCGAACCATTGGAATCAACAACTTCTACCTCAGAGGAGGAGAACGCCAATTCTGCCGAGGATTCTGAACCGGATTTGGCAGAAGAATTACCGCCTAATGCCTATCGTGCAACAGTTACTTGGCCTGAAGGTTTAAGTTTGAGAGCTGAACCAGAATCAGATGCCGAGCGCATTGGGGGCATTGAAGATGAAGCCACAATCATTATTCTGGAAGATTCTCCTGACGGCAAATGGCAACGAGTCAGGATACCAGGAAATGGTCAAGAAGGCTGGATCAAAGGAGGCAACACCGAAAAAGTTCCTGATTAAAACCGCGAAGCAGTTAGCTATCTGTCTGTCGTGTAGTCGTGGATCTGGCTTAAAGCTTAGAGCTTTTCTTAAATCAAGCGCCCTTAATCTTGACACAAAACTATGCAATTTTCCCAGGAATATTGTAACAAGACCCACCGCAGATGTATCCTGAATAAATAATATCTATTAGTTTAACCAGCAGTTGGGGATTGGCATTTTGGAAACACATGAATTTGATGTTGTTATTATCGGGGGAGGTCCAGCAGGCTGTACCTGCGCGCTCTACACATCAAGAGCCAATCTCAAAACCGTTATTCTAGACAAGAATCCTGCGGTGGGCGCCTTGGCTATTACCCACAAAATCGCTAATTATCCTGGGGTATTAGGCGAAATGAGCGGAGAGACATTACTAAATGACATGAGAGCTCAAGCTGTTGAGTATGGTACTACCTATCAGCGCGCACAAGTTTTTGGGATTGATGTTAGTGGCGAAGTTAAAAAGGTTTATACCCCAGAAGGTACTTTTGCGGGGAGAGCTTTGGTTTTAGCTACTGGCGCAATGGGGCGTAGTGGAACACCTTTTGAAGGAGAATCAGAATTTTTAGGTCGTGGGGTGAGTTACTGTGCTACCTGTGATGGAGCATTCTATCGCGATCGCGAAGTAGCAGTGGTGGGTTTAAACGCTGAAGCAGTGGAAGAAGCCCAGTTTTTAACTAAATTTGCCTCCATGGTACATTGGATTACCTTTAAAGACCCTGGCCAAGATGATTATCACGCTCAGGATTTACTTACCATGTCCAATGTTAAACATTGGCGACGTTCTCGTTTAGCGGCGATTGAGGGGAACGATTCTGGGGTAACAGGGGTTAAGGTTAAACAAAAAGATGCGAGTGAGATTTTATCCTTGGGAGTGGAAGGAGTTTTTGTCTATCAAAACGGTTCCAAACCCATTACTGACTTTGCTGGCGATCAGGTGGAATATAATCCTGATGGTGGGGTCAAAGTAGATGAAGCCATGGCAACTAGTGTTCCTGGAGTTTGGGCGATCGGCGATATTCGCAATACCCCTTATAAACAGGCAGTTGTAGCGGCGGGGGATGGTTGTATTGCGGCAATGGCGATTGATCGCTACCTTAATCACCGCAAGACAGTTAAACCAGATTGGGATCATTCGTAATCGACTAACGTAACTGACTTTAATCCTGAGCAATAGCTTCGACAATCTCTTTGCCTACATCCTGATAGCGATACCAGCCGATCTTGGCTCGGCGATCGGGATAGTCTTTGACAATTACCCCAAGACTAGGCGATCGCTGAAAGGCGACTAACAAGGGAATTTCAGTTTTAAAGATGGGTAATTGAGCTGCCGCTAAGAAGTCTCTGGCAGATTGGGGATTTTTAGTACGAGCATCAACCTTCGTTAGTAAAACTCGATAATTGGCATTCAAAGTTTTGAGTAACTCCACCGCCTTAACTGTGGTGTCTAAATCTAGATGATTGGGGGTTGTGGGTAAAATTAACAGGTCACTACCTGCGGCTAAATCCTCCAATTCCTCTGGCTCTGGTCTGGCTGGGGTATCAATCACAATGTGGGTAAACTTCTTGATTAATCCTGGTGCCCCAGCTTGAGATGCTACGTAGAAAGGAAGCTTATCTTCTTTCGACCAAACTAAAGCAGAACGGTTCTTATCGCCGTCAATTAACAATGTTGGGGCTAAAGTTTGCAAAAATGCAGCTAAATGAACTGCGGTTGTGGTTTTCCCCACTCCTCCCTTCAAAGCAGTAATGGCAATAATCATCGTTAGCCCCTGAAATAGTTTATCGAGTAGTAAGTAGTAGTGTACCTATTTGCGCGTCTTGCACAGTTTAAATATGCTTCTACCTTGTTATTATGTAAACTTTTTGTTACATTGATTTACATGATTTAAAAAAGACAAAAGTTGTTTCAACTTCGTCAACATTGATTTCTCCTGAATTTAAATTGCCTCGGTTAGTCACCCGAGGTTTTTTTTTTGATTGTGTTTACATCTATCGGAAGTTATGAGCTAAGATTTAGCTCGCAGTTTAGGCAAGTTGAAGATTTAATTAATATACTAGATGTCTAAATTAGAAATACTACTCAATTTCGCTACTTCGTATTTAGCTGAGGTGTATTTAGCTACGGTGGACTACAATTGACGCAGTTTAATTGTCGCAGTTTTTCTGTAATGCTCTTTGGAGGAAATTAATTAACGTGTCTTCTGAAACCATATTCCCAAAACCAGAGCCTCAACCAACCCAGGCGATCACCAAAACATTTCTGTTAGGAGTAGCCAAAGCTGCGGGGGGGACAGTTTTAGGTATTTCGATGGTAACTAGTGCCGTTGCTGCGGGGGGACTAGTGGGATTAGCCTTCAGTTTCCGTAATCTACCCGATGTGAGGGTGTTGCGTAACTATGTTCCGGCTGAAACTAGTTATATCTATGACATCAAAGGTAGATTGATGACTAGTCTTCATGGTGAAGCCAATCGTGAAATTGCCACCATTGACCAAATGTCCCCTGAATTAAAATTGGCAGTGGTGGCGATCGAAGATAGCAATTTTTACCGTCATCGGGGATTAAATCCTTATAGTATTGCCCGTGCTGCCGTAGCGAACTTTAAACAAGGCGGGGTTTCGGAAGGAGCTTCTACCCTGACTATGCAGCTCGTCAAAAACCTCTTTCTGACCCAAGAACGTACTTTTAGTCGGAAGCTAGCAGAAGCTATCTTGGCAATTCGAGTTGAACAGGTGTTTTCTAAGGATGAAATCTTAGAAATGTATCTCAATACAATTTATTGGGGACATAACAACTATGGCATTCAAACTGCTTCCCAAAGCTACTTTAATAAAGACGCAAATGAACTCAATTTGGCTGAAGCTTCGGTTTTAGCTGGCTTAATTCAAGCACCAGAGAGATATAGCCCATTTTTAAACTATGAGAATACTAAACTGAGACAGAAATCAGTATTAAATCGCCTAGAAGCCCTGAAGTGGATCACCCCAGAAGAAGCTGAAATTGCAAGGCAAGCCCCCTTGTTAGTCGGAAAACCTACTGCTTGGCGTAAGAGTCAATCTCCCTTCATTACGGAAGCTGTTACTAAAGAACTAGAAGAGCGTTTTGGCAAAGACAAGGTTTTGCTTGGGGGGATTAGAGTCCAAACTACAGTTGATATGGACTTTCAGAAAATGGCAGAGGAATCCATCAGGGATAGCCATGACATGCTCCTGAGTTGGGGATTAAGAGCCGATCAGATGGCTTTGGCGGCAGTAGATCCACGGACTCATTTTGTTAAAGCTTTGGTAGGAGGAGTTGATTATGAATCTAGTCAATTCAATCGCGCGGTGCAAGCGCGTCGCCAACCAGGCTCTTCTTTTAAACCTTTTGTCTACTATGCTGCTCTAGCCAGCGGTAACTTTACCCCCAATACCATCATTGAGGATGCGCCAATATCCTATCCAATTCCTGGCGGAATTTATAAGCCTCAAAATTACGGTGGCAAAAACGATTTTAGCGGCAACATATCGATCGCCACTGCCTTAAGAAAATCGAAAAATATTCCGGCGATCAAATTAGGTAAAGCAGTAGGACTGGAAAAGGTAATCGACATTTGTCATCTCTTGGGCATCAATAGCCCGATGCAACCAGTAATTTCCTTACCATTAGGTTCTATTGGGGTTACTCCTCTGGAAATGGCAGGAGCCTTCGCTACTTTTGCTAACAATGGCTGGTCTTCTGATACCACCGTTATCCTGCAAGTTACCGACAGCAAAGGTAATGTTTTGCTTGATAATACGCCTAAACTCAAGCAAGTTTTAGACCCTTGGGCAACAGCTAATTTAAACACCATGTTGAAAGGAGTTCTCGAACCAGGAGGAACTGGTGTCAAAGCGAATATTGGTCGCCCAGCAGCAGGCAAGACAGGAACAACTTCTTCTGAGCGGGATGTTTGGTTTGTTGGTTATGTCCCTCAACTAGCCACCGCTGTTTGGGTAGGCAACGACGATTATGGCAGTATGGGGAAAGGGATTACGGGAGGAGATTTTGCGGCTCCTGTTTGGCGTTCTTTCATGTTGAAAGCATTAGAGAATGAACCAGTAAAATATTTTCCTGCCGCCTCAAAATTTGATCGTCCAGAGCCAGGAAATTTACCATAATATTTAGCGTGACAATATTTACTGTGACATTGACAACGGAATGAGAATCTATGGTTCAATTTCCGACTTCATCCGTTTCAGAGTTATTTCCATTTGGTCAAACATCTGTTGCGGAGTCATGCCAAATTGGTTTAGCTGAGTTTTTAGCTGCTGTACGGTCATTTGTGCCATGAAATCTTCTGACAGTTCAAAACGCTTCATGAAAATACGATAGCGTTCCATCAATCTTTCCATCTGCTCAATGAACATGATTTTTCCTTCGCGGTCGAATTTGCCGTATTCTCCACCTAACTGCATCAAAGACTGATAGTCTTCAAACAGCTTTTTAGCCTCTTCTTGAACTACTTGAGAATCAAAAAAACTCATAATTGCTTTCCCTTTATATCTTGAGCGATTAGTTTATAAAATTTTTAGAACTATTTTTTAGAACTAACTTTGAAAACTTAGAACTAGTTATATTAATTATTCGATATTTCTTCTTATTCTAGGATAGTGAAACAATCACCGTAAAATACGGTTAACCGCATAGCGTCAAACAATAGGCAGCAAACAGCCTGGGATGATTTGCTTGTCCCTTAAAACTCTCCCTCAAGATTCCCATTAAATAAACTGTTTATTATCAGCAATACAACTATAGAGCGAGATATGTTGCCAATTTATATAGGTGAAATTACTATGTAATGCGGCGATTAGGCTCAAGTTTGACTTTGATGTTTGTAACTACGGTAAAACTTTCAGCGGCATATGATGAATCAATCAGATCTTCAGCTCAAGATTAACTGCTCTACTGTGGCAGGAATAGTAATGATGGTAGTTCATCTAGGAGCGATCGCCGATGTTCGAGCTTCCTCTGATGCTGACTATAATTTTTTGACCAATGCTGGTGGGCATAACTGCCAACAAATTAGTACTGACTATCAGGAAGTCTATGCATTTGAAACCTCTAGCTTTTATATCAATATTTGCCAAAAAGGTGATGTTTATTTTTATTCCGGTGAAGCTAAACAGAGCAATACCACCTCAATATTTATTCCTGCGACTCCTATGGCACATAGTCGTGGTTTTCAAGCCAAAAATGGTAATGCATCATATGTCGTGACTTTTCCTTTTCCTAAAACTAGCAATCCTGAGCCTTCTGTTCTTGACCCAGAGGAGGCAATTCTCACAATTAAACGTAACGATCGCTTAGTTGCGATCGAATCATCTTTAAATAAATATTGTCATCAATCAGACACGATACCTATTGCTAACTTTCCCCAGGCTAATGATCAGACCGACTTAAACTATCAAGTTTTCAACCAACTAGCAATGGTACCTCAATCACAAGAGCTAGGCAGGGATTTATTTTCTAGTCAGCCCGAAAATATTTTACCTGCTAAAATTTTTCACTCTAATTCACATTTTGATTTCTATCGGATTGATGGTGAGCTTCATCGTTTGGTTACTTGTAGTTAAAGATAATGTTGGGTGATAAGGACAAAAAGACAATGGTAATGCAAAGTAAAAACCTAGAATTCGAGCCACTCACTAACGCTCATGCCGACGAGCTTTTTTCTATTCTGACCACTCCCTCCGTACTCGCTTTTATCGATCCTAATGAAAACCCACCGAATATAGAAGAATTCAGGGCAGAGTATGCCTCCCGTTCTCAAGGTCCTGTGGTTTTGGTAACGCCTAGCGAACGATGGTTCAACATGGTGATACGGTTAAAAATTCCTCCTGACCAAGCGATTGGTCGGCTTGAGGCGACAGCATATGGAGAGTATGGTGAGGTCGCATATTTATTAGGTGAAGCCTGGTGGGGAAAGGGATTAGCATTTGAAGCGATGCTCTGGTGGCACGATTACCTCACGGCTGTTGCACCAGGAACTGAATGGTGGGCTACTGTGCATCCAAAAAATCTAAGGAGCATTCGTCTCTTGAAACGTCTTGGTTACAAGGAAGTGGACTCGAACCATTGTCCGCAACTCTATTCCTATGATTTGGGAGATTGCTGCTTTGTCTGTTCTGCATAGATAAAGAGAACTACTATAGATTCCAAATCGGTTCTATAAAGATTTAGGGTTACGTTAAATTGGTAATGACGTAACCACAGGAGAGTGAGTTAGCGATGAAGATCGGAGTTATTGGTACTGGGAATATGGGACGAAGCCTCGGTATTTTATGGGCACAACAAGGACATGAAGTATTTTTTGGCGCGCGCGATATATCAAAAGCTGAGAAGGCAGCAGAACTAGCGGGTAACCATGCTCACATTGGCTCTAATGATGATGCAGCGTCATTTGGAGATATATTGTTCTATTCTCCTGGCTTTGTCTTGGTTTCAAAAGTTTTACAATCACCCTGCCAGCTTGCAGGCAAAATCGTGATTGACTCTAGCAACTGGAACATTCCAGAAGGATTGAAATTTGAGCCAGTCACTCGCTCAATCGCTGAACAATTAGCCGAGCAAGTTCCTGATGCTCGAATTGTTAAAGCATTTAATACCATGGGCATGGAAGTTCTTGAACTTTGCCCAGATGAGATTCGTTCACATAAGGTTGCATGCTTTGTATCTGGCGATGATGAGTCTTCCAGACAAATCGTGATTTCCTTGGCTGAGGATATCGGATTTGTCGGAGTTGATTGTGGAGGACTACAAAATGCTAGGTTACTCGAAAGTGCTGCTGATTTAATCCGTTATCTTGCGATCACAAATGGCAGATGGACAGAGGTAATTTCGGTGTATGAAGTACCACCAGCTTCGACATCCAAATTAGGTGGACGTAAGGCATCAAACTTGTATTAACCTTGACTTGAATTCAGATTCAGATACGCTATCCACTTGGCGATCGCAGCGCGTTTTGGAAATCTACTTTCGCGCCTTCCAATTTTTCTTCAATAGGTTCAAAACATGAAAAAGGATGAGTTAGATATAAATGATGAACTGCGCTCAGAATATGACTTAAAGGGTCTGCGGGTCAGAAGATTGGGAGCTGGACGAAAAAGCTTTGGTGAAACAACGGTGCGTTTAGAACCTGATGTTGCAGCCATGTTTCCTAATGCTGATGCCGTCAATGAGGCTTTACGATTTCTGATTAGAGTTATGCATGATAACCAACCACTTGTTCCCAAACCTCAGGCTAACAATTCAAATGCAGCGGACGGTTGAAAGTTTTTGGTGCTGAGCTGGGGGTAATCTGCCGCAGTTGATTTGAACCATTAACAGTTTTTTAAAAAAGCGATTACACTTATTTCTAGCATTAGGATCGTCTCACTCGAATTCAAATGAGCCTAGGTGATCGTCAAGGCGATCGCACTTTGTGCAGCCTTCGGATCGCACTTGGACAAGAACAGTTTATGGAGTACATATCAAGTCTACAGAAGCTCAAGCAACAAGCCAAGCGCTTAAAAATTGAGTTGGATGTTCTATATTTAGCCTGTCGTGATCCTCGTGTACCTTGGTATGCGAGAGTCTTGGCAATTTGTGTTGTTGGCTATGCCTTTAGCCCGATTGACCTGATTCCTGATTTCATCCCAATTTTGGGATATCTTGATGATCTGATCATCGTTCCCCTTGGTATCGTACTTGTAGTCAAAATGATTCCTCTGGCGGTAATGGTTGAATGCCGAGTTAAGGCGCAGTCTGTCACCCCATCCAACAAGCCAAAGAATTGGATTGCGGCAGGAATATTTTTGATTGTTTGGATTCTATTCGCAGTATTTGTAGTTCGTTTCATGCTCCACCTTTTTAATGAGTAAGCCGTATTGCAGAGGAGGTAAGTACTTATGCAAAATTAATTACATAGCGATGCCTACGGCTATGCTACGCAAATCGGCAAAAAAGCGTATAATATGTTCGGCATACTGAGTTAAGTTTTGCCAACAAGCATAAGCTTTAGTTTCAATCCATTCATATTTCATAAAACGCCATAAAATCTCGATGAGATTTAGTTGCGGAGAATAAGTTGGCAACCAAAATATTTCCATCTTTTTCTTATAGTCACGTTTGATTTGATTAGCTATTTTTACCGCATTACCCGCAGCATCCGAAGAGTTAAGATAATCAAATTCTCCTTGACGACCAGCTAAATATAATCCCCAGTCTTTTAATTGATTTTTGGCGGTGATAATTTCATCAACATTGTCAATTAAATAAACAGGATAAGCATTTGGGGTCAATTTGCTACCTTGTAATTTTAGTTGCCCTACAAACAAGCCTAAGGTTTTAACATGTTTTTCAAATTGCTGTTGCTGTTGAGCAATATCTGGCGATGCATCTTGATCTAAAGTTATCTCCACTGAAAAATAATCATCCTTTTCATATTTACCGTAGTAATGCGAGAAAGTGGTTATTTTTTTCCAAGCGCCTTCAGCAGTGAAGTTATGCAGTACGTTGTAATCGTACTTTAGATCTCCCTGAAAGCGATAAAAAAGAGTGAGTAAAGTTATAGATTTCAGCTCTTTTTGTAAAGGTTCTCCAATTAAGCGGGAGATTACAGGAATTGGAATCGTTGAAACTACCCCGTCGTAGGTTTTGGTAGTCTGATTGGCAAACTCGACTTCAAACTTTTGTTGTTGATCTTTAATAAGTTTTTTAATACTTTGGATTTCGCAGTCAAGACTAACAGTGACACCATCTGCTAATAACAACTTATGCAATTCACTGTAGATCTTCGCAAATCCTTCTTGAGGACGGACTAAAATAGATGTTGCGACTGGTGGAGTTAATACATCTGCTTTACCTTGAAACTTTTTAGCAGTAATTTTCCTGAAAGAACCAGTATTTTGGATACAATCTAGTCTTTTGTGAGCAAATTGAATATCTATATCTTGATCTGAAACTTGATAAAGACGTTCGATGTAATTCTTCAAACCTGTTTTTTGATAAGCACTTTTGCCTATGTAATATTTGACAAATGCTGGGACAGTGTTTTTTCGCCAGTAGTAGAATTTGGAAAATGGAATTTCGATACAGGTAGAGAGTAAACCGAGCAACCCATTATCTCTGATGTAACCTTTTAATGTACAAGGATATGCATCTAAACTTTTTTTAGCTGTTATTGAGCCAAAATTATTGTCTATAGATTGATAAAGTTTAACAATGCTAGGAAAAGATTTGAATAAATTGTGACTTCGATCAAATGTAAATGCACCTATGTCATAATTTAAACCATTAATTTCAATGTTACGATGAAATCCTCCCAAAGCAGGTGAATTCTCAATTAGTTCGATTTCAAACAGTGAATCTTTGGACAATTCCCGAGCCAGGGTTACGCCAGTAACTCCACCGCCTAAAATAGCGATTTTTTTTTTACTCATTTTTAAGTTCTTCAGGCTTTATTTGTATTTAATTTTTCTGACGAAAAATTATGATTAACTTGACAAAGTTCTTGTAACAGAATAATACAAAAATCTAAGTTTTGAGATAATATTATTTTGAATGATTACATCCCCTATCAATTAATCAAAAACTTAACACCCCTAATACCCCAGTAACTTGAGAATTTCAGCTTGATCAAAAGAACGTTTTTGGGCGATCGCCAAATTTTTAATCCGCTCACGAAATTCCCGATATTTTGCCTGGGATTGGGGTTGTTTAAGACAATGTTCAAATAAATATTGAAAATTACTGGCACCACTAAACTTGCCATACCAGACTTCAGGTTCTCCTTGGGGAAATAGATAGTAGCTAGAGCGATCGCTACAGAGGGAATCCACATGAATTCCGGTTTCGTAGCGCAAACTCTCTGTCGAATAGGGAGGATTGGCTCGAAATCCTCTGACAGATAAGTATTCAGTTACTGCGGCTAGAGCATCATAGTTAATCCCCTCGATCTCCCAGCCATAGCGCAACTTTAAGCCATGTAGCGCTTGTTCTAATGCCACATTCCCTGCTCGTTCCCCAATCCCCCCAAAAGTACCTGAGATGCCCCTTGCCCCAGCTAATACTGCCTGAATTGTGTTTTCTAGGGCTAAACCGCGATCGTTATGGAAATGGACAGAGAGGGGAGTGCTATCGCCGGTAAATTCAATTAGGTTACGCAACCACAGTTTAGTATCCTCGGGAGCAAAAATTCCCAAGGTATCGCAGAGGATAAAATGCTCAATATAGGGCTGGAATTTATTGATACACTCCACCAAGAAATCAAAATCAGCACGGCTGGCATCTTCGGCAGCAAAACAGATTTTCAAACCCCGGCTAGCAGCATATTGGAGATGAGTTAATACCTGGTCGAGCATCCTGTTACGGATCTGATTGATACTGGAAAAATCTGAGGCGGAGTCATGAGCAGAGGAAGAATCTCTGAGGGATAAAAGGCGATCGCTGACAGCATTAAAGAGAATAATTGTTTTCACCCCACAGCCTTGGGATTGTTCGATATGACTCTTGCCCATCATGGTGGAAGCGGTGATCTGAGGCAGATGGCGATCGACTAAATTCTTAACTAATTGAGCTTCAGTGGGATGGATGGCAGGCATCAATGCCACATAAGGTACTCCTGTGTTGGCAATTAATTGCGCCAGATCGCCTTTGGTTTGGGCATCAAAAAAAATGCCAACTTGTTGTTCTCCATCTCTGAGAGTCTCATCAAAAATAGTGAGAGGGATCTGCTTCATCGCCAAACATTATCACTGCAATATTATAAGATACGCAAATTTGGGACATAAAATGCGTTTTCAAAAGTAAATGTCACCTGAATCGGGACTAATTTGCTATAAAGTAACTCTAAATTTGATTTTTCGGTAGTGAGTGAGGCGAGTTTAATTTTATGAATAAGTTGTCAGAACAGGCTTCCATTAGGCTCTCTGTTGTTCATGGGGCTGTTTTGCCGAGTTCTGTTTTAAACACCAACCTCCCGCAAATGTTGGCACAGGCAGCCAACTCCTCGAAGGGGATTGTATTTGTCAGTGAAAACCACACAACTGATTTTTTAGCCTATAGTGAGCTTCTCGAAGCTGCGAGGCAGATCTTACAAGGTTTGCGTCAACTGGGTTTGCAACCCCAAGAGCGAGTGATTCTTCAGTTGCACAATCCGCGACACTTCTTTATTTGTTTGTGGGGTTGTTTTTTGGGGGGATTTGTCCCCATTCCTTTGGGGATTAACCTGACGGCTGAAAGTCGCAAGCTTCAACAAACTCTTCAACAAACAAAAGAATTATCCAATGCTGCTTTGGTAATTACTGACGGGGTTATAGAAGATATCCCGACGGTACAAGTTGAGGATTTGTTACTTAGCGATCGCCCTATAAAGGAGAATCAACCTTGGCATCAGGGAAATTTGGATGACTTGGCTCTGTTGTTATTAACTTCAGGCAGTACGGGAAAACCCAAAGGGGTGATGTTATCTGCCCGTAATTTACTTGCCAGTGTCTACGGCATGGCGACGGTCAATGGTCTGACTCAACAGGATATTACTTTGAATTGGATGCCTTTGGAACACGTTGCTAGCTTAGTAATGTTTCATTTAACGGAAGTATCTTTAGACTGCCAGCAAATCCAGGTTAAAAGTGAGTTTATCCTTCAAAATCCTCTTCAATGGTTGACTTTAATCCATCAATATCGAGTTACTACCACCTGGAGTCCTAACTTTGCCTATAACTTAGTGAATGAAAAGTTAGACAAGTTAAGCCAGTTAAGAGAGTTAAGTGATCAAGTTAAGCCAAATTGGGATTTGTCTTGTCTGCGGTGGATGGGGAATGGTGCAGAAGCGGTGGTAGGTCAAACTACCAAGCATTTTCTGGAATTACTTGCCCCCCATGGATTATCACCCCAGGTAATTAGCCCTGGTTATGGGATGTCGGAAACGACATCGGGCATCGCCCATGCACAGGATTTTTATCTCAATTTACAGCGAGAATTTGTTGCCGTTGGTGCGCCGATTCCTGGGGTATCTTTACGGATTGTGGACGAAGAGCAGCAAGTCCTACCTGAAGGAGAGATTGGGCAATTACAGGTGAAAGGGGAGACAATCGCCGCCGGATATTATGGGCAGCCAGAATTAAACAGGGAGATCTTTACTGAAGATGGTTGGTTTAATACGGGGGATTTAGGCTTTTTAGAGTCGGGACAACTGACCATTACGGGGCGGCAGAAGGACGTAATTATTATCAATGGGGTTAATTATTACAACCATGAAATTGAGACAATTGTAGAAGCGATCGCCGGGGTAAGTATCTCCTTTACTGCTGCCTGTGGTGTGATGGATGTTAAGCAGCAAGAGCAAATAGCGATATTTTTCCATACAGATTACCAAAGTGACCAGTTAAGAGGATTAATTAATACCATCCGCAAGGATATCTTTACTCAGATGGGAGTTGCTCCTGCTTATCTTATTCCTGTGTCTCCAGAGACAATTCCCAAGACGGCGATTGGCAAGATTCAGCGATCGCAATTGAGCCAAAGATTTGCGGTGGGGGAGTTTAATAATGTTGTTTCGGAAGTTCAAGAGTTATTTAAGCAGCGGAATTTAAGTCAACAGGATTTACCTGGTAATGCGATCGAACAGCGACTGGTAGCAATATGGCAAGAGGTTTTAAAGTTAGATAAGGTTGGGGTTAAGGATAACTTCTTTGAGTTAGGCGGAAATTCTTTATTACTCATGCAGGTATTGAGTAAGCTGACTCCTGAATATGATTTGTCTGCGGTGTTGCTATTTCAGTATCCGACTATTGCTGCTTTAGCTGATTATTTGCATAGCGAACCAGAATCTATTGCTGTACAACAGGGTAAACGTCGGGGAGAGTTGCGTCGTAAGGCTACAGGTAATCAAGATATTGCAATTATTGGTATGT
>JBJOPG010000045.1:0-20832 GCA_046050865.1 Cyanobacteriota bacterium
TTCCACCAGATCAGTTAGGCGATCGCTAAAGAAAACTTCGAGCTTTAAATCGGGATATTGCGCGGCAAAATCAGGTAATTTCGGGGCAATATACTTTTTTCCCAGAGCGATCGAGAAATTGAGCCGTAATGTTCCTGTTGGCGAAGATTGGGCTTGTTTAATTTCCGCTTCCGCTGCTTCTAACTCAGCCAAAATTTGTTGACAACGAGCATAGAATTTCGCACCTTCTTCTGTCAGGGTTAGGCTGCGGGTTGTACGTTGCAACAGACGACTGCCCAAATCGGCTTCTAGCCGCGATACGGCACGACTGACGGCAGAAGGAGACATGTTTAATTGCCTAGCTGCCTCGGAAAAACTGCAATGTTGTGTCGAGCGGATGAAAATCAACAGACTTTTCAGTTTGTCCATAATTACTTTTGCCTTTTTTGCATAAGTGTTTTGAATTTTAACTACTTTTTCGTTTCTAAAACAAAGATTAATCTATCTAGTGGGGCAAAATTTACTCAAGGCAATTAAATATGAACAAAATCGCTTTAGTTACAGGGGCAAATAAAGGCATGGGTTTAGGTGCTGCTCGCCAGCTAGCCCAACAACAAATCAAAGTTCTAATCGGCGCTAGAGATGAACAAAAGGGTCGTTTAGCAGTAAAGTCTCTTCAAGACGAAGGCTTGAATGCAGAATTTTTATGGTTGGATGTAACTAATGAAGATAGTGTCAAGCTTGCTGCTCAAACTGTTGCTCAGGAGCAGGGAAAACTAGATATCTTAATTAACAATGCGGGGATTAATCCAGAATTTTCCCAGGGAATATTTACGTTTGAACAGCTATCGTTCGATCTTTTGACCCAGATCTATCAAACTAATGTTTTTGGTGCTTTTCTAACTATTCGCGAATTCTTACCCTTGTTAAGAAAATCAACTGCGGGACGCATTGTCAATGTCTCATCTTCCCTAGGCTCTCTAACAGAGCAATCTAATCCAGAGTCACCATATTACAGTATTAATACGTTTGGCTATAACTCTTCTAAAACAGCATTAAATGCGATTACTGTTCAACTGGCAAAACAACTTGTTGGTACGCCGATCAAGGTCAACTCTGTATGCCCTGGTTGGGTAAAAACTGATATGGGAACTGATGCTGCGCCAAGAACAATTGAAGACGGTATTCGGATTATTCTCAAGTTGGCAACTCTAGCCGAAGATCAACCCAGCGGCGGCTTTTTCAATGAAGATGGCATTATCTCCTGGTAACTGCTCTTAAAAAACTTAAATTTCAGATCAATTATGAATCAAAAAGATAGCAAAATAGCTCTAGTCACAGGGGGGAATCGTGGCATTGGGTTGGCGATCGCTCAAGGTTTACAGGCTAAAGGATATCGGTTGATCGTAACTGCCCGTTCCTTAGATAAAGCCCAAGCAGCAGCAGCAAAACTAGGAGCTACAACCATTCCCCTTGAATTAGATATCAGTAGCGATCGCTCTATCGAGGAAGCAGTCGCAACTTTAAAGCAAAATATTGAGGGACTTGATGTATTGGTTAACAATGCGGGAATTTATCCCGATAGCAACGTTAACATTCTGACTACTACTCGCGATCTTTTAGCTTTGGGGATGAACACCAATGCTTTTGGCACAATTTTGACGGTACAAGCACTATTGCCACTACTAGAACAATCTTCCGATCCAAGGGTGATTAACATTTCTAGTGGGATGGGGGCATTAGATGGTTTAACCACCACTGCTCCGAGCTACTGCCTCTCCAAGTTAGCCTTAAATGGTGCAACCATTATGTTGGCACAATCTCTAGAGTCCAAAGGAATCGTTGTTAATGCCATGTGTCCTGGTTGGGTAAAAACTGATATGGGAGGATCTGCCGCACCGCGATCGACCCAAGAGGGTGCAGATACGGCAATTTGGTTGGCAACTGAAGCTAGTCGAGATGAAAGTGGCAAATTTTGGCGCGATCGCCAGGTAATTGTTTATTAGACTTCGTACATAAATAAATTAACTGACGTTACGCAAAACAACTAGAAATCCATAGTTTAAGTAAGTTATCCTAAAGGACGACGCGAAGCTGGTGTGACAGAAGGGAATTCTTTAGGGCTTTAGCATACACTTCGTTATGAAAATAGATCAATAAACCCTTTCCCCTTTCCCCAATCTTCACAAATCAATGAGTGCGTAACATCAGTTAATTATCTTCATCTCCATACCAGCGAGTAGCCAATTCACAAAGCTGATATAGTGGCTCCGATAATTCTTTCCCTCGCTCCGTTAGCTCATAGCTTACTTTGGGGGGGATTTCTGCTTCATAGTGACGGCGGATAATCCCAGTCTGTTCAAGCATTCTTAATCTTTCAGTTAAAACCTTCGTGGAAATCCCCTCGACTTTACGCCTTAATTCTCCAAAACGAAGTTTACCGTTAGTGTCTAAAATCCATAAAATATACATCGTCCAGCGCCCTGAAATTTGATTGAGCAGCTTTTCTAAAGGAACATATTCCAGCTCTGTCATCTTGCCACAATTTTAGTTTTAGTTTCTAGCTTACTAAAAAGTAGCTACTTTACTTTAGTAATTAAAAGAATTTAAAGTCTAGCTAGATTTAATTGAAATACAGGGAGAGGTGAGGATGAGAAATCAGGTTTGGTATGTGGCGTTGTTAATCGGCTTGATGTGCTTGATTCGCTTTGGGTTGAGCGTCTTTGGCTATGCAGCTCCTCATCTGTTGATGGCAGAAACAGGGATATCTTTGCCTTTTAATCTTCAAATGCCTTACGCTATTCGCGCCTGGGCAATTAGAGACATGGCGATCGCTTTATTAGTGGTGTTGGCAGATAAAACTCAAGTCAAGATGCTGTTAATTGCTTGTGTGGTGATCGATTTTACCGACATCATTTCCGCTTATTTGAGCCTCAAAGAAGGAGTATTCAATACCGCAGATGTAGGATTAATCCAACTGACTTCCACAGCGATCGCCGCCTTGATTTTAGAATTAGTTGCGATCGCCTTGATATCCCAAAACAAAACATTTTAGAAGGAGTCATCAACAGATAATTGCTATAATGTACAAAATAGTCAAAGTATTCAAGCAATGAATGTTTATTCCTTGACCCAGACTCGTAATCAACATGGAGAGGTGTTTGATAAAGCTCAAGTCGAACCGGTATTAGTCACTAAACAAAAACGCCCAAGCCACGTCATTTTATCCGCCCAAGCATACCAAAAACTAATTGATCGCCTCGAAGAACTAGAAGATCGGCAACTTGGAGAAACCGCAGACAAAGCCCGTAGCCAGTCAGAATTAGTTGGTAGCGAAGCTTTTACCGCAGCTTTAGAAAAGCTTTCCCATGCCTAAACTAGACGGATTGGGAACTGTTTTAGATTTTCTAAATGGCTTACAACCCAAAATCGCTGCCCAAATCTCAAAAAAAGTTTTATCTCTTAATCTCGATCCATTTCCCTCCGATAGCAAAAAGCTCAAGGGATATGACAAATACTATCGGGTAGATAGTGGAGAATATCGCATTGTGTATACCTACAATTCCACAGCAGATCTGATCGAAATTATTTTAGTGGGAAAACGTAATGACGATGAAATTTATAAGAAACTTGAAAGATTATTAGGCTAAAAAATAGTGTGATCGCCGCCTTGATTTTAGAATTAGCTGCGATCGCCTTAGTATCTAGAAACGAAATAGCAAAAAACATTAAATTTTAAATTTCGCGTAGTATTACTATTATCCAAACAAATTTTTAATACCTGTCTGGTTTAATACCGGGTTAGTTTTTCGAGCTAAACAATTGAGAAAAATAATATGTTACCTATCGTTCGCAATTTGATTACCATTGGAGAATCTGTTGATTTTCAAACAGCAACTAATGAGGAATTAGCATCAGCTTACAGTGAAATTTTACCTTCTAATGCAGCAGAATTAATGGGCATGAGAAAAAAATTGGAACGAATCAAGACTAATTTAAAGAAAACCCCTAATATGGGGTGGTCTCAATTTGGAAGTATGATGGGGAGAGAGTTTCAGGAGTCTCTTTATGGAGCAGAAAAATAAAAATTGTCCTAAAGCATAGAGTTTTAAGCTCTTAGCTCTAGCTTCTAGCTACTTAATACTATTAATAATTAGGTAAGTATGGCGAGGTCTAGATGTTAATTAGGGGTAAGATCTAAGATCTTAGTTAACTCTTCTTTTAAAGATAAAGGCTGATAACCCAAAGCAAAAGCTTTACTGCTGTCTAAAGATGTATCAGGCGATCGCGGTGCTACGGCAACTACGTCTGTTTGCTTACCTGGTTTAATTAAACGTTTGATTGAGTCCGTCGGTAATTGCAATATGTCCCCCAGCAACAAACCAAAATCATAGCGAGAGATCCGTTCTTTGCCTCCCAGATGCAATATTCCCTGGACTTGTTGTGTCACTGCCATTAATAACCCCTGAGACGCAGCGATCGCGCTGGCAGGAGTCCTAAATTCATCGGTAAACAAATTAATGGCTTGATTTGCTTTAAGATTATTCACCATTCCTTGGAGGAAGCTAGGGGACACAGGAGATGGCGCACCGAACATCAAGGGCATTCTACAGATGGCGATCGCTGGATAGATCTCAGACATTTTTTGTTCGGCGATCGCTTTTTGTTCACCGTAGTAATTTATCGGACATACAGGATCACTCTCTCGATAGAAGGGATGTTTGCCATCAAAGACTAAATCCGTCGAGGTAAAGGCACAAGGAAGATTACGTTCTCCACATAAACGAGCAATATTGACCGCAGCAGTAACGTTGATCGCGAAAGATTCATTCTGGTTAACCTGACAGAAATCAGGTTTAGAAGCAGCCGCAGTATGAATTACCGCATCAGGTTTGATATCTTTAAATAGTTGATCAAGCGACCCAAAATCTTTTAAATCTATTTTGGATAAAATCGCTCCAGGTATTTTTACCTCATGGCTAAAATAAGTGCCATAGACTTCCCAGTTAGCTTGAGCTTGTTGGCACAAATTCCAACCTAAAAACCCACTTGCTCCCGTCACTAATAATTTCTGCTTCATTTTTCCCTAATCTCCCTAATTCCCTAATTCCCCAACTCCCTATCTACTCTACAAGAAAATCAAAAAGCCCTGAAAGCTCCTGGGGAGATATCTCAGTCACAGGAATTACTCTAGTTGTGGCGGGAGTAAGAGCTAAATCCTGATATTGCACAAAAGCGAGGTTTTCTAATTGAATTTCTATAGATAAAGCAGCTTGAGCTTCCAGTAGATTACGCATCTCAGTGGCGATCGCATCTAGCTCAAAGGAGGTTAAATCAGCATTAATTGTTCCTAGTCTCAAATAAAAGTCATTATCTATATCATCAGGAGTTGCATGATATTTGTGGAGTAAATTAAATTGCTGTAAGTCACGGCGGAGATGATCGATCGCTAAAGTAACCGCATAATTTTGCCATGACCAGCCAATTAAGACAGGGACAGTATTGTTGTCCGCTGATTGGAGTTGAAAAGAACGATGATATAAATGCTGACCTCGACTGAGGAAGTTATAGTTAGTATTGCGATCGTAGCCAGCAAAACGAATTGTGATCGGCAAATCCCCTTGATGGTTCAGATAATTAATTAAACCAGCAAAATTGATGTATCTGGTTTCTTGTCTTTTTTCTTGAAACCATTGATTAATAACTCCTGCATTGGTTTTCCAGCCTTCACAACCAATAATTGTGCCGTGAACTTGGGCTAATTGATAGGGAATAAATTTAGCTTGAAGTAGCTGATGATTTGCCAGATATGTCTGCAATTTTTGAATCAAGCTGGCAAATGCATCTGGTTTATCACCATAAAAGGCTACTAGACTTACGTTCTTGTTAACACTTTTCATTGTTGTCTGAAATCTATCATCAGTTATGTTAAATCAGGAAATCTGGGCAACCACCAATGATATATCTCTTTCCAGGCTGTTTCTAAGACTTCATTGGCAACGTTACTATTACCTGGAGTAACTGGCGTTGATAATAGCACCCAGAGACAACGGCGATCGCGAATACTGGCTTTGCCTTGCAACCAATCTAATCCAATTTGCCACTGTAAATCATTCTGATAGCGATATTGGGAGAATTGCTTTTGGGTGACGTTACTGGGGCTGCGGGGACTAATACAGCTAGTTAAATAGGTACGGTTATGGTCGGTAAACAAAGTATGATAGCCTACTCCTTCTATTTGCTTGATTGATTTTCCCTTAATCGCTTCGGCGTTAATAGTCGTATAGTTTTGTAGATAGGTGGCGACATCCCCTCTGGTGCTTACTAAATAGCTGATCTCTAAGTCGATCGCCTGTCCACCTTGAGAATATTGATACTTTTGACGCGCTTGAATGGTTTCGGTTTCGGTTCCAGCCTGATTCTGGGAGACAGTTTCAGCAATGGCGATTTCCCCTCGGGAATGCTCCGCGATCGCCTGATTAAAACCTTGAGGAAACTTAAACTTAGCTACCTGACGATTACCAGCAGTAGGAACAAAAAAGCTATAAGCCAAAGCAAGATGGAGGGTAATACCCGTAACGGTTAACAGATAACTACGCCATTGCATTTGATTAATCATTTTTCTTGCTTCTCTCCTGATCGAGCAATAGGCGCTGATTTTTTTTCTAGAATCCAATAGCAAAAACCGGCAAAAATCGTAATTGCCAAAGTTGAAAATATCTGTGAACCTTGAAAACCGTGCCAATAGCCGAACTGAGTCGGATTAGGTATCAGCAACGTGAGGATCGCCACTCTGACAGCTCCCAACAAGAAACCGAGAATCACTGAAAAAGCGGGGATGAATAGCTTTTCTTGGCTTGATAAAGCGGCGATGCTCATCAGCAATAGCGCAAACTTCAACATCAATAAAATCATTGGTACCCCAGCACAAGGATAATCAACGATCGCTTTAAATTCTCCCAATTCAGGGAGCGAAAGTAATACCTGATTATCCTGACTAGTAACGTTAAATCCCAGGTAGTAGAGAAAATAGGTAGCAAATTTAGCGTTGAGTATTGTGATGGGAACTATGCCATCCAGCCAATGCCCAATTACTCCTTCGGGAAAAAATAAAAACCAGACGAAAAACAATTCTTGTCGATACTGAGTAAAACCTCTGAATCCTGAGGCAATTAAAGCTAAAGCGATCGCCATCCCCAAAGGCACTAGAGGCAATAGAGTAGATTCAAAGTCAAACAAATTTAAGGTTTTTGACAACACCAACCCTAGCAACAAAAGTCCAGTAAAACTGGAGAAAGGTTCACTATGATCACGCAGGGAATCTCTTCTGCGCCAGAGCAACCAGATAATAGCACCCCAGTAAAAGCCGTTGGTAGTAAGTTGATCAATATTCCCTGTGGTTTTCCAAATCAAATTCAGATAGAGCATCGCAATGGCAGCTACACCAGAAAGTAACCAGAGGCGATCATCTTTAACGTAATTTTTGATTTTCACATTCCAATTCAGCAATGTTTAAATTACTAGTTGATTACTTTTGAGATTACTCTTGAAAGCTCTACATTGATCAATTAGTTTGCATCCTATCAAAGATTTTTTATAAGCGCAATTACACAGTATCTAAAATCATAAACATAGGTCATAAATCTATTTTCAAACAATCTAATATTTAAGTAATTTTGACTAAAGCGATCAAATAAATTTAATTAATTAGGTGATAACACCAATCCTATTGTACACATTGAAATTTAGAAAGATATAGGATATAAAAGCAATCGTACAACCCAACTCTTATTAATTATTCTATTTGTCTTTAATAATATTAATATTATTGATATTCAGAATAATATGTATTTTATTTTACCAAGTAACAAAATAAAGCTTAAGATACCTCTCTTAACTTGTTATTAATTGGCAGTGTATTTGTTATCTGTTGCTATGAATTTATGCGTATATTAACTATTGCTTGCTCTAGCTTATTATTGTTGCCTTGTATGAGCGCAAATGTGGGGGCAAATCCAGTTGCTCCTAATCAACTAAAAACAGAATTATCACCAGAAAAAACAGCTCAATCATCTAATCAAGATGAAATCATTACGGCTGATAATTCTTGGAATAGTTCTGACCCTTCTGCTCAAGAAGATTTAAACGATGTCAAATTTCAACTACAGGATATTCGTCAGCGCAACTTTACCCCTAGTCGAGGGGTTCCTTCTTTAACCATTGCTAACCCTTTTGGCTTTGGATCGGATCGCGGTTTTTATAGTGGTCTTAGCTATCAGGTGGATACCCGTGGAGGATTAGATGGCGAAAATGATGGGGATGCGACCTGGGGATTTGGAGTTGGCTTGGGTAATGCTCAAAAATCTGTTGGAGCCGAATTAAGTTACAACCTCGCTAGTTTTGGACAGAATGGGCGGGATTTCGGTTCAGGAGGATTTAACCTCAAGCTTCATCGCAAAATTGCCAATGGCTGGGGAGTTGCGGCTGGTTGGAATAGTTTTCTGTCCGTTGGAGATGACAATGACTTAGAAGATTCCTTATATCTTGCCACGACCAAAATTTTCAATACTAGAAAAAATGTGAATGCGCCGTTGAGTCGCGTGGGGGCGACTATTGGCATTGGCAATGGTCAATTCCGGAGTGAAGATGATATTGCCGATGATAATGGCAGCGTTAATGCCTTTGGTAGTTTAGCTGTGCGGGTGGTGCGCCCCGTCAGCGTGGTCGCCGAATGGTCTGGACAGGATTTAGGCATGGGAGTTTCCGTCTCTCCTTTTCGCACTATTCCTTTGACGGTCAACTTGAGTGCTAGAGATATTGCTGGTGCTGGGGATGGCGCGCGCTTCGTCATGGGAGTTGGAGCAGCACTCTAATTGAAAAAATCATCAGGAATTGACAAAATGTACGATCAAAAATTAATCTGGCTAAGTTTTTTAGTCGTCGCAGAAATTATCATGTCAGGCTCGGTGATGGCTGAAACCAATCAGTCTGATACCTCTGGGGGACAAACCTATAGCTCTCCTACCGTCAGCATTGATAGTCAAAATGGGAATGGTATTCCCCCAACTACTCAATTTAACCCCAATACGGGAGAAGTTGTCGGAGGCGGGATTACTAATCCGATTCGACTAGATAATCCTTCTGATCTTGGCTCTGGAGTAGATGGCGCTCAACCTAGAGAAGTCACTCTCAACGATGTGGCTGAAGCTTTAGAAACTGGTCTAGATAAATCTTTAGAGAGTTTGGCTACCGCAGAGAACAACGTCAAATCAGCAGATGCTGGTCCCAGGAAAATTGTCAGGAGAAGTGGTGTTGAGGAGGAAGAAATAAGAACCTGTATTAATCCTGTGGATCAGGCACGGGATGGTGTCAGAAAACAACTCTTTGAAGCAGAGAAATTCATCAAACAGGTCAATCAAATCGAACCTCAAAAAAATATTTGGTAAGCGGAGGAATATTATGAAGCGATCGCGATCTAGAGCAAAATTCTGCTCAGGTAAGGTTTTGAGTCTAGCTTTAGGTACCTGTGGAATACTCAATGCCATGGGTCTGGCGGCATCTGCCGATGTTGTCGGTAACCAAGGTGTCAGGTTTAGTGAAGATACTATTGTCGAATTTGAGTTTATTGAGTCTCACGGTGCATATCAGTCTACTTTTGGAGTTATCGACCTGGATTCTTGTCAGACCAACAGTGGCGGTGTGATTAATTTTGATTCCTGTGCCAAAACGCCTTTAATCTCAGAAGTTAAAGCTTCGGATAAATTTGATACGGTATATCGTCGTTCTAGTTATGAAACCGATCTCCAGGAAGCTCGGGGTAATGATTTTCTCGGAAGTCCAGGGGATACCGTCACTGATGTTGAGCGAGAATTTACTTTTAAAAGCGATAAAAAATATGCTTTTTACTTAGAATCAGCCTTTGATGGGAAACCTGCGGGAACTGTCTACACTACTGATCTAATTAATTCTCGTAGTAATCGTCAGGCACTATTTAATGAAGAAGGATTGACTGCCGCTGCTGTGGAGAAACGTCGTGGCGATCGCAGTGTAGATGGGAACAAGTTCGATTATCTGATTAATGGTGGTTTACTGATTAATTTTGATGATACTGGTTCCAATCTGGTGAAAACTGACCAAGAAGATGTCGACTTTGATGATTTTATTGTGGGCATGGGGGGAGAAGTTCCCTGCAAGTATGATCAATCAGGTGAGCCTATCTCGAAAAAAGCTGCTGAAACAGCTAAATAGTTGCTAGTTTTTAGTTTTTAGTCAATAATCAACCCTTTAAGTCAGATCTAAGCATTTGACCTAGAGGGTTTTTTTAAAATCGCGTTATAAATAGCTTGTTAACTTAACTAATTTCCTGGTAACTCTAGTCATTCCTTTGAACCTATGAAAACAAACAAGTCTCCTCTGCAAGTTTTTCAAAGTCGCAAAATGTTAGCCTTGCTATTGTTGGGTTTTTCATCGGGAATGCCTCTATTTCTAACCAGCAGAACTTTACAAGCTTGGTTGACAGTAGAGGGGGTAGATTTAACTTCAATTGGTTTACTGAGTTTAGTGGCACTGCCTTATTCGATCAAATTTCTCTGGGCTCCTTTCTTAGATCGTTATATTCCGCCATTTTTTGGTCGTCGGCGAGGTTGGTTAGTGATTGCCCAGATCGGATTAACAATTGCGATCGCCATTATGGCTTTTCAACAACCAAAACAAAGTCTACAATTGCTTGCTATCAATGCACTGATCATTGCTTTCTTGAGTGCTAGCCAAGATGTTGCTTTTGATGCTTATCGTACGGATATTTTAGAACCCTGGGAAACGGGGGCGGGTGCTGCGGTAGGAGTCTTAGGCTATCGTCTTGCTTTGTTAATTACAGGGGGATTGGCACTGATTTTAGCGGATCAGATTTCTTGGCAAGGAGTCTATTTATGTCTGGCGGGATTAATGGCCGTGAATATTATATTTTCTATTTGGTCGCCAGAACCGATTTTAAAAGATCAGCCACCTACTAATTTAGTAGCAGCTATTGTTCTGCCGTTTCAGGACTTTTTTCAACGTTTGGGGGCAGTCAAAAGCTTTCTGATTCTAATTTTTATTATTCTCTATCGACTCGGAGATGCCTTAGTAAATAATATGGTGACTCCGTTTTTACTTCAGATTGGTTTTACTCAAACAGATATTGGTGCCATACAAGGAGGAATGGGATTAATCGCCACCATTGTGGGTACATTATTCGGTGGATTAATTCTTAGTCGTGTAGGGATTAATCGTTCTTTGTGGATTTTTGGTTTCTTGCAAGCTTTTAGTAATTTTGTGTATTTTATCCTGGCACAGTTAGGACACAATTATCAGTTTATGGTTGTGGCAATCAATGTAGAGAACTTATGTTCTGGCTTGGCAACGGCAGGTTTTGTGGCATTTATGATGAGTTTGTGCAATCAACGCTTTTCGGCGACACAATTTGCTCTTTTATCCAGTTTAATGGCTTTTAGTCGGGATATTTTGATTGCTCCTGCTGGATTTCTAGCCAAAGAAATAGGATGGCCAGGATTTTTCTTGTTTACTTTGTTCGCAGCCCTACCTGGTTTGATTTTACTACCTTGGTTTGCGCCTTGGAAGCGAGAATCTATTTCTACTGATGATTCAGTTTTGTAGAAATAATACCATTTCTCAAAAATAGACAGATACAAAGGGATGATCTGCGAAGCTTTCCCCCTTCCCCTTTGCCCATCCTTTCTAATATTCCAGATATTTCGTAGTTGTCTAATTTCTAAAGGGAATTAGCAGGGTTTTCAATCAATTTTGTTTCGATTAAAGACTCGGATGCCAAATTTTCTAGCCCCACAGAACCCAGCATTTCAGACCATTGCTGGTGCATCATTGTGCTTTCTGTCTCGGAATCTAGATTTTCTGCCAACACCGATAAAGCATCAAACCAAATGCCTTGTTGCCGATAAATTGCTACTTTTTCCAGGGAACTGGCATTATTTAACTTTTCTTGTAGGTTTTGGTCAAGGTTTTTTTGATGCATCCAACCTTCAGCGACAATATCTCGCGATCGCTGGTGATTATTGCAGATCATCGACAAGTACCAATGATATTTTTCGCCTGCTTTTAAGAGACTAGAATCAACATCTCCAGGAATTTCAACACTCATAATGCCATTCCCCTCTGTAGAGAGAAACGTTTCATAGATCAGTTGATCTTTTTGATTACGTAACACAAACTCAAGAGTGCTAGTTTCTTTGATCTTGGGGACGTAGAAAAATAGCTTAGGGGAAGCGGCAGCATTAATGCCCACAACTTTTTCAGGAATCAACGCCATTAAGTTTTGGTTGGCAGTATTGGCAACGCAACTATCTTGAACACCTCGACTACCCCCATCACGACGGTGAGTAGGCAAGCCAAAATCGGTTGTTGTTTTAGTCTGGGTTGATTTTTGTTCTGCTGTGGCGGAGTTCGTTAATCCTAACCAGATTAGATTTAAGACCAAGACAAAACTTAAGCAGCCAATCAATTTATAAGGTGTATATTTGATATTTGACATTATCTATATAATCAACAAAATAATTATTATCTTTATCTTTAATATTGTAACTATGGTAAATCTGAAACGCCATATTATTCAAACTCATTTATACTTGTTTTGCAGTTATTTCTTTTAGTGATAAATTCTCAATATTATTACTTAATTGTTATTTGATTTGTCTATTGTTAATTGTCAAAGCAAAACTGTGTTTTGCACAAGTGTAGCGTAAAAATACGCAATGCAAATAAGTAGTTCAAATAATTATTTTAATCTCTACTATCTTTATGAAATCTATCTTTGACAGTCTAAAAGTCAAGTATCTAAAGCTTAATCAAGCTCCGAACTGGCTGAATACTTATAAGTCTTCGCTTTTTCTGTTAACTATTTTTATTACTCTGGGAGTGATGGGAACTAGGCGATTAGGTGTATTGCAAGCATTAGAGCTATTGGCTTATGATTGGATGGTCAATCTACATAACAAAGATCAAACCGATCCGCGATTTCTAGTAGTAGAAATTACCGATAAAGACATCGAGAAGCACAGTAGCTATCCCATCAAAGATGAAATAATTGCTCGATTATTAAGCAAAATACAGGCAGCTCAACCAAAAGTAATTGGCTTCGATCTCTATCGCGAAGTAGCATACCCTCCTGGCACTAAAGCCCTGAGAAAAGAATTACAAAAAGACAATGTGGTGGTAATTCAATTGATTGGCAATGGGGAAAATGGTGTTTCTGCCCCCCCTGGAGTGAAACCAGAGCAAATCGGCTTTAACGACATTGTGGCGGACGCAGGAGATGATGTGCTGCGACGTAACTTGATGTATGTTCAGTTTGGCGACCCAGAAGATATCAAGGAAATGTATGCTTTTTCTCTGCGCTTAAGTCTTAAGTATCTGGAGGAGCGTCAACTTAAGTTTCAGGTTGGAGATCATTATCTGCAAATTGGGGAGACAAAATTTCCCGATTTGCAAGCCAATTCAGGCGGGTATCAGCTTGATCCGGAGGAAACCCTCGGTCAACAAATTCTGATCAATTACCAATCCCCGAATATTGCTCAACGGGTTACTTTAACAGAGGTTTTGGCAGGAAAAGTTGACTCTAGCTTGATCAAAGACAAGATTGTCTTGATTGGGACGACATCTCCCAGCGTTAAAGATATTTTATCCACCCCCTATAACCAAGGTTCCGACAGCTTAATGCCTGGGGTAATCGCCCATGCTCAAATGACGAGTCAGATTTTGCAGGTGGTCTTGGATGATGCTAATTTATTCTGGTTCTGGTCAGAATGGGTAGAAGGACTTTGGGTTTGGGTTTGGTCTTTAGGGGCGGTGGCGATCGCCTGGAAAGTAAAACACCCCGTTGGGCTGATTGCAGTGGGTATCGCCGGGATTGGCAGTTTAGCAGCAACCTGCTTTGTCACTTTTGCTTTTGCGGGCTGGATTCCTTTTATGCCCGCCGCAATTGCTTTTGCCGTGACCAGCGCCAGTGTTTTGGGTTACAGGGCACTATACAATCTTTTCTACGATTCCCTGACAGGATTGCCGAATCGCAGTTTATTTGCCAAACAACTCAAAAAACTCAAGCAACAGGATAAATCCCAAGGTTTTATTAGTATTTTATGCCTGGACTTAGACCGCTTTAAATTAATTAATGATGGTTTGGGCTATCAGGCAGGCGATCGCATTCTGCTGGAGACAACTCAAAGGCTACAAGCAAATCTGCATCCCAAGGCAATCTTAGCGAGAGTGGGGGCAGATGAATTCGCGATCGCCATTAAAACTGATGCTGGTACCAGTGAAGCGATTAATATTGCTAACCAGCTGGAACAGGCAATAGCGGTGCCCTATAAACTTAAGGAACAGGAAATCTTTACTTCTGTCAGCATTGGTTTAGCTTTTAATTCTTTGGCGGAGGACTTTCAGCCAGAGGAATTATTACAGGCTTCCCACACTGCTATGTATAAGGCAAAAGCATCGGGAAAGAGCCGCAATGAAGTATTCGCCACTAACATGCACGAACAGGCGCTAAAACGCCTTCAACTAGAGGCAGATCTCAACCAGGCAATTAATAATCAAGAATTTGAACTTTACTATCAACCGATTATCTGCTTGAAAGCTGGAACTATTAAGGGATTTGAAGCTTTAGTTCGCTGGCAGTCCCCCACTCGTGGTTTTGTATCTCCTGGAGCCTTTATTCCCATTGCGGAAGAAACAGGTTTAATTGTGCCGATGGGAAGTTGGATTTTAACCACGGCTTGTAATCAGATGCAGCAATGGCGAGCCAGCTTTCCAAGTGCCGAAAAGGTGGTGATGAGTGTCAATCTCTCCAGTCGGCAGTTTGCCCAAGCGGATTTGATCGCCCAGGTTCAAGAAACATTAATCATGACAGGATTACCCGGGGCAAATCTCAAGCTGGAAATCACCGAAAGTATGGTGATGGATGATGTGGAAAACACCATTGATTTGCTCCATGAACTCAAGCAGTTAGATATCAAGATCAGCATGGACGATTTTGGTACAGGCTTTTCTTCCTTTAGCTATCTTCACCGTTTTCCCACTGATACTTTGAAAATAGACCGCTCTTTTGTCAGTAACATGAGTCAAGGGTTAAAAAACCAAGATATTGTCAACACCATTGTGATTCTGGCTCACAGATTGGGCATGGATGTGATCGCCGAAGGCATTGAAACTAAAGTTGAGCAAGATATCTTGACTCAATTTGATTGTGAATATGGACAAGGCTATTATTTTGCCAAGCCCCTCCCTCAGAAGGATGCAACAGAGTTGTTTGAGCAGCACAAAACTTGGGAAACTTAGCTTAAAGTTAATCGCTGATATTATGCACACTTCGTCGGTGGGGAGATAGGGAGATAGGGAGATGGGGATAACAAATCACTTTATTTCCCCAAGTCCCCAAGTCCCCAAGTCCCTGAATTTCTAGTTCTTCCTTAAATTGCGTAACGTCCGTTGGTAACTACAAATTGGGAAATGGGCATCCTATCAGTAATGATCAATTTTTGCTGGACATTTCCATGGCTTTTAAACTTCGACAACGTTACTTGCTACTCTTTATTCTGGCAATAGTCGGCTGGTCGATGGGTTTAGGTTTAGTTCCTCATGCCTTCAGGATTGATCCTGTGACCGCTACAGCACCTGTGGAGCAACATTATTTATTAAAAACTATAAAAACCAAAAGTGCTGCTGACCTTGAGGCTGAAGGAAAATATTTTTATGACATCGCTCAATTTCAACAGGCAGCGGATTTATGGCAGCAGGCAATTGCAGCTGCTGCTCCCGAAGATGTTTTGAGTCGTGCCAGAGTTATGAGTAATTTAGCTCTAGCTCAAGGTCAGTTGAGTAATTGGTCAGAGGCGATCGCAAATATCAATAACAGTTTGGAGCTGCTAAATAATGACCCCGATTTAAGCGAGGATCGCAAAGTCCATGCTGTGGCTCAGGTGTTAAATAACCAGGGGATTTTGCAGTTAAATCAGGGAGAAGCTGAAGAAGCGATCACCACCTGGAAACAAGCCCAAGCCAGTTATCAACAGGTAGGGGATGAACTTGGGATAATTCGTACGGCGATCAACCAGGGGAGCGCCTTTAAGCAACTGGGGCTATATCGACGGGCACTGAACACCCTCACAAAAGTTACCAGCACTTTAGAACAACTGCCCGATTCTGAGATTAAGGTAGCAGCTTTTAAAAGCTATGGTGATATTTTGCGATTGGTAGGAGAGGTAAAGCGATCGCAAGAAATTCTAACATCCAGTTTAACTATTGCTGATGGTTTAGCAGCTGTTGGGGAAAAAAGCGAAATTTTATTGTTACTGGGCAATACCTATAAAGCACATCAACCTGAAAAGGCTTTAGAGCTATATCAGCAGGGATTAACCACTTGTCAGCAACAACCTAACTGTCTGCAAACCGATTTGCCCCTCCAGATTTATCTGGCTCAATTGAATACAGGGTTAAATACTCCGAATCAGCACCAAAGTAAGTCTTTAATATCGCAGATTAAGGCAGAGTTTTCTAGATTACCCGTTAATCGAGCTAATATTGACCGTCGCATCAATTTTACTCATAGTTTGGTGGAGTTAACCCCCCAATTGTCAATTAACTCTAGTAAAACAGCAAATATTGGGAATATTGGGAATATTGAGCAATTTTTAGCCGAGACAATCCAGTTAGCCGAGCAGATCAATTATCCCAAAGCT
This sequence comes from Cyanobacteriota bacterium, assembly GCA_046050865.1. Taxonomy (GTDB): domain Bacteria; phylum Cyanobacteriota; class Cyanobacteriia; order Cyanobacteriales; family Xenococcaceae; genus Waterburya. The sequence continues at coordinate 16,728 of JBJOPG010000045.1, forward strand.
CAGTCCTACAGTTTAGGATTACGGGGACAAATTCGCGAAAAGCTGACAGATTGGGATAATGCTCAACAATATACCCAAAGAGCTTTAATTCTGGCTCAAGGTATTAATGCTCCTGAAGTAAGCTACCTCTGGCAATGGCAGTTAGGCAGAATTAATCTGGCGGTGGGAGAACGTTCTCAGGCGATCGCCCATTATACCCAGGCGGTGGAGTTGCTCAAGTTTTTAAGTCGGGATCTAGTGGCGATCAACCCTGATGTCCAGTATTCTTTTCGCGATAGCGTGGAACCTGTATATCGCGGACTAGTTAGCTTATTACTGGAAACTGATCCAGGAGACAGTACTGCTCAGGAGAATCTAGAGTCAGGTCGAGCAGTGATGGAATCCCTGCAACTGGCGGAACTGAATAACTTCTTTCGGGAAGCTTGTTTAGAAGCTCAAGAGGTCAATATTGATCATTTAGACCAGCAAGCCGCAATAATTTATCCCATTATTCTCAGCGATCGCCTGGAAGTAATTCTCAGTCTACCCAATCAACCCCTCAAGCACTACAGCACTAAAATCCCCCAAAAGCAATTAGAGCAAGTGATTGAAAAGTTTCGTCATCACATCGTGATTCGCAGTCGGCGTAATTTCTATCGTTCAGCAGGAAAATTATATGATTTAGTAATTCGTCCGGCGCTGGCTGACTTAAAGGAAAGTAAGATCAAAACTTTGGTTTTTGTGCCTGATGGCACATTCCGTAATATTCCCTTGAGTGCCCTTTATGACGGTCAACATTATCTGCTCGAAGACTATAGTATCGCCCTAACCCCTGGGCTACAGTTACTCAATCCTCATCCCTTGGATGCAGTGAAGCTGAAAACTATCGCTGCGGGATTAACCAAAGAGGTTGATGGTTTTGCCAAGTTAGATTATGTCCCTGCGGAGCTGAAGGAGATTGCCAGCAGATCTGATAGTCGAGTTCTAGTCAATCAGGATTTTACTAGTGAAGCTCTAAAACAAGAAATTCAAGACTCAGATTATCCGATCGTGCATATTGCTACCCATGGACAGTTTAGTTCTTCTCTGGAAGATACCTTTTTACTAGCTTGGAATGAGCGCATTAATATCAACGAGTTAAACAATATTTTGCAAACCAGAAATACTGATCCGGAAAAGGCGATCGAGTTACTAGTTTTAAGTGCCTGTGAAACAGCAACAGGCGATCGACGAGCGGCATTAGGTATGGCAGGTATAGCAGTTAGAGCAGGAGCCAAAAGCACTTTAGCCACTCTCTGGTCGGTTAATGACCAAGCCACCGCTAAACTAATGAGTGATTTTTATCAAGAATTATCCACGAAACATCTAGCCAAAGCCGAAGCAGTGCGCCAAGCACAGTTAACCCTATTGCATAATCGTTGGTACAAACACCCATTTTACTGGGCACCATATGTGCTGTTGGGTAATTGGCTGTAAACAATGAGTTAATAAGCAGTGAGTACTAATAAGTAGCTCCACTTAATTAAAAATAATTTTGAGATGGGGACTTAGGGATTTGGGGATTTAGGGGATTTGGGGATTTGGGGATTTGCCCTAAAGGACTAGCTTCGCGTCGGGGATTTGGGGATTTAGGGGAAACTCAGTTTAACGTTTAATTAAGTTGACTTACTTATGGGCGTTGGTAAATCAAGGTATGATTTCAAACTATGCGATCGCGAATCTAAAATTTAGAATGAGTAGTTCATCTATTTTCAACTTCTTCGGGACGTTTTTTTTGGCTATCAACTGAAATGTCCCAAGGTTGTGGCGAATTTTGCGAATTTTTGGCAGGCAGTGAATCTTTTAAATCACGAGCCAGGGTAAGGAACTCGGAAGGCATCATGACTATGGTTGTAGTGTTGTTTTCAGCACCAATTTCTGTTAGCATTTGCAGTCTTCTCAATTCTAAGGCGATGGGGTTTTCAATAATTTTTTGTGAAGCCTCAGCCAATTTAATCGAAGCTTCCTGTTCCGCAGCAGCCTTAATTATACGAGCGCGTTTTTCCCTGACTGCTTCTGCTTCTTTTGCCATTGCTCTTTGCATAGATTGGGGAATTTCCACATCTTTCATTTCGACTCGTTCGATTTCTACGCCCCAAGGTTCAGTAATTTCATCAACAATTTCCTGAACTTTAAAGTTAATTTTGTCTCTATTTTGCAGCACATCATCCAAAATATTTTGTCCGACAACGTTCCGTAAAGTAGTCATAGCTGATTGAGAAACAGCCAAGTTATAGTTTTCAACCTTGTTAATTGCTTTGCTCGGATCAATGATGCGGTAAAACAAAACTGCATTGACTTTGATGGTTACGCTATCAGCAGTTACCGTTTCTTGGGGTGGAATATCAACGGTTTTGGTACGAATATCAATTTCGGCTTTTTGATCGAGTATCGGTAGAACGAAATAAACCCCAGGCCCTTTAGTATTATAGTAACGACCAAGGCGGAAAATTACGCCCCGCTTATATTCTCGGTCAACCCTTAAAGAACTCATGACCAACATAATTAAGCCAGCCGAAAGAATACTGATTATAGAACCCATGATCTTCCCAGGTTATTTTACTTTTTTCTATTTTACAAAAGAAATCATGTCTCTTGTCGTATTAGCGATCGCCTCTGTCGATCTAAACCAAAGCATCGATGTAGGTTGAAGTGGTCTTTGCCTCTGGGATTTCATAGCCTTCTAATTTTAATCCTTCAAGATGAAATTGAATTGCTTCTTCCATATTGGCAGTGACTTCTTCAATTGTTGCTCCCGTAGATACACATCCTGCTAAATCTGGAGAGTAGGCAGAATAACCAGTACCAGTTTTTTCAATTACTGTTAAATATTTCATGTTTTTAAATCTGCTTGCTTAAGAATACTATTCAACGTTCCAGGAGCAAGTTCATCACTTAATTTACCTGGAATTGTCACTCAACCCATTTTAATTTGATGTTTGTATTGGCGATGACTACCTTTGGTTCTAGCTAAATACCAGCCATCCTCTTCAACTAGTTTAATTATCTCTTTTACTTTCATTAATTACATTTGAGAAATTGCGCCTCTTGCCATATCGGCGATCGCTCTATCCGTAGCTTTAGGTAGATGGTAATAAGTTCCACCTGCTTGCTTGGCTAGTTCTTTGGCAAAACCTGTAGACACAAAACGGCTTTCGGTATCAATCACCAGTAGTTTCATGCCCATTCCCCGCACTTTCCCGGCAATATCTAGGAGTTCTTCTTTGATATTGGGCTTTTCTGCTCCTTCTTCAGGGACTTCTCCCAAGGAACGGGACAGAGGAATGTTCCCTCGTCCATCGGTAATTGCCACAATCACTACCTGTCCAATATCCCCTGACATTTGGGCATTGATACCCACATTCACCGCCTGGGTTAAACCATGAGAGAGGGGCGAACCACCACCGCAGGGTAAGGATTCTAATCTGCCTTTTGCCATGGTAATGGAGCGGGTAGGGGGAAGTAGGACTTCTGCCCGCTCTCCCCGGAAAGGAATCAACGAGATTTGATCGCGATTTTCGTAAGCTTCCGTTAACAAGCGCATCACCGCACCCTTGGCGGATTGCATTCGATTTAACGCCATCGAACCAGAAGCATCCACCACAAAGATAATTAACGAACCCGCTTTGCGCGCCATGCGTTTAGAACGGAGATCGCTCTGTTCCACGATTACATTTCTACCGGGGTTGCGTTCCCGTCGCGCCTTTTGATAGGGAGCAGCATTTCGCAGAGTAGCATCAATCGCAATTCGTTTGACCTTTCCTTTAGGAATCATCGGCTTAATATAGCGCCCGCGATCGTCGGAGAAAATTAAATTGCGCGCTCCTGATTTCCCCTGACGCTGCATAGTCTGGGCAAAGGTGAGTACTTCAGGGTCTAACACCACACCTTCGATATCAAAGATAAATTCATCGGGAATTGCAGGCGGTTCTTGTTCTTGTTCCTGTTCTTCTTGTTCCTCTTCTTGCTCTTGCTCTTCCTCATCCTGATCTTGATTGGATTCATCGTCGGGTTGCTGCTGTTGAGGTGGTGGCGGTGGTGGTTGAGGTGCGTCTTCTGGTGGAACTTCGATGGTGGTGGCGCGAGG
>JBJOPG010000046.1:0-20549 GCA_046050865.1 Cyanobacteriota bacterium
GCAGGTAACAAACCCACAGCAAACTTGAACTTTTGCGTCCAGGTCAACATATCGTTGTTACGAATGATGGACACAATTACATTAAATGGGGCAGGAATATCAGGCACATCAAAGCGAGAATAGGTTCCTGGTTTCTCTGGTTGGTTGAAAATCAGCGTGTGCTCTTTCCACTGCAATCTGTCTTCAATGCCCAACTCTTTAAATAGTTGAATCATATTGGGATATGCCCCAAAAAAGACGTGTAAACCAGTTTCATACCAGTCTCCATCCTCGTCCTTCCAAGCAGCGACTAAGCCACCCAAAACATCTCGACGTTCGAGGACAATCGGTTTATGTCCTTCATCTACCAAATACTTAGCGCAGGCTAATCCTGCCAATCCTGCTCCAGCGATCGCAACGCGCATTGACAAATACTTATCTCAAATAACGGTTTACATTACATAAGCCACTTAGTTAGCTTTTGTGACTTTGTGACCTAGTTTGATTATTATACTTTGCATTTCGTTACAAATGCCCACATCAACTATTTTGCTCTTGATTAATTAATCAAGTTGATTTTATCATCACCCGACGACAGGTTAGAAAACGAGTAAGTTGTTATGGAAGAATTGCTCCAGGCGATCGCTATTTTGGATTTCTGTAAAATTTAAGTAGAATAGATACTCTGCAATCAATCAGTAGTGATTATGAATATTCAGTATACAAACTCAGTTGAAAATATAAATTGGGAGGAAGTATCTAATATATTTAAAGTCATCGGCTGGGGAGAAAGAATTGCTGAAAATGTTAAGCTTTCATTCCAGAGAAGTTCCTTTGTAAGATTTGCCTATGTTGACAATGAATTAGTTGGCGTAGGTAGAACAGTTGATGATGGATATTACTACGGGTGGATAGTTGATTTGGCTGTGTTGCCCAAATATCAAGGAAAAGGCATCGGAACCAAAATACTCACTGAGCTAGAAACCGATCTCAAGCCATTTCTCACGACAATGTTAACGGCTGCACCAGGAAAAAGTGGCTTTTATGAAAAGCTAGGCTGGCATAAACAACGTTCAGCATATATTTTGCCACGCTCAGAAGAACAAAAACGTTCATTTACCGAAATTTATTAACAAGCCATTGCTCAAAGTTTTTCTGTATGGCGATCGCCAATTGTACTAATGGTTTATTGAAAGGCGATCGCTTTTCAACTAGCCATAATGATATTTACAAGACAAAATAATTATTTCCTCATTAGTCACTTTATAAACTAAACGATGCTCGCGATCTATTCTTCTTGACCAATAACCAATAAAGTATCGTGCTTTAATGCTTCTGGTTTTCCTAAACCCTGAAAAGGATGGCGATTAATATCTTTGATCAGTTCGATAATTTTGCGATATATTTTTTTATCTAACTTCACCCAGTCGGTAAAATCTGCAAACGCAGATGCTTCAAAGACTATTTTTCTGCTCATTACAAGTCTTTTAAATCAATTTCAACTAAATTAGTCTTGTTGTCAACATTGATCTTAGCTTGCATCAATCTTTGTCTGTTTACCTCAGACTGAAGTAAATATTCCGTTTCATTTACTTCATAAATAATAATTTCAATATCTTTATCTTTGTAAGTCTCTTTCAAACCAGCTATGAATTTTTCATCCAATTCATTAGCTTTTAATCTATATGAACTCTGCATTATGGTTATAATTCAGTCGATTTTACCAACATGATATAACATTTGTATTAACCTTAGTAGAGCTTACAAAAGATATATTAATCTCCGTACCAAATAGATTCAATTTTATTAATTACAGATTTTGCCTGAGTTAGTTGTTTCGCATTTATTAAGACAGTGGCATGTCCTAATTTTCTTCCTGGACGAGATATTTTACCGTACCAATGGATGAAGCTATTCGGTATTTCCAAAATGCGATCGCGTTTTTCTTGATAGTTAGCATCAGACTCTTCAAAACCCAACAGATTGACCATGATTGCCCCTGCGGATTTTAATTCTGTCGAACCCAAAGGTAACCCCGTCACAGCCTGTAGCTGCATAGCAAACTGAGAAGTCTGGCAGCCATCTAGGGTGTAGTGTCCTGAATTGTGGGTGCGGGGTGCTATTTCGTTAACTAAGACTCGATTGTCTTGGGTAAGAAAAAATTCAATGCCAAATACGCCGACTACTTCTAGCTTCTCTAAAATCTTATGGGCGATCGCCTTAACTGATTCTGCGACCTGAATGCTCACATCTGCGGGGGTAATTGTCCAATGGCATACTTGGTCTTGCTGAAAAGTTTCGGTAACAGGATAAATAGCGATTTCTCCCGCTTCATTACGGGCAGCGATAATGCCTAATTCCCGTTCAAAGGGGACAAATTCTTCAATCAACAACTCCGCAACGGGAACAGTTTTAGCTAGCCGTTGTAAACATTCAATGTCCTTAATAATGAAAGTCCCCTGCCCATCATAACCATGACGACGAGCCTTTAAAACCAAAGGAAACCCATATTCAGCAATCACTTGTTCCTGAGATGACCACAGGCTAAAGTGCGGCACAGGCAAATTAACTTGCTGCAAAAAACTACGCTGATGGTACTTGTCTAGCAGGGGTTTTAGGGTATTCAAACTAGGTTTGAATACTTCCCTTAACTTTAATTCCTGTAACCCTTGTAGATCAACAAATTCATTTTCAAAGGTAATCACATCACACATTTGCGCCATCTTATCGGTAGCGATCGCATCATCTACATTGCCAATCACAAACTGTTTAGCAATCTTTACCGCAGGTTCAGCTTCGCTTTCAGCTTGGACAATTAAATCTATACCAAGGGCTGGTGCTTCTGAAGCCATCATCCAGGCTAACTGTCCGCCACCAATTACCCCAACGCGCTTGCCTACCATGTCTGTTTTAGCCTTTTTTCAAAACCACTAACCATACTATCTAGTTATGGACAGGCATTATCAAGATTTTTCAGGCGCACGAAAATAGTCTACTTTGCTGTTGAATTGATTGTAATATTTTTTAACAATCTCAAAATTAAGCTGTTAAACATCATCTAAAATCCACTCGGAATTGCGTTCTCCTAAGTCAAGCTGAATACTAACTGCTTTGCCTAACCTGGGACGTTCACGAGTCTTCTCAATGTAAGACTGGATCTGCGCTACGCTGTTCCAACCGTTAAGGTAATTGGCGATCGCCTGAAGATTTTCGGCATACTCTTGTTCCGACAAAGGAAAAGAGGCTTGCTCCAGGTATTTCCACATCACCTGGACATAAATCTTGCCTTTAATTCTGCGTAACTGCATATCGTAGGAACAGCCCCACTTTTCTAATAAAAGCTGGTGTAATTGTTCACCTGTCATGATGTTTTTATTAATCAACCTGTTGACCTTGAGTGGAATCGATCCGCAATCTCTGTAATAATTTAATACATTGGTTCATATTGCGTTTCACAAATGGTCAGATCAGAGTTTTGCTGCATGTTGTTTAACCCTAAAACTCTAGTAGACTATAAAGTTGGACTCGCAACTGTTAACTTTTTAAGGCGGAGAAGATTACAAAATTCTTTGGTAGAGAAGATTTTAGACATCTCCCATTCATCATTTTAAGTTTACAAAAAAAATACAATTTATCTATAGCTATGGTTCAATCTTCTGGTTCTAATATCTCTAATGTGGGTGACGATAACGTCCCCGACTTGGGGCGTAGACAATTTATGAATTTGCTTACCTTTGGTTCCATCACAGGAGTAACCTTGGGTGCTTTATATCCAGTAGTCAAGTATTTTATTCCTAACACTGGTGGCAGTGGTTCGGGTGGTGTTACGGCAAAAGATGCTTTAGGGAATGATATCGTCGTGAGCGAATTTATCGCAGCTCATCAACCAGGCGATCGCACCTTGGCTCAAGGTCTAAAAGGCGATCCAACCTACATTGTGGTAGAAGGGGATTCCACCCTCCGCAATTATGGAATCAACGCTGTCTGTACTCACTTGGGTTGTGTTGTGCCTTGGAATGCCAGCGAAAACAAATTTATGTGTCCTTGTCATGGTTCTCAGTACGATGAGACAGGGAAGGTAGTTCGTGGTCCTGCACCGCTATCTCTAGCCTTGGCAAAAGCGCAAGAGCAAGACGACCGACTAATCTTTAGTCAGTGGACAGAAACCGATTTCCGAACTGGAGAAAAGCCTTACTGGGCATAGACTGGGATGAAAGTATAAATCCCCATATTAATCATATAGTTAATCTTTTTGAGATTGTTGATCTAACAAATGAGAACATTGAAACCATTGGTATTATTCAAGTTTGCCAAGGACATAATTACTAAATCTATTGTAGTGGCGATCGCTGCTGTCGCTATTTTCTTGACAAGTGGTGTCACTCTAGCCCCATCTGCTGCTGCGTATCCTTTTTGGGCGCAACAAACTGCTCCCGAGACTCCCAGAGAAGCTACAGGCAGAATCGTCTGCGCCAACTGTCACCTAGCAGAAAAAGTGGCAGAAGTAGAAATTCCTCAGTCGGTCTTACCCGACACCGTATTTGAAGCTGTAGTTAAAATTCCTTATGATTTAGCTAGTCAACAGGTGCTAGGAGACGGTTCCAAAGGTGGTTTAAACGTGGGGGCAGTATTAATGCTCCCTGAAGGTTTTAAAATTGCCCCTGAAGACCGCATTCCCGAAGAAATGAAGGAGAAAACTGGTGGAGTTTATTTCCAACAGTATAAAGAAGGTGCAGAAAATGTAGTGATTGTGGGGCCTCTGCCAGGGGAACAGTACCAAGAAATTACTTTCCCTGTGCTTTCTCCTAATCCTAAGACTGATAAGAATATCAACTTTGGTAAGTATGCCGTTCACCTCGGGGCTAATCGCGGACGAGGACAAATCTATCCTACCGGTGAACCTAGTAACAACAATGTGGTTAAGGCTTCTGCTGCTGGTACGATCACGGCGATCGCTCCCCAAGAAGCTGGTGGCTACACCGTAACCATTAACACTGGCGACGAAACAAAAACCGATAATATTCCTCCTGGCCCTGAATTAATCGTGGCAGAAGGTCAGCAAGTTGCTGCGGGTGAAGCTTTGACTACTAATCCTAACGTTGGTGGTTTTGGTCAGAAAGATACTGAAGTAGTGTTGCAAAGCCCTGCCCGTATTGGTGGTTTAATGGCTTTCGTCGGCGGTATCATGATCTGCCAAATTATGTTGGTGCTGAAGAAGAAACAAGTAGAAAGAGTTCAAGCAGCGGAAATGAATTTTTAATTGATTCTATTTTAGCTGAAATTAAATAACTAAATTGAATCTCATCAAGGCAGGTCTACAACCTGCCTTTTTTTTGACGCTGGAATATTTGAAGCGATCGCCCAATGAAACATTACTCATTATGTACATAGTTCTTAATAAATCACCTTTCAAAGCCCGAAACGTTTTAATCTAAAAGCTGAAGTATAAGTAAACAACTAATTAAAAATAAACATGAGTGTAACGGCAAGTGGTGGCAGTTCATTAGCCCGTCCTCAACTCTATAAAACAGTAGCGGTGTCGGCAATCTTGCAGGCAGAACAACAAGACCGTTATTTGGAACAGGGCGAACTCAAAGAATTAACAGCATATTATAAATCTGGTTTTCAACGTCTCAACATCGCTCAGACGATCACCAATAACGCGGATATTATTGTCTCTCGGGCAGCAAACCGCATTTTCACTGGTGGTTCTCCCATGTCTTATCTGGAGAAACCTGCGGCGATCGAAGAAATGGCGTTAGCAACTTCTAGGGGCAACGTTGGCGTTCCTGGTGGGTTAATGGTGGAGCAAACCGAAGAAAGCAAAAGTAGCAGCAGTCTATTTGGTGCCTTTAAATCTTTGTTTGCTGGGGGAGCAGGGGCTGTTCCTGCGGGTTTTAGACCCATCAACGTATCTCAATATGGACCAAGCAATATGCAGAAGTCTTTGCGAGATATGGCTTGGTTTCTTCGTTATATTAGCTATGCAATTGTCGCTGGCGACCCCAATATTCTAGTAGTCAACATCCGAGGACTACGAGAAATTATTGAGCGAGCTTGCTCTACTGCCGCCACAATCGTAGCTTTACAAGAGATGCGCGCTGCAACCAAAGACTATTTCCGCAAGGATTTAGAGGCAGCTAGCCTGGTTGAGCAGTATTTTACTGTAGCGATCCAGGAATTTGAAGCACCTACTCCTTCGACTAAAGTGCGCCAACGCTCTTCTTCTGACTTACAGGGTTTACAGCTTCCTCAAAGCTATTTTAATGCTTCAGAAGGTCGGCAAAAATTTGTGATGAAAACTGGCTTGTCTACTTTAGAGAAGCAGTCGGTAATTAAAGCAGCTTATCGACAAATTTTTGAGCGAGATATTACCCGCGCCTATGGACAGTCTGTTTCATATTTAGAGTCTCAGGTGAAAAATGGCGACATCTCCATGAAAGAGTTTGTCCGTCGCCTCTGTAAATCAGAACTTTATCGCAAGCAGTTTTTTGAGCCGTTTATCAACAGTCGCGCTTTAGAATTGGCATTCCGCCATATTTTAGGTCGTGGTCCATCTTCTCGCGAAGAAGTGCAAGACTATTTCTCCATTGTTTCGGACAAAGGGTTATCTGGTTTAGTTGATGCTTTAGTCGATTCTCAAGAATATGCTGATTACTTCGGTGAAGAGACTGTTCCCTACCTTCGAGGCTTAGGTCAAGAGGCTCAGGAATGCCGCAACTGGGGCATGCAGCAAGACTTGCTCAACTACAGCGCACCTTTCCGTAAGGTACCTCAGTTTGTTACCACTTTCGCTCGTTATGATCGTCCTTTACCAGACCAGCATGTTTATGGTTCAGGTAATGATCCGCTAGAAATTCAATTTGGGGCAATTTTCCCGAAAGAAACTCGCAATCCCAGCAGCAGTCCTGCACCGTTCAAGAAAGATACTAAACGTCTTTTGATTCATCGTGGCGCGGGTATTAATAACCAAAATAGTAATCCTGCTGCTAGAGCTGAGTTGCCTGGTTCTTTGGGGGCAAAGGTATTCCGTCTCAACAATCAATTACCAGGAGCAAACAATCAAAGTAGCGTTAACTTTGCGGAGAATTCAACTCAGGCTGTAATTCGAGCTTGTTATCGCCAGGTATTTGGTCGAGATGTTTATCAAGGTCAAGAGCTTAAGGTTGCGGAAATCAAGCTAGAAAACGGCGATATAACTCTACGTGATTTTGTTCGTGCCTTGGCTAAGTCTGACACCTTCCGTAATCTGTATTGGACATCATTGTATGTAGTTAAAGCGGTGGAATATATTCACCGTCGTCTTCTGGGTCGTCCTACCTATGGTCGTCAGGAAATCAACAAGTACTTTGATATCTGTTCCAAACAAGGTTTCTATGCCTTGGTAGATGCCATCCTTGACTCCCCTGAATATTCGGAAGCTTTTGGCGAAGATACTGTTCCTTATGAACGCTATCTAACGGCAGGTGGTTTACAACTACGTAAAGCACGCCCCGGGGCTATTCAGGAAGGGATTGGTGCAAAAGTTGAGCAAATTACAACACCTCGTTTTGTCGAGTTGGGTCAAATTAGTTCTTTCCGCACCGCCCCTGAAGTACAGCAAAAAATACTCCAGGGAGTTAGCGCTCAAAGAGTTCAGAGCAAGGTATTCAAGCTTACTACTACCGTAGACAAAGTAGCGTTGAAGAACGTCGCCAGGGCTGCATATCGTCAAGTGTTTGAGCGAGATATCGATCCTTATGTGGTACAAACTCAATTTTCTGCCTTAGAAAGTCGTTTGGGCAATGGAGAAATCAATCTCAAAGAATTTATTGAAGGATTGGGTTGTTCTGAGCTATACCTCAAAGAATTCTATACTCCTTATCCCAATACTAAAGCGATTGAACTGGGTACGAAACATTTCTTGGGACGGGCACCAGTTAACCAAAAAGAAATTCAAAAATACAATGAAATTTTAGCTTCCCAGGGTCTTAAAGCCTTTGTTGGAGCAATGGTTAACAGCATGGAATATGTCCAGGTGTTTGGTGAAGATACGGTGCCTTACCGTCGTTTCCCAACTCTACCTGCGGCTAACTTCCCCAACACCGAGAAGCTCTATAATCGCTTGACGAAACAGAGCAACGAAATTGTTGTTCCTAGTTTCGATACGATTAAAGCTACTTCTCGTTACTAGTTAGAAAAGTTAAATAGGATAGGACTTTCAAGGCGATCGCTTTGATAGTCTTATCTCCTAATCTACAAGATTTGAAGATTCTTGGAGAATTCACAGTCCTTTCATCCTCATGAATGGAAAGGTTTTGCTGATCAGTTACGTTTCAACTACAACAGAATGCAACATTAAATTCTGTTAAGGAAATAGAATTAACTGCAACAAAATATCGGATTATGATTAAGTTGGGCAATTGCTACAGCAAGATTATAGCCAGTTTTCATCAACAGTCCTAAACACTACGAAGCGTTTTAAGGACAATTTGCATCACGGCAATCCAAACAACTTAGGTTGTAGGAAAGTTAATTTGTGCAAAGATTTGTTAGAAAGTTGACGATATGACGAAAAATTAGTTTGAACAAGTTGCAATACTAATTTTAATTCGTAGCAAAAAGCTAGAAACTAGGTGGCAAAACAGAGTAATCTATAACCTAGGGGATTTCAGCAGCAGCAAGATTTAGGCAGTAGAAGATAGACCTAGATTGATAAGCGTTGTCATGGAAGTTGTTTTTCGCCATTCTTGAGTGAGGAAAAGTTTGACCAAGTGACAAGATGCTAACTGGACAATCCTGTAAAACCAAAGCTACCGATAAAACGGTAATTTATTCATTAATTTCATTGTATTGGGAGGAATCCATCGATGAGTATAGTCACGAAATCCATCGTGAATGCAGATGCTGAGGCTCGCTACTTGAGTCCTGGTGAACTAGACAGAATCAAATCATTCGTAACTAGTGGTGAAAGTCGTTTACGTATTGCTCAAACTCTAACTGAGTCTCGTGAGCGTATCGTCAAGCAAGCTGGCGATCAACTTTTTCAAAAACGTCCTGATGTTGTTTCCCCCGGCGGCAACGCTTACGGCGAAGAAATGACTGCAACTTGTTTGCGTGACATGGACTACTACTTACGCCTAATTACTTATGGTGTAGTAGCTGGTGACACAACTCCAATTGAAGAAATTGGTCTAGTTGGTGCTAAAGAGATGTACAAGTCTTTAGGCACTGATGTTGGTGCAATGGCTCAAAGTATCCGTGAAATGAAAAACGTAGCTACTTCAATGATGTCTGGTGATGACACCTCTGAAGCTGCTGCCTACTTCGATTACGTAATCGGAGCGATGCAGTAGTAGGCAATGCCTGGCTGCTTATTTAACTAGTAACAAATTTTTTCAAAAACACACTAACTTATCAGTGTCAAACAGTTTAAGACTCGGTAAGATAAGGAAATAAAACTATGCAAGACGCAATTACCTCTGTAATTAATTCGGCTGACGTACAAGGCAGATACCTCGATGGTGCTGCGATGGACAAGCTCAAAAGCTATTTTCAAACTGGTCAATTAAGAGTTCGTGCTGCTAGCGTAATTAGTGCTAATGCAGCGAGCATCGTTAAAGAAGCAGTAGCAAAATCCTTGCTCTATTCTGATGTGACTCGTCCTGGTGGCAATATGTACACTACTCGTCGCTATGCGGCTTGTATTCGTGACCTAGACTACTATCTTCGTTATTCTACTTATGCCATGCTAGCTGGAGATCCCTCCATATTAGATGAGCGAGTATTGAACGGATTGAAAGAGACTTATAATTCTTTAGGAGTTCCTGTTTCTTCAACTGTTCAAGCAATTCAAGCAATGAAAGAAGTAACCGCAAGCTTGGTTGGCGCTGATGCTGGCAAAGAAATGGGTGTTTATTTCGATTATATCTGCTCTGGCTTAAGCTAGTTCAAGAGCGTAAGGCTGAAGTTATCAAATAGCGATATCGCACAAATTCGGGAAGTCTAGAGTGAGTGCTAGTTCCAACAAAGCTTAGTTTTTCGGGCGCGAAAGAAAAGTAAGTTTAGGCGAGATCTAGTATTGACTTCTGACTCCCGAATTTTGATTTTTAGATAGAGTTAGTCAGAGCTAGATGGTAAGGTTAAATCAAATTTTCAGTTTCAGTTAAAAATGAGTTCCCAAGAGATCAATCGGCTACTTTGATCCGGCTCTTTGGTACAGCAAAGTTTACTACAGGAAAATTTAACTTTTTTATTTAATAGGGAGAATTATCTCATGCGTATGTTTAAGGTGACGGCTTGTGTTCCTAGTCAAACCAGAATTCGCACTCAAAGAGAATTGCAAAACACTTTTTTTACTAAGCTTGTACCTTACGACAATTGGTTTCGTGAGCAGCAACGAATTATGAAAATGGGCGGTAAAATTATCAAGGTTGAGCTAGCGACTGGGAAGCAAGGTATGAACACCGGTTTGTCTTAAAATTGCCCTCGATACATGATTTGAGTCCAAAGGGGTCTGATTGACCTCTTTTTTGTTTAAGGCTATTGAAAAGTTTTTGATTAATGTATATTTAATTTCCTTTAATCATCTGTTACCTTTAAAAAGCAAAAATATAAATAGTAAGATTTATTATTAGTGAAAACTAAAATTGTCAAACAATATCTTAGTTATTTCATTCCTTTTGTTGCCCCTGAAATTAAATTGTGGACATGGGAAGCTCGTTTATTAAACTGGCTAACTTGTGTTTGGTTAATTATCGGTTTAGTGACCTTAATGTCAGCTTCCTATCCCGAGGGCATGGTCAACAACAATGACGGATTATACATCTTTAAACGTCAGATGATTGGGGTAGTGGTGGGTATTGTCGGATTCAACTTAATGTCTCGTCTGCCCTTAAAGCAAACAATAAAACTTGCCCCCTTGATGGTATTGGTTTTCCTGGCACTAATTTTTGCCACTTTAATCCCTGGTTTAGGTAAGACAACTATGGGAGCAAGTCGCTGGATTGCTATTGGTCCTTTTTCCGTCCAACCCTCAGAATTAATCAAACCCTTTTTAGTTCTTCAGGCAGCATATTTATTTGCTCGTTGGCGTAAATTGTCCAACAAAGTGCGTTTGGTTTGGCTGATCACTTTCGCGTTAATTTTAGCCGGAATTCTAAAGCAGCCTAATTTAAGTACCACAGGATTATGTGGCATGAGTTTGTGGCTAATTGCCCTAGCGGCGGAACTGCCTTTAAGTCAACTATTATCTGTAGCAGGTGCGGGCTTTGGTGTAGCAGCCTTGAGCATCACCCTTAATCCCTATCAATTAGATCGGATAACTTCTTTTCTAAATCCTTGGCAGGATTATCATAACAAAGGATACCAGCTGATTCAAAGTTTGCTGGCGATCGCTTCTGGGGGTTTTAGTGGGTCAGGGTATGGTTTATCTCAACAAAAATTATCATTTCTACCAATTCGCTCCACTGACTTTATTTTCGCAGTCTATGCCGAAGAATTCGGCTTCATTGGTTGTTTACTGCTGCTATTGTTAATTATCGGCTATGGCACCTTAGCTTTGAGAGTCGCCATTAAGTGTAATCAAGCGCTGCCTAGATTAGTGGCGGTGGGAGCAATGGTTTTTATTGTGGGACAGTCCCTAATCAACATTGGCGTTGCTACCGGCTCCTTGCCGACAACGGGCTTACCACTACCTTTCTTTAGCTATGGTATCAATTCCATTATTGCTTCCTTATTACTGGCGGGGTTGCTGGTGCGCGTAGCCAGAGAGAGCAATACCACGAGAATAATTAACCTCCAACAGAGTACATCTGTTCAGCCTACTTTTTCTAGCCATTAAAATCGGGTCAACCATGACTATACAATAACTGTACAGAAGGATCTTCAATGTAGTCAGACTACAGGAACAATCCGCTAAAATATTCCCCATGTCATTGACTAGTTAAAGTTGAAGCCCTCACCATCAAGCTAGTCAAACTACAATAGACCTTCCTAGCCACTAATTCTGAGAACGTGATGCACCTGCCAGGCACTATTATTGATAATCGATATCAGATTATTCAACAGTTAGGTCGGTCAGAAAGGGAAAAAACCTATCTGGCAAAAGATTTACAGACTACGGTTAATGGAAAATGCGTAGTGGAACAGTTAGACTTCAAGAGTGAGAACGAAGCAAATTGGCAAATTCTCCAACAACATTTGTTAGATGAAGTCATCGTCCTTAAAAGATTAGGAGACCATCCGCAAATCCCCCAAATATATCATCACTTTACTGAAAATCGACAGTTTTATTTGGTTCGTGAATATATTGATGGTGATAATCTGGAGCAGGAGGTTGAGGGGAGAAAGTTTGATGAAGCTAAGACAATTTATCTGATTCAAGATGGACTACGTATTCTCGATTTTATCCACAAAACCAATACGATTCATGGCGATGTGCAACCTGCTCATTTAATTAAGCGGCAGCAAGATAGTGCCTATACCTTAGTAAATTTTGGCGCCCTCCGTAAAATTGAAGCCTCGGAAATTAATCTACAGGGAAAGCTGATTCTTAATCAGGATGTTGGCAACGGCAGCTATTCTGCTTTAGAACAAAAAACAGGCAAGTCATACTTTAGCAGCGATATCTATGCTTTAGGTCGCAGCGCCATATATGCCTTGACGGGGCGATCGCCTTTGGAGTTAGACCAGCTAAACTTAGATTGGCGATCGCAATGCCAGATTAGTAACAAGTTAGGGGAAATTCTCGACAAGATGATGTCGCCGATCGTAGAACATCGCTATCTCTCTGCTTTAGAGGTGTTACAAGATTTACGACCATTACTCAAAATCAATCAGTTAGTGGGTGGTCGCTATTCAATTACCAGCTATCTAGGGGGGAACGAAGGAGTTGAAACTTATCTGGCCAAGAATCTACGCCGTCAATATCAATCTCCTTGCCTGATTAAACAAATTGAACTGCCCCATGGGGATGATCACCATAAAATTCAGCTAGAACGTCGTTTTGCCGAAGAATTATCAGCATTAGAAAGATTAGGACATCATGAGCAGATTCCTCAGTTATGGGATCATTTTGAAGAGAACGACGAATTTTATCTCGTACACGAATATATCCAAGGCAAAAGTTTGGCCCAGAGAATAGCCCAAAAAGATCTGGCGACACCGCAAATAATTCAAATTTTAGATAGTACATTATCTGCTCTCCAGTTCATACACCAAAATCGTCTGATTCATCGCAATATTAAACCGTCAAATTTAATTGTCAGAGAACTGGATCAGCAAGTAATTGTCACTGATTTTGGCATTTTGCACGACATCAAAACTCGACCCAATCTGGTGGGAGAGCATAGTAGCTCTGACCGACAAAATTATTGGCCTCCAGAACAGGCGGCGGGCAGACCTAACATTAGCAGTGATCTTTATGCCTTGGGTATGACTATCATTGAGGCATTGACAGGAACTAAACCAGGAAGCTTTACCAGAGAACAAACTGGTAAGTTGTTATGGGAGCAAAATCTCGCCCTAGACCGTCGCCTGATTAGGATCATCGATAAACTGATTCAGCTAGATTTAGGGCAGCGATACCCCTCAGCAGATAAAGTTTTGAGTGACCTGCGCAAAATCAACAATTATGGTGCCTTGCATTACCAGCAATCCAAAACTCAACTCCAGGACTCGAAGACTACGAATCGCCAGAATAGGAGGCAAAGTAACCGCTCAAGTAGCCGTGATCAAAATCTTCTGAGCAAATCCAGGTTGCCCCTACTTATTGGTTTATTAGGTGTTGTTTGCTTGTTGGGTAGTATTGAATTTGCTTTTCCCTTAGTTAGACCCTTCTACTATTGTTATCAGGGAGAGAGGCTATTACCAAAACAGCCCCAAACAGCCCTTGCAGTCTTTACTAAGGCCATTAACCTTAAATCCCAGAATTGGAGAGCCTGGTCAGGGAAAGGAGACGCTCTCGCCGCTATGGAACGTTATCCCCAAGCTTTGGCAGCTTATCAAGAGTCAACCAAGTTAAATGCTACCAGTAGTATTGCCTGGCAGAAGCAAGGTGATGTTTTATTCCGTCTCGACAATTTTACCAAAGCGATCGCTGCCTACAATCAAGCTTTAGAAGTAGATTCCTCAGCAGCAGAAGTCTACCATCGCAAAGGTCAGGCTTTGTTTCAACTCCAGCAATATGAAGCGGCTTTGGTAATGCAGGATGCTGCCTTGGGACGAGAGCAGCTTAATCCTCAATTTATTAGCGATCGCGCTCAAACATTATTCCAGTTAGGTCAATACAACGAGGCATTGAGATTATTTAAGCAAGTGCAAAGTCTTGAACCAGAAAGCTTTCAGCTCTGGCAAGACCAATTTTTCGTCTTGCAAGCTTTAAATCGTCCTCAAGAAGCGGAAAAAGTTCGCCGAGAAGTCAATAACAACTACATTAAAACCCTCCAACAACAGCCCCAGGATGTTTCTACCTGGATCGCTCAAGGAGATTTTTTAGCCCAGACCCAGATGTATGGTAAAGCGGTTACAGCCTATAATCAGGGAATTGAATTAATGCCTGATAATTATGCTGCTTGGCTGGGGAAAGGTAGAGCTTTAGCTCAACAGGGTAAAGCACCAGAAGCCTTAGCTGCTTTAGAACGCACTCTCCAAATTTATCCTCAATCCTATCGAGCTTGGCAAGGAAAAGGGATAGTTTATCAAAAACAAAATAATCTGAGTGAAGCGATCGCCAGCTACAATCGAGCAATTGAGATTAACCCTGACGATCCATCTTTGTGGCGGGATCGAGGCATCACCTTGAACTTACAAGGGGAATATACCGAGGCAATTAAGTCTTTTTCCAAAGCGATAGAACTTAGTCCTTACAATGTTCAAGCTTGGCAAGAATTAGCGATCGCCTGGTCAGCTCTAGGAAGAGATGAGCAAGCCATCTCCGCCATCGACCAAGGTTTGAAATACTATGCTCAAGATTTGAATTTGTGGAATTTGAAAGGTGCAATTCAAACCAGAAATAATCAATACAATGAAGCTTGTGACACCTATCGGGGTGCCCTCGCCAACGAAGTTAAGTCAGCAATAATTACAGATGCCATGGCGCAATTAGGATGTCGGATTAATTAAATCAATCTTTTAACTCAAACAAGAGGCTGGCAAAAACACCAGCCTCCAGAAGTCTATTGAGTCGTCTATCTGTCCAAAATTATAATTAATTGAAAGTTATAAAATCAATTTATTGTGACCAATTGATCAATTTTTTTAAAACCAGACTGCTGTCATGAGAGATGTAGAGTTTAAATAAATTCAAACAAACCTAAATAAATCTAAATAAAATAATAGTTTAAATTCAGTCTTGCCTTACTGATTTTGGCTGAAAGGCGATTAACAGTAGCAATTTTTTGCTCTATCTGTTGTGCTAACTGAGAATCTTTATTGTATTTTTGCTGATGAATTTGTAGTTTAGCTAAAGTTTCTTTGACAGTAGCTAATTCCTTCTCAATTTTGATTAGCAAAATAATTAACCTAGCAACTTTAACGGTTTTTTCTTCAGCAACGATCTCTTGTTGGATAGATGCGATGTAGTTGTTAATATCTTCCATGAATTTACTGATATGTTTACTAATAGAACAGCAGGACTGTATTTACTTTTGTTACTTAAACTCAGTATATCTGCGAATATGGGAGCAAGCTGTAAAGTTTGGGTAATTATTGAACAATGAATGTAAACAATGTGTGAATATACTGAATAAAGCCCTAATAAACCTCGATAATTCAAGATTATGGCGAATGACTTTTTTGTCAATTAAGTATCTACTCGTATTTTACAAGCTTGTGAGACTAGATCTTGATGATTTTCTTTCTCGATAATTTTACTTACGGAAATATGTCAAGTTACAAGGTTAGCGATTAATTCTTAAATTCAGCTCAATATGAGTGCATTTTCGAGTTCACTTTCTAAAAGGGAGAAAAAAACAGTCCTTCATCAAAACTTTTATCAAAAAGGGACTGTCAAAATAACGACTTGAGGTGTTAAAACATATATCTGAAGCTGATCATTAACTATCAACTAACTATCAACAACTATGTTAGATCTAGCCAAAATTGCGGGACAAATTCCTGGTATCAGCCAACATATGCAACAAGAAGCGATCGCTTCTGGTAAAAGACTAGAGTATGCCCAGGACTTGCAACTCCAGGCAGCTAAATTACAGGGACAACTAATTCAGCAGCAAACAGATTTTCGCGATCGCCTAATTTTTGCCGCAGCTACTCCCATTGAACCTTTAGATCAGTGTTTTGAGATTCCTGAAGCACCCTATAGTCATAGTGTTTTTGCCACCGATGGTTCACAGATTTCTCCCTCCCACCATGAAATCGCCTACTGCTATCTGATTAACATCGGTCAGATTATGCTTCACTACGGACAAAGTTTGCACCCATTGCTGGATAGTCTCCCCGAAGTTTTCTATAAAACTGAAGATTTATACATTTCTCGTCAGTGGGGTATTCGTTTAGAAGAATGGATGGGTTATCGACGGACAGTATCCGAAGCGGAAATGTTAGCGGAAATAGCCTGTAATTGGGTGTTGCCTCCAGGGGAACACCAGGATGTACCAAACCTGGCTTTAGTTGATGGTTCCCTAATTTACTGGTTTCTAGACGGCTTACCAGTGGAAGCTAGAGACAAAATATTACCACCGATTCTCGCTGCTTGTGAACGCTTAAGAGCGACTAAAATTCCTTTAATGGGCTATGTTAGTGCTTCTCGCAGTACCGAAGGGCTAAACTTTTTGCGGCTACATACTTGCGAATACGAACATCCTAATTGTGTGGTTAATTGTGGTGATCTGTTGGAGAAATATCCCTGTCAGAAAATCGATTCTCTGAGGGACTCCAGCTTCTGGGGGAGTCGTCTGGAACCAGGACAACGTAGTCCCTTGTACCGCAGCAATTTACGCATTTTAGACCTTTACGAAGCAGACCAAAGAGTACATTTTTGCTATGTCAATGTTGGTGCCGAAGTGGCGCGGATTGAAGTTCCTGGCTGGGTAGTTGAAGACCAGGATCTATTTAACCAGTCCTTGGCGATTATGCTGGCTCAAGTACACAAAGGCTATGGCTATCCCGTAGCTCTAGCAGAAGCCCATAACCAGGCGGTAGTTCGGGGTGGCGATCGCGCTCGCTTTTTTGGTCTATTAGAACAGCAGTTAATAAAAGCGGGGCTACGTAACGTCGGGACATCCTACAAAGAAGCTCGTAAACGAGGGAGTATCGCTTAATACTATATTTAGACTGAAGGCTGGGAAAATAAAGATTTCCCACAACATATCGCGTTGCAGGGCAATCATTTGTTACAATTACGGGCGTTAATATTAGGATTATAGTATTTGTTCATTGAGCCAACAACCATTAGACACTATTACCACCAGTGATATCAGCCTCGATACATTAACCCAAGAATTAGCGGCGATTCAGCAAACTGGTTCCAAGCGAATTGCCCTACTGGGTTCTCGCCATGTACCGTTAATGCACCAGCAGCTAATTGAAATGATGAGCTACGCTTTGGTTTTGGGAGGAAATCGGTTAGTTACTTCTGGAGCTATTGGCACTAATTCCGCAGCAATCAAAGGTGCAATGCGGGCTGACTCAAATTTATTAACCGTAATTCTACCTCAAAGTCTTTCCAGTCAACCTAGAGAATCAAAAAAACAACTAGAAAAAGTAGTTCATCTAATTGAAAATTCCAATAATGACCATTTGTCTCTAGGAGAAGCTAGCGCCATGTGTAACAGCGAAATTATTTCTCGTTGTCAACAGTTAATTTGTTTTGCCTTTCACGATAGCGATACTCTTTTGAAGACTTGTCGAGAAGCAGAAGAGCAGAGAAAAATTGTCACTCTCTTTTATTTTGATTAAGCTATTCAATTGAATTTCAAGTCATAGTATATTGAATTTCAAGTCATATAAATGTGTGAATTCCCAACATTGCTCATGACTGCCAGACCTGTAAAACACCGTGAAGAACATATTTTGATTGTTACCGATGGCAAAGGTCATCGCGAAATTCGTCTTCAGGATGATCTTTACTCCATGGGCAGAAGTGCCCATTGTAATATTTTGCTTCAGTCTCAGTTTGTGTCCCGCCATCATGCCACTCTAGTCAAAAGGCAAGAAGAAGATCATCATTACTATCGAATTATCGATGGTGACTCCGAAGGCAAAAATAGCGTTAACGGTTTATTAATCAACGGCAAAAAAGTTAGATTTCACGATTTACAGCATGGAGATAAAGTAGTTTTTGGGCCTCAAGTTGAGGCGGTCTATGAATATCGGGAGTACGATATTTTTCCGACTATTCCCCCCGATGATCCTTATGACATTACCCTGATCGATCCTGCCATGATTGATGATGATGAATTTGATTAACAGTGTTGCTAGTTTGCAATAAACCCACTTACTTAACTCACCAGGGAGGTTATGAACCCTTTCCAGGATCTACGAGGTCAATCCAGAGCAGTGGAATTACTGCTACAGGCGATCGCTCTCCAGCGTGTTGCGACCGCCTATCTTTTTTGTGGTGCATCGGGTATTGGTCGGACTATTGCTGCCAAAAATTTTATTCAGTTACTGTTTACTAATGGTTTGTCTGCTGAAAAACAGCACCTCAACCGTAGAAAATTACAAACGGGGAATCATCCCGACTTACTCTGGGTAGAACCCACTTTCCTCAAGGGGAATGAACTATACACTACCGCTCAAGCTGTCGAACAAGGTTTGCAGTATAAAGTCCCCCCCAAGATTCGCATTGAACAGATTCGCCAGATCGCCCAATTTCTCAATCGTCCTGTGCTAGAAGCCCCTCGGCAAGTAATTGTCATTGAAGATGCCCAAACTATGGCGGAATCCCCGGCAAATGCTTTATTAAAGACCCTAGAAGAACCAGGAAACGCCACCATAATTTTAATCGCTCCTGATAGCGACTCTTTGCTATCTACTTTGGTGTCTCGCTGTCAGAATATTCAATTTGACCCCCTTTCCTCCCAGGACTTAAGCATTATCCTCCAAGAACATAATTATAGAGCGATTTTAGAGCATCCTGAAATAATGGCGATCGCCCAAGGAAGTCCCGGAAAAGCGATCGCCGCTTGGGAACAATTACAGTTAATCTCCCCTGAGTTATTACAACAGGTAAGACAAGCTCCTCAAACCCCTCTAGAAGCTCTTAACCTAGCTCAAACTATTACTAGTCAGTTAGACAGTGTGGCGCAACTGTGGCTGGTAGACTATCTACAATATTATTACTGGCAACAAAAGCAGCAACTAGAACTAATGGAAACTTGGGAAAAGACCCGCCAGTATCTCCTTAGTTATGTACAACCTCGCTTGGTTTGGGAGTGCGCCCTCTTAAAATTACAACGTTGCTAGATCGATGCATGATTCGACTATTTTTGATATGCAAGCAAATCAACTAAAAAGCTAATAGCTAGGAGCTAAGAGCTAAAAGCTACGTATTCCAGCGCTTTAATTGCTTAAATAACCGATAAAGCCAAAAATCTTGAAATGGGTCTACATACTTAGCAGCAGACCATAAAGTCAAGCAAGGCTGCTCCACCACTTGTAGTAAAGGTAAATCCTCCATCGAATCAGTGACTAAGATTGCCGATTTCATTGCCGACTCAGATAATGCATTTTGCATCATGAATAACTTTCCCTGGTGGCGATCGCCTGCTCCCTGCCAAAATCGACAACTGACTAAAGAGTCCCATTTCATGGGGATCTGGTTCAGTATGGGAGTGATGATCCAGTTAAAGCCCAAACTCGCTACAATAACTGGTGTGTCAGGATTATTATTGACTGCGGTAATAATTTCCCGATTGCTATAATCTTCAGCTAGTCGCTGTGCCTTCTGTTGCCAGAGTAGCAGTGTCCAGGGTAATAAAATCGTGGGAATGACCACTAGATACCAATCTTTCGTCTGATTACCTCGAAATCTTCCTGGTAGCCAACGCCAAGGTCTGATGACCTTTAGAAGTATAATCAACATAAAGCCCACCAAGCGGGGACGCAGATTATTAATGTATTCTGCCGTTGAGTTTCTCAGTAATAAGGTCTCATCAAAATCAAGGATTACAGGATTGTTGGGAGTGGCATTAGCGATCGCCAAAATAGCTAGTTTTGGATTAATGGAAGCAATATTTCGAGCCATAAACTGATATCTAAGTGTTTTCAAGAATAGAGTATTCAAGGAAGCGTTATGACCAAGTTTACATATACACTATTTAAGAGTTATCTAAGTTTAAGCAATTTACAGGAGTAACCCCGGTTGTGGAGTCACGATACAACGCAGCAGAAATCGAGCAAAAATGGCAACGACAGTGGCAAGAATCGGCGATCGATCAAACTCTAGAGCAGAGCGATCGCCCAAAATTCTATGCTTTGTCCATGTTTCCCTATCCTTCAGGCAATCTCCACATGGGTCATGTGCGGAACTATGTGATTACGGATGTCATTGCTCGGCTGAAGCGGATGCAGGGTTATCGAGTGCTCCATCCTATGGGTTGGGATGCCTTTGGGTTACCTGCCGAAAATGC
>JBJOPG010000047.1:0-22522 GCA_046050865.1 Cyanobacteriota bacterium
ATAGAGAACCAGCTTCTTGAATTACTTCAATTCTTCCTTGTTTAGCAATTGCCGCCATGGTGCCAGTCCAATCCCCTTCTCCTGGTCGCCAACCATAAGTCAGTCCAAAAGTATCGATCGCGGGCAAAGACAAACCGTGAGCGGCACCAGTAATAATGGGAGTTGCGCCAATAGTTATGGCGATCGCCTGAGCTAAAAGATCTGCTTTCCCCAGATGCCCACTGCAAAGACTGATCACATACTTGCCTTGAGCATCGATCACCACTACCGCTGGATCTTGAGATTTATGGCGTAACAAGGGCGCAATTAATCTCACCACCGCCCCAGCTGCCAAGCAAAAAACGAAAGCCTGATGCTGACCCCAGATCGCAGCCAGATGATCCCCTAGAGAACTCTCATATTGTTGAGCGGTTACTGGGGATTCTACCGAACTAGGTAGCCAGAGGCTAATATTTGCATCTTGAGCCAGGGCTGCCATGACCTGTGCCGCCTGCTGATTAGTGGCGATCGCAGCAATGGGAGCAAACTGTTGAAAACCAGAATTGTTCAAGATATTGTCCTGATAAGAAGCGAATAGACAACAACAAATTTACCGCAAATTCCTGTGCTTAAACAAATTTACTTGCCCTAAATCATTGATTAACGCCTAAATCAGTGTGCACTGTTTTATACTCCTCATAATCTACCCCTAGTAAACCAGCAAAAGTGCCAGCCCCACGATAGATAAATAACAAAGCTTTAACAAGCGCCGCTTTACCCATAATTGAAGCGGGAATAAAGCCTAAGATACCCAGAAAAATCAAACCCAGCCCTTTAATTACCCTGACCAACCGCACCTGAAATGAAGGGTATAACTCCTTTTCCACCAAGCTATGAGTACCCCAAGTCCGAAAACCGCGATTGAGAATCCATTTTAAGTTAGTACGGGACGCAGGAATCCAATCATAAACAATCGCTTCATCTGCCCAGACTATTTTATAGCCCGCTTCATCCAGACTCAAAAAGAAATGGGAATCTTCTCCGCCGGTAATGGCAAAACGGTCATCAAATATAGGGTCATACTGACGAATGATTTCTCCTTTAACCATGACATTATTAGTGAATGCCACATGTCGTTTGGCTCCAGTCTGATAACGAGGAGTATCAAACAAGCGTCCCCGTTTAATCCACTGGGGAACATCTTCTTCTAAAAATCGAGGAATAACAGGCCCTGTGACCACATCCGCCTCATACTTCACCTGGGCAAGCAATAATTCTTCCAGCCAGGAGGGTTCTGGAGTTTCATCATCATCCACCATCACGACAAAATTCGCTGATTTACTAGCTAAACTGACGGATTTATTGCGGGCATAAGTAATTCCCCTTTGGGGCTGGACATCATATCTTAAAGTCCAGGAAAAATCTGCTGCCAGAGACTGACAAACCCGTTCAGCAACTTGTTCGGTGTCATTGTCTACAACTATCACTTCAACTTCAGGGGGTTCTAGCTGGGTGAAAGTCAAACTATTAATCGCCTCCAGCAGTCTTCTCAAACCTTCAGGTCGCTTAAAAGTAATAATACAGATAGAAATAAGCATATTGAATATTGATCTTGATTTAGAATCTGGGAGCAATTTTACTGACCATCTGGGAAAACCAGATCATTGGCATTGAGTCTCAGGATTTTGGGTCTTAAAGCTTAGAGCTTTTATTAAGCCCAGATGCTTTAAGTCAAATTTAGCATGGTTTTTTCGAGAATTTGGGAAAACATCGCTCAATCAGCAATAGCCAAAAAATCGACGATGTGATGAAAGACTAGTATGGTATTAACTGAATAGCCCAATGGAAAATTATTGAGATGGAATTCGACACTATAGCTGACTCTATTTTTTTGATCCTCGGAATTATTGTCTTGATTCCCTGTTTGATGTTTTTCATAGAGTGTTTAGCCGCATTTATTCTGAAGAATACCTCTTCGCATGTTTCATCTTCTTCCAGTTTGTCTCTAAAAAACATTCCCCGACCGAGGACTACCATTTTGATTCCTGCCCATAATGAAGCAGCACAAATTACTGAGGTTATTCAAGTCTTACAAACTCAATTAACGGAGCAAGATCAAGTAATTGTCATTGCTGATAACTGTCATGATGATACTGCTGAACTGGCTAGGGCGACAGGAGTAAAGGTTTTAGAGCGGGAGCATAAAACAGATCGCGGCAAGGGATATGCTCTTGCCTATGCCATGGAACAGATCCAAGATCACCCCCCAGAAGTTTTAGTCATTCTCGATGGGGACTGTCTTATTGAACCCGATACAATTAAAAATATTACCTGTCAGGCGATCGCCACCGGTAGACCAGTACAGGCGACCTATTTAATGGAACAGCCCGATCATCCCACTTTGAGGGATAGTATTTCTATGTTCTCGATCAAGGTTAAAAACCTGGTGCGTCTGTTGGGTTTAAATCGTCTGGGATGGCACAGTCTTTTAACAGGTTCGGGGATGGCGTTTCCCTGGTCACTAATCAGTCAAGTTTCCCTCGCCGGAAGCAAAACTACTGATGATATGCAGCTAACGGTAGATTTGGTTTTGGCGGGTTCAACTCCGATATTCTGTGAACATGCCCTAGTGATGGGGCGCCTAATGAAAGATCAGGATGCTCAAAGTCAGCGATCGCGTTGGGAACATGGACACTTGGAAATGATTCTGGTGGAAGTACCCCGATTGTTAAAGGGTTTTATTAAGACAGGACGTTGGGCAGCTTTAGGACTAGCATTAGATATTTTTATCCCCCCCCTTTCCCTCTTAGTAATAGCTTGGATTGTTAGTCTAATTATCTTTTGGCTAGTTGCCATCTTCACTCCTGTTTCTAGTATTCCCGCCATGATTGTCACCATTGCTGGAGGCTTTTTGCTGACAGGGGTTTTATTAGCCTGGAGCAAGTTTGGGCGTGCTGATTTACCTTTTGGCAGCTTAGTGGCTATTCCCTTTTATATTTTGGGTAAGATTCCCATCTATCTCAAGTTTTTAGTCAACCCTCAAAGCAGATGGTTAAAAACGGAAAGAGACTTGCCAAATAATCATTAAGCTTTAGTTTTTACTTAATTAATCTAAAATTTTTTTGTCTTAATCATCTGTTAATCTGATATTTACCTAATGATGATGTTTGCTCATCAGGTTTGTAACGTCCTTGTTACAGACCGGGCAGCGCTATCGGAGATATTATTGGAAGAGGTTAAGTTAAATGTTATCGCCAGTCAAAACCGTAGAAATATTCCAAACATCCCCTACCCCTCACATGGTTAGAGCCGGAGAAGTAATCTTTACTTCTGGAGATGCAGGGATTGTCATGTATGGCATCTTAGAAGGGGAAGTCGAAATTTCGGTTAATGGACAAGTTTTAGAGACAATCCATCATGGTGATATCTTTGGGGAAGGGGCGTTAGTTCATTCTGATAGCAAACGAGCTTCTACCGCGATCGCCAAAACCGACTGCACCCTGGTGTTGATGGAACGGAAAAATTTTCTCTTTGCTGTCCAGCAAACTCCCATGTTTGCGATCGAAATTATGCGCAGTTATAGTGATCGCATTCGTCGTTTAAGAGAATGTGTCACCAGCGGTAACTGCGCCGTGAGCTGACTATTTTGAGATTAAAGCTTATAACAAGAAACAAAGCTATTTTATTTACTCTTTTGAGGTGTTTTGGCTTGTTCCATGGCGATCGCTTTCATCGCTTCAAAAGAATTACGACTAGATGTGCCTTCAATTGCTTTAACCGCCAAATTCTGTACTTGCTGTAAGGAACTATCAAGCTGTTGAGATAGTTTCTCGATCCGACTGGCTTGATGCTTGATTGTTTGTTCTAAGGATTCGATTCTTAACTGATAGTTTTGTCTTTCTCCTTCTATTTCTCGCTCTCTCAGGTCTGTTTTAACCTTGGCTTGATAAGTGCCAATCCCTTTTCCTTCTTCTGCACCCTGTTTAACTTTGTCCTGTAGCTGGGATTCAAAAGCGATCATTTTGGCCGCTGCGGTGGCATATTCTTGCTCTTGTTGGGCAATTTCTGCTTCTTGTTGCTGCCATTGCTGTTCTCTTTGCTGAAGTATCTCGGCTAATTCTTGCTGTTTCAGTTTTTGTTGCTGTGCATGTTCTGACTCATCTAAATCTCTTCTTAGCTCCAGATTGTAATGGTATTCTGCCTGTTCTCTTTGGCGCTGCTTGTCATAGTCTTCATTCCTGATGGCAATCAGTTTGTCATAGGCTTGCTGCTCTTTTGACCATCTTTGTTCTAAGGCTTCAATTTCTTGACGATCTAGTCCTTGCTGCTGTTCATATTCGGCGGTAAATTTTTTGCTTGATGCCTGATATTGGTCAAGGAGAAAATCAATCGTGGATTCATCAATGTCCGTCAACTGATATAAATTTTCTAACTCTTGGGTTTCGGCAGCGATCGCTATTTTAACCGCCTCTAGCTCCATTGCTTCCGCAATTAACTGCTCAGATAAGTTGCTCACTGCGCCACCAAAACTCCCCTGAATTTTTTCTAAGGATTGAATTGTTTGAGCTAAATCTGGATTCGTATTTTGACCTTTTTCGGCTTCTGTTTCTGTTTGTGCTTTTGGAGTGATCGTACTAACCTCAGGAGAATTAGCTGCTAAATCGTTCTTGTCCTGTTGTCTAATTTCCGCTTTTAAGATCTTCTGCTGTTTTTCTAAATCTTTATATGCTGCGAGAATCACTGCCTTACTGCTTTTGGAATTAATACTCATGTTTGGTTTAATAATAGTGTTGATAGTTATTGAAGCTAAGAGCTAATAGCTAGGGCTTCGCCCTTTACTGATGCTGAAATGCTTGCATAGCTAAATTCTGTGCTTGAGCATTGACTTCCTGGAGTTGTCTAGTGATTTCTACAACCTGTTCTGTCTGATGCTCAACGATGGTAGTTAGGGATGCTATTTTTAACTCGTACCCCTGCTCCATAGCTGCCCATTCTTTTTCTTTTAGCTCTGTTGCTACTTGATACTTTTGCTCCGCATCTTTGATGGCTTTACCTTTCGCCTTGCCATATTCTTCCTTGAGTTGGGTCTCAAAATTAGCGATCGCTTCCTGATGTTGAATAAACTCTGCCTTGTGTTCTGCTAGATATTTTTCTCGCCTTGACCAGTCTTTAGCTTTAGCAGCCTCTAATTCTGCTATTTCCCTTGCCTGTAACCGTTGGTCTGTTTCGTATCGATCCTGCTCAATGGTTCTCTGTCTGGCTAGTTCATATTGATAATCTGCCGCCTCTAATTCTCTTTGCTGGATGCTTAACTCTGCTGCTTCCTGCACTTGAGTAGTGAATTTTGTTTCCTCTCTTAACCACTCCTGTTTGGTTTGAAGAATTTCGCGTTCAATAGTTTCTCGAATTTGCGTTGTCTTAGACTGTAAATTAGCTTTTTTTGCCTGATGTTCTTGGTTGAGGAGATAAAGTGCATCCGCCACCAATCGTACTTGTTTTAATTGCTCTAAATGCTCTTCCTCAATAGCGATCGCTTTTCTCAGTTCCTGGAGCTTATCAGATTCACTACTTAATTCCCCCGCTAATTCACCAACAATATTGCCAAAGCTTAACTGGAGAGCTGCCATCCCATTAACGATGTTATCCACCGTATAGTCTCTAGTCTTGAGGAGTAATACTTGATTTTGCGTTTTGGCGACCTCTTCCTCTTTGGTTGCTATCTGAGATTTATGTTGTTGATATTGATCCAGTAACTGGCTAAATGCCGTGGCGATCGCTTCCTGATTACTATTTGTCCTGATTAACCTCATTGCCCTCCTCCATATAACACTGCTCAAAATCTTTTTAATTGCTGACTTTACTAAAAGATTTCTTGGTTAATTAATTGATTTTTAAGTCAAGTCAAAAGTTATCATAATCAAAATTGATTTTTAAGTCAACTTTGTGGAGCAATCTTGATGTTTTGAGGAATCAGCACAACAAAAAACAGGTTGAGCATCACTAACCTGTTCTTACAAAATATCGACTTAATTGATTTATATGAGATTCATAGGAGTTTATAGTTACTATTGGCTCATTTAAACACCAAAAGATTTTCCACAGCCACAGGTTTGGGCAGCATTCGGGTTGGTGAATTCAAACCCACCACCAATCATCGCGTTGCTATAGTCGAGAACTAAACCGTAGAGATACAACAAGCTTTTAGGATCACATACAATTTGAAACCCATCGTAATCAAAAACCTCGTCGCTGTCGCTGATCTGCCCAGGCTCTTCAAAATCCATCATATAGGACATTCCTGAACAACCACCTTGACGAACCCCCACTCGCAGACAGAGTTCTTTTCCCTGTTGTTCTTGCAGCATTTTAATGTGTTTAAAAGCTGTTGGGGTTAACTGGATTCCTCTTTCTACTGTTTTGGTTGCTTCTGTTGTTTGTGTCATCTGTTTAAATAACTCCTATAAGATCAATTCTTCAGCATCCAGTCACAGGAACGACGATTCTACATAACAATCATATATTTTGACTGGTACTGAGAGATACTGAGTTTATTATGTTTTTGTATTTACGTCTCTTCTATTTTAGATTCTTTATTTAGATCAAGGATAATAATTCAATAGTAGATCTAACTCGATGAAATAGTTTTGGTTTTCAGCTTACAAGTTGCCAAGGAAAACTTAAGAATTTAATATTAAGATTTATGTCTAGATCTTATAAAATGATTGAGGAAGGGGGAATTAGTAAACTAAATGATTAAGCCACAGTTTTAAACCCAAAGCTCAAAGAGCAGTTCGTTTCCCACCTCCCCAGAAAACACTATTCGGTTAGGCTGCTGACACTAAGAGGAACTAAATCGCCGTAGATTGTAAATCCCAATAACATAGCTTCGTCTTCCTGAATTAACTTGCCAGTTAGGGCGCAGCTTTCATCTTTACGAGCAGTTGCTTCCATAGTGGCGCGAATATCAGAGCGAGCGAATTGAGGACGATAATCTCCAGACTTTTGGTGGACATAGTTCCAGAGAATATCTCTAATTAAAGCTTGATAACCTTGATTACCAGAAAGTTCTTTGAGCTTGTCTTTAAGACTGCGCTCCAAGCGAATACTGGTAACTTCCATTTCAGTCGTTGACGTGCGAGTTAGGGTTCGCATATTTTTTTCCTCTAGATACTAGACATATACGGTACTATAAGTGTAGTATTAAAAGCGCAGTTTGCAAACCCCTTCCAATAAATTTAATATTGTTTTTATCAATTTCTGCTTCGATCTTCAATGTAGCGTTTCCTGTGGGTTCTTTGTTGAAGGGCAACAAACATCAAGATTTTTTAAGTGAAGAAAAAAGCAACTCCGCATATTTACTGGAATCAAGACGTATAAAGAGTCATAACCAGGAATTAATAAGGCATTGCACTCTGAGCAATGATCAGGAGAGGTCACCAAGAAAATCAAATAGCAGGGCAAAAAAATTCAAATTACCCATACTAAATTAACTGTTCATTTTAACAAAAATTAACATAGCCCGCAACTTATAGTAATAGTCTGTGGGTTTTTTAATCCTGATTTTCCTTAAAGCGAACCAAAGTGAACAATGGTTGGGTGATTTGTGTCAATGCCAAAGCTTAAAAAATAGACAACAGTTAGTTATGGACTAGTTCAAGCCAATGAATATTTATCAAACCTGAATCTAGAGCAGGGAAAACCTTACCTTAGAGGAACGAGCATCATCATGCTAAAAATCACATATTTAGAAGACGGAATTAATTTAGAGCATTTAGAAGAATCGATTGAAGTTTGGAAGGCTGATCGCATTTTAGTTAATTTGCGAGCGGGAGTATGCGTCTATGTAGAATCAAGCATTGCCAACATAGTACTGTCAATTAATTCTGAAATCCATAGTTTAAATAATTTAATTGGATTGGCAGAACATCAGCCGATTGAGTTAGTTCCCTGTGATGAAGATTACCTAGAGGTGGGGTTACTGGGAACTTGGATCGCTCAAGGAAAAGATAGTGAAGAAGGGGTCTTTGTTTGTGAGCTAAATCCCGAAATCGAATATTGTCTCCATAGATTATGGCAAGAGTCTCAAGTGGGAGCTTCTGTAATTAACTAATATGTTATGGCTTATAGCTTCTAGCCACTAGCTTTACTTAATGAACTACTTAGCCCCTGCTCAATAAATCATAGGAATTTTGTTTGAACAGAAGAAGCTAATTAATTCTGAAAGGCTAGCGTTGGATTGATTTGGCACTAGAGACTTCACCTGATTAATACTTTCCTGATTCAGATAAATAAAGACTTGATCGCGGAGAATCTGACGCATTTGGGGAATAAATCCGGCGATTTCCTGCTCAAATCTGGCTCGTCTTTCGTGAGCCAAATCCACGATAAAGCGACTCATTGCCAGCAGTTTGACTCTCGTTAACTCTTGAGTTGTTTCTTGTCCTGAGGGGTTTAGGCGATCGCCAGGAAGATGACAATGGAAAACTAGCTCTTTAAGGTGGGGATTATCCTCCAGGAAAACTAATATTCCGTCTTGAATATACGCCTCAACTCCATCCATACCTAAAGCACCTAAATCCGCTAGGGCGATAATACTGCCGACAATTGAGATCTTGTTTTGAGCATCGTAAAGATAGGGTTGATAGATGGCATGGGGAGACCAACTAGCTGCCGCTTTGCTTCCTTGGGGATCCCGAATGCAGATCGTGGCAATGATGGCATCTCGAATAATTTGCTGCTCGCGATCGCTAAACAGTAATGAGGAATCGAGTTTCTCAGTTTTCCAAGCCTGGGTTAAAGCCTGATTGAGGTTTTGAATATACCGCAACAGTTTGTTGGCTGTTTGGAGTTCGCTAGAGCCGGAGAGCCTTTTACGAGTGAAGCTAGGGGGAGTTGGCTCAAAGATCTGCACCATGTCATGAGCCAACCCACAGATACTAATTAGGCTTTCTAGTCGTATTAGCTCTTGTTGGGAATGGTTTTCCGTTAAAATCGGTTTGATCGCCTGAAAGATCGAATTTGCTCTGCGTTTAACTGCTAAAGCATGGTTGAGATTGTGATAGTAAAGCTGCTTATCCTTAATTTCTCGAACAATTTCGCCTTGGACATATTGTTCTACTAATTGAACCATCTCTGTAAAAGAGGTTGGTTTTTGCTCCCAATATTTTTGTGTCATGAATAATCACTACATAGGGATCAGGCTCTAATTAACAAAAGCTATAAGCTCTAAACTTATAGCCCGGTTTAATTCCCACACTTTTAAAGCGGAGAGCTATGCAAGTTTTACATAACTATATTTATTTCACTATATTTATTTCTGCCATAATTGAGCGATCACTTTCTCAGGGGAAATAGCTTGCAAGTCACTGGTATCAGATGAGATTAATGTGCAGTTTTCTTTAGTGGCAGGAACAGAATAATCATCTTGATTACTGATTAAAGCAAAAGTATAGGTATCTGTAGCGATCGCAAGCTGCATTGCCATACCTGGGGTGCATAGTATTAGATTTGCCCCCGCAATAATGGCGGCGGTTTTGCCCACATCGGTCGGAGCGATCGCCTTAAGATTGCCATTTGCCGAAACCATCGTCGTCACCCAATCTTGGTTGGCATCGGTTTGCAAGATTACCATCGAGAGTCCTGTTTGTCGCTGTTCCATATCTTGAATGATTTTTTGCCAACTGGCGATGGGATAAGAACTTGCTGCCGTCGCTGATGGCTCGTCCCACAGCACAACGTAGCCAGAGTCCATTCCTCGTCTTTGCTGTTCCGATTCTGCCCAGAGAATATCTTCTTTGGGGACATTGATCGTGACGGGTGGGCAAGGGGTCTGAATACCTAGTCCAGTGAGCAAATCATGATACATTTGTGCCTGATACTGCTCTGGTTTACGGGTCACAACAGCAGATAGGTATAGGGGAGAATCGTCTTGATAGCCGACTCTAGTGGGGATACCGTTGAGCCAAAATAAAAGTTTAATTCGCCAGGTTGTTTTGAGACTAATGAGGGCATCATACTCGCGATCGCGCACCGTCCCCAAAAGATTGAGATAATCGGCGAAACTGTTGCGGTCTTGAAAATCAAACACTAGAACGTCATTAACGTTTTTACAAACTCGATAAGCTTTTTTCGAGCGAGGTTCGACTAAAACATCAATTGACGCTTGAGGATACTGTTGTTTAAGAGTTTCCAGGGTGGGAAAAAAGAGGATTTGATTGCCAATATCGCCAGGCACGAGGGCTAGTACACGCATTCTATAAAGATGATATAGTCCTTGAGTTTATCTGAGGACAATTTTAGTAGATGATAGAGCTAAAGCGGATTATTTTTAGGAAAACATCATTAAATGCACTTATT
The DNA here is from genome assembly GCA_046050865.1 of Cyanobacteriota bacterium. Taxonomy (GTDB): domain Bacteria; phylum Cyanobacteriota; class Cyanobacteriia; order Cyanobacteriales; family Xenococcaceae; genus Waterburya. The sequence continues at coordinate 10,336 of JBJOPG010000047.1, forward strand.
GATTCCCGCAGCAGGCATGGGTCGTCGTATGGGCAGCGATCGCAATAAGCTCTTATTGAAACTGCTGGAAAAGCCTTTACTAGCCTGGAGTTTGCTGGCGGCAGAAAGCTCGAAAACCATCGCTTGGATCGGCATTATGGGACAGTCTGAAGATTTTGTCGATTTTAAAAATATTTTGCAGCAATTGAACTTAACCAAGCCAGTTCAATTGATTGTTGGGGGAAATACCCGTCAGGGATCGGTTTACAATGGCTTGCTGGCTTTACCCCCAGATGCCCAGCGAGTATTAATTCATGATGGAGCAAGATGTTTGGCGACTTCGGAACTCTTCGATCTGTGTAGCGAAACATTACACACCTGTCAGGGATTAATTGCTGCTGTCCCAGTGAAAGATACTATTAAGGTGGTAGACTCCCAAGGCATGATTACCGATACCCCAGACCGTAGCAACCTCTGGGCGGCTCAAACTCCTCAGGGGTTTGAAGTTGAGTTACTAAAACGCTGCCATGCTCAAGGGAAAGAGTTGGGTTGGCAAGTGACGGATGATGCTGCTTTATTTGAAAAATGTGGTCTGTCGGTGAAAATTGTGCAGGGAGAAGAAACCAACCTTAAAGTTACCACTCCTGTAGATTTGGCGATCGCCGAATTTATTTTACGTCAGAGAGGAAAAGAAATGAATGAATGATCGTAATTTAGATATTGATCTGGCTACCTACATTGACCATACTCTGTTAAAGCCAAGCGCGATCGCTGATGAAGTTAAGCAAATTTGTCAGGAAGCATGGCAATATAATTTTCCTGCGGTCTGTATCTATCCGGCTGCGGTGATCCAGGCGAGGGAGTTATTACACGATAAACAGCCTCAAGTTTGCACGGTAATCGGGTTTCCCACGGGGGCAGTTACTTCCACTGTTAAGCTCTACGAAGCTCAGGAAGCGGTGGAAAATGGGGCAACGGAACTAGATGTTGTAATTAACTTAGGTTGGGCTAAATCAGGGGAATCAAGTAAGATCTATCGCGAGATAGCTCAAATCTGTGCGGAAACAGGTCAAACTGTTAAGGCAATTTTAGAAACTACAGTCTTAACTAACGAAGAAAAAAAACTGGCAGCAGAAGTTTGCCTTGATGCAGGGGTAGCTTACCTCAAGACCAGTACTGGTTGGTTTGGTGGGGCAACGGTAGAAGATGTGGCACTGCTCAAAGAAATTACCAGAGGGCAAGTCGGTATTAAAGCCTCGGGGGGAATTCAGACTTATGACCAGGCGATCGCTCTGATTCAGGCAGGGGCAACCCGCCTGGGAACTTCTCGTGGAGTGGATTTACTGCGACAACAAAATGAGTCGGTTAAGTGAGTTCGGAGCTAATCGGAGTTAAAGAGTAATTCGAGTAATTAATGAACCAAAAGTATAAAGCGACAGGAATTGTTTTAAAAGGTTCATCCCTGAAGGAAAACGATCGCCTGGTAACGGTGTTGACTCCTGAGTATGGATTGATTAGGGCGGTAGCCCTCGGAGCCAAGAAGTATAAATCTCAGTTACGGGGTAGAACTGAACTATTTGTCATTAATGAATTTTTGGTGATTAGAGGGCGATCGCTTGATAAGATTATTCAGGCGGATACGATTTATACTTACCCTGGTTTAAGTCGAGATCTGGGTAAGTTGGCGACTGCTCAATATTTGGCGGAATTATCCATTGCCTTGGCAGTAGCCGAACAACCCCAACCTGAGCTATATGAGTTGCTCAATGAGCATCTACGCCGGCTGGAGCAGTGCGAACCGGGAGAATCGGTATATCCTTATTTGGCTCAGGCGGTATTCCATTTAATCGCGATCGCTGGTTTGACTCCTCAGATCTTAGAATGTTGTGTAACTCAAGCAGTTGTGCATCCCAATCTCAATTCGGTTGCCTGGCGCGTGGGATTTAGCTTTGAAGGCGGGGGAATAATCGATTTAGCAGCAATCCACCAGAGCCAATCACCTAAAAACTCGGAGCTGCCTGAATTAGATGAAGTAGAAACTTACAATGTTCGCCTACCAAAAATTGACTACCGCCTTAACGGGATGGAGCTAGCTCTGTTACAACAGTTAGTTAATCAGGATCTGTCCTCAATCGAATTATTAACCGCTCAAAGCACTAGTAATTTTGATGTTGAGGCAGCTTGGATCAGAATCGAAAAAGTTTTGCGCGAATATATCCAATATCATATTGGTAAGACAATTCGTTCGGCTAACCTAGTAGATAGTCTTTATATTGAATTTTAAAACCCAGCCTAACTAGATAAAATGCGCCTGTCGGAATCAGAAACCCCCTCAACTTCAGATAGTCAAACAGAAGTACCAACCTCAACCGAATCTCAAGGATTTGCTCCCGTCTTAAAAAATCAACAGTTTTTGATTCTGTGGAGTGGTCAAGTATTTTCTCAGCTAGCTGATAAGGTTTACTTGGTGATGATGATTGCGATCGTGGCAGCTCAATTTCAGTTACCTGAGCAACCCATTAGTCGCTGGGTATCACCTATTATGATTGCCTTTACGATTCCAGCAGTATTGTTTGGTTCTTTGGCAGGAGTATATGTTGATCGCTGGCGCAAAAAACCGGTATTAGTAATTTCTAATCTGCTACGAGGAATTTTAGTCCTGACCTTGCCTCCCTTGTTGCTAATATCTCAGGGACAGAATTTGTCTATCGATATTCCCTTGGGCTTTGGCTTAATGTTGGTGGTTACTTTCGTGGTTTCTACTTTTACGCAGTTTTTTGCCCCCGCAGAACAGGCGGTAATTCCTTTAATTCTCGAAGATAAGGATCTTTTGGCGGCTAATTCTCTCTACACCACCACCATGATGGCACTGCTAATTATTGGTTTTGCCATTGGACAGCCATTACTGGATCTTGCCGATAGTTTAGCTAGTCAAATTGGCTTCCCCGCTGATATTGGCAAAGAAATCTTGGTGGGAGGAGCTTATGCGATCGCGGGTGGGATTTTACTCACCCTCAAGACAGGGGAGAAGTTGGAACCAGCTTCCAAAGAAACACCCCACGTTTTAGCTGATATTCAAGATGGGATTAGATACCTGGGAGAAAATAGTCGAGTGCGGAATGCCTTGATTCAGTTAGTCATTTTGTTCTCGATTTTTGCTGCTTTGGCAGTCATCGCCGTTAGCCTGGCGGATCAGATTCCCCAAATTGAAGCGGAGCAGTTTGGAATTTTACTAGCAGCAGCGGGTGTGGGTATGGGAGCAAGCGCCACTGTCTTGGGCAGTAAAGGACAAAACATTAGTCGCGCGCGCTTAAGTTTGATTGGTTCCATTGGCATGGCAGTTTCTTTAGTTGGCTTATCTTTTGCGACTCATGATCTTTGGCTGGCTTTGGTGATGACCACCTTAATTGGTGTATTTGCAGCCTTAGTGGGAGTACCAATGCAGACGACAATTCAGTCTAAAACCCCTGAAGCCATGAGAGGAAAAGTATTTGGGTTACAAAATAATGCGGTGAATATTGCTCTTTCGTTGCCTTTAGTGCTGGCAGCGGCAGCGGAGAGTCGCTTAGGCTTACCTGGGGTGATTCTGGGGTTAGGGGCGATCGCTGCTTTGGGAGGGATTTTAACCTGGTATATGATGCAGAGAGATGATGGGGTGAAGCCTGACCAGTCTCAGTCGGATGCCAAAGTCTAAGGTCAAAGTCTCAGATTTAACCGCAAATTTTCCGCAGAAACAGCCAGAGTCTACCCCTAATCTGGTAAATTAACTAAAGCTAATAAATAGCCATCATATTTAAAAGACTGCTGTACTGTCGTAGCTGCCTAGGAAGAAAGAGCATTTGCATGCATATCGCTTGGCTGGGAAAAAAGACGCCTTTTTGTGGCAATGTAACCTATGGTCGGGAAATAACTAACGCCCTGTTAGAGCGAGATTATCGGGTTAGTTTTCTGCATTTTTCTCAACCACCGGCTAATTATGATCATCATCCCCCTCAAGAGTCTCTAGATTGGTCGGCTTGCTATGAGGTTTCCCTGCCGTTTATTTATAAATCTCAGGTATATACTATTCCCACCTTCAAATCCAGTAAGGTCTTATTGCGATCGCTCAAACGGTTAAAACCAGATTTAGTTCACGCTTCCCTGACCCTCTCTCCTCTAGATTTTCGGCTGCCAGACATCTGTGAAGAGTTGGGAATTCCCCTGGTGGCGACTTTTCATCCTCCCTTCGACAGTAAAATTCGCAATCTCAAGTCTAGTACTCAATACCTCACCTATCAGCTCTATGCCCCTTGTTTGGCACGTTATGATCGAGTAATTGTTTTTAGTGAGATTCAGCGAGACTTATTGATTAAACTGGGGGTTCCAAGCGATCGCGTGGTGATTATTCCTAATGGTGTAGATCAACAAAAATATTCTCCAGGCTATTCCAACCTCAAATATCAGCTCAAGGCAAAACGACTGTTTGTCTATCAAGGACGCATTGCCACGGAAAAAAATATTGAGTCTCTATTAAAAGCTTGGAAATTAGCAGAGTTGGGAGATAGTTGCCAATTATTAATGGTAGGAGATGGCCCTTTGAGAAGTTCTCTCCAGCTTACCTATGGCAAGGAACATAATATTATGTGGCTTGGTTATGTATCTGAAGAGCAACAGCGCATTAATATTTTGCGGGCGGCGGATGTCTTCATCTTGCCTTCTTTAGTAGAGGGTTTATCCATTTCTCTCCTAGAAGCAATGTCTTGTGGAGTGGCTTGTCTGGCTACTGATGCGGGAGCAGATGGTGAAGTGTTGGAAGAAGGTGCGGGAGTAGTACTAGATACCCAAGATGTGACCTCCCAGCTCAAAACTCTGCTGCCCCTCTTTCGTGATCATCCTGAAATGACTGATTTATTGGGAAACAAAGCCCGTCAAAGAGTTCTCACCAGATATACTCTCCAGCAAAATATCACCAAGCTAGAATGGCTCTATTCAGAAATTGCCAATCGACAATTAATCATTAATAATCAATAATTGCTACTGGTGTTTCTCTTCTGGTAAAAATGGTGGTCAAAGTCAGTGTTGTTATTCCTGCCTATAATGGCGATCGCTATTTAGGGGCAGCGATCGATAGTGTCTTAGGTCAGACATACCAAGATTATGAAATTATTGTGGTTGATGATGGTTCCACAGACAATACCGCTCAAGTAGCTAAACAATATGGCAAAGCAGTGCGCTATTTGAGTCAAACTAATCAAGGGGTGGCAGCTAGCCGTAATCTTGGTTTGGCCGCAGCCATGGGAGACTACATCGCCTTTTTAGACCAGGATGATCTTTTTCTCCCCGACAAACTATCCTCTCAAGTAGCCTTGTTAGATCGCGATGATAAATTGGGGATGGTTAATAGTGGCTGGCAAATTTATCGCGGAGACTCCCCTAGTGATTGCCAAGCCGAAAGACAAGCTGCGGTAAAACCCTGGCAACAAATACCCCAGCTCACCGCAACTAATTTGATCATTTGGAAACCTGTTTTCTTGGGGGCAATGCTGTTTCGCCGTAATTGGTTAGAGCGAGCAGGGGGTTTTAACACCACTTTAGAACAAACTCCCGATGTCGATTTGGTGCTGCGTCTGGCTAAGATTGGCTGTCCTGCTGCCTGGGTAGAACAAGTGACAGTGAAGTATCGGCAACATGAAACCAATGCATCTAATGATGCTTTACGACAAGCTCAAGAGTTGAACCAAATTACGGCTGATTTTTTCACTCAATCTAATCTGGCTCCAGAAATCAAAACTTTAGAGGCACAATCTCGTTATCAAAGTCTGATTTGGGGTGCTTGGCGACTAAATCAAACAGGCTATCTAACGGAGATGAGTAATTATCTCAGGGAATCTCAAGCTTATAGTGATCAATATCCGACCAAGATACCTTTAGACTGGCTGGAATCTTTCAAAAACTATTCGGCTGAATATGGTCAACAGTTGGATGTTAATACTTTAATCGCTTCTAGGGAGTGGCAAAGTTTAGTACATCAATGTCTATTATAAATTTTCGGCATTGCTGATTTAGTCAACAGAATTACAAGCTTTAAAATAGTAACAGAAGAGATTGAGCAAGAAAAACAATGGAAGCAATTTCCGTACCCAAAGGATTTAGAGTAACTCCAGAACAATTTGAGCAACTAGCATACGCCGAACAAGTAGCACGAATGGAGTTAACCAAAGATGGAGAATTAATTGTTATGAGTCCCACTGGTGGTGAAGCAGGTAGAAAAAATTTTAACCTCTACTTAGATATAGGAAATTGGAATCGTCAAATAAAACTCGGAGAAGCTTTTGATTCTTCTACAATTTTTGTTTTACCTAACGGTGCGAGAAGAAGTCCAGATGTTAGTTGGATTAGATTAGAGCGATGGAATGCTCTAACTATAAAAGAAAAAGAAGGTTTTCCGCCTCTTGCTCCTGATTTTGTGATCGAACTAGTCAGTCCTAGTGATCTTAAAAATCAGCGATATCAGGATTTACAAGCAAAGATGCAGGAATATATTGATAATGGTGTCCAGCTTGGTTGGTTAATTGAGCCAGCAGCTAAAACAGTAGAAATATATCGATTGGGACGACAAGTAGAGATTTTAAATAATCCGCAAACTTTATCAGGGGAAGATGTTTTACCTGGGTTTGTTTTGGATTTAGGTGAGATTTTTTAGATATTTATTTTATTGCTGGCGATCGCTCTTATTCTGGATTAGTGAACTTTTATCTTGGTATTGATTTTGGGACTTCTGGAGCCAGGGCGATCGCCATTGATCGCCAAAAAAACGTTATTGACACTCAGAAATCTAGTTTCGGCAGTATTCCTGACCATCAGTTAGCCCAAACTTGGCAAGACACTTTATTTGAGTTGATTACCCAGATTCCCCTTCAGGTAAGGGAGAATATTCAGGCGATCGCCATCAATGGAACTTCTTCTACCCTCTTACTCTGTGATGCTGAGGGCAAAGCGATCACCGAACCGCTGCTATACAATGACTCTAGAGGACAAGAGGTATTAGAACAGGTTAAAGCGATCGCTCCTGGGAATCATGTGGTAAACAGCGCCACTTCTAGTCTGGCAAAATTAATTTGGTGGAGTGGACAGTCTTACTTTAAGCAAGCCCATTATTTACTCCATCAGGCTGATTGGTTAGCTTATTTGCTTCATGGTCAGTTGGGCATCAGCGATTATCACAATGCTCTTAAGTTGGGATACGACGTAGATAATTTATGGTATCCTGACTGGTTGCAAGATTTACCTTTCAGTCATTTATATCCTCAAGTTTTAACCCCTGGTAGTTCGGTGGGAGTTGTGACTAGAGACAATTGTCGCCGTTTAAATTTGCCTAGCAACTGCATCGTGAGGATCGGCACAACAGACAGTATTGCCGCATTTATAGCTAGTGGAGCAAGTCAACCAGGGGAAGCGGTTACCTCCCTTGGCTCTACTTTGGTTTTAAAATTGTTGAGTCGCACCAAAGTTACTGCTGCTGAATTTGGGATCTATAGCCACAAGTTAGGAAAATTATGGTTAACAGGGGGGGCTTCTAATACTGGTGGAGCGGTGTTAAAACATTTTTTTAATAATCAAGAGCTAGAACACCTATCAGCACAAATTAATCCTAATTTAGCTAGCCCTTTGGAGTATTATCCTTTAATCGAGCCAGGCGATCGCTTTCCCGTGAATGATCCTAATTTACTACCCCAACTAGAACCGCGCCCTAGGGAACCAGTAGAATTTCTTCATGGTCTATTAGAAAGTATGTCCCGCATTGAAGGGTTAGGCTATCAAAAATTGCAAAGTCTAGGTGCTGATCAATTAACTTGTGTCTACACCGCTGGCGGTGGAGCTAGGAACCTGAAATGGGAGAAAATTCGACAGCGACACCTCAAAGTACCGATTGAAGCGGCACACAACACCGAAGCAGCTTATGGTAGTGCTTTACTTGCTGCTCATCAATCAGTAATGTCTCTGAGTTAGTTAAAAAGTTATCGACTAAGCCGTAACTTTGTCTTCTTGGACTAACATTTGTTCGGTACTGGGAAGTTCCAAACAATACCCTGCACCATAAACAGTTTTGATATAGTTGGGATGACGAGGATCTGGCTCTAACTTAGTTCGTAAATGACGAATATGTACCCGAATAGTTTCAATATCATCATCAGGATCATAACCCCACACTTCCTTGAGAATCTCAGGTGGTGCCACAGTTTGACCATGACGTTGCAGGAGACAGTGCAATAGTTCAAACTCTAAATGGGTTAGTTTAACTGTTCTTTCAAACCAAATTGCCTCAAAACGCTCAGGGATTAAAGTCAAAGGCCCAAAATTAAGAATTTCGGAATGTTTGGCAGCTTGAGGAATGCGATCAGTACGACGGAGCAAAGCTCTGACTCTGGCTAACATTTCCTCTACTTCAAAAGGCTTAGTGAGATAGTCATCGGCACCAGCGTTAAAACCTTCCACCTTATCTTGGGTTTGTCCCAAAGCCGTCAACATTAAAACTGGAATATCCGATGTGCGATCATCTCGCCGTAGTCTTTGACAAACTGTAAATCCGTCAACTTTGGGCAACATTAGATCGAGCATAATCAGATCTGGTTGGAGCTGGACTGCTAAAGCTTGCCCTTTGATGCCGTCTTCTGCCTGATTGACATCATAGCCAGCCATCTCTAGGTTGATAGAGACTAATTCGGAAATTGCGGGATCGTCGTCAATTACTAGTATTCTTGGCATATTAAAATATGATTGATATTTATTTTTGGTAATATAACGATCAGGTAATTTGGCTTAACACAAAAAACTAGGATACGTAACAAACCCTGTCCTGATTATAAGCAACAATGCTCATTATATTTAAGTTACTATTCATATGTTAAAGATTAGTAAATTTTTATAACGCTTGTGAATTTTCCCGAGGAGTATTAAAAGAATTATCAATAACAAGCTAACTTATAGCTTTTCCCAGAACCATGAGGTACTGCTTTTTTCCCTTTTCCCCTTTCCCAAACAAAACCAAAGTGTATCTAACGAATACGAGAAACGCTATATCCATCTACAAACTCAGCCAATCTTCTCACCCCTTCCTTGATCGTATCCATATCGGTAGCATAGGAAAGACGGATACAGTCATCGGTACCAAAAGCGAGTCCTGGGATCACCGCCACCTGTTGACTAGCTAATAGCTCTTCACAGAATGCCAGGGATTTTTTGCCTGTTTGAGATATATCGACGAAAAGATAAAAAGCGCCATTGGGTTTAGGACAGCTCAATTGAGGAATATCATTGATCGCCTGATACATATAGCTACGGCGTTGGGCAAAGGCTTGTACCATTTCTTGCACGCACGCTTGGTCGGATTCCAAAGCAGCGATCGCGCCGTATTGAGCAAAAGTACAAACATTGGAAGTACTGTGACTTTGAATGCGGGTCATGGCTTGAATGATTTCCAGGGGGGCTGCGGCATAGCCCACACGCCACCCAGTCATGGAATGGCTTTTGGCAAAACCACTACTGACAATCGTACGGGCAAATATTTCGGCATCAAGGGAACCAATACTGAGATGCTCCACATCATCGTAGAGAATCTTTTCGTAGATTTCATCGGAGACAACTAAAATATCCCGCTCCACAATCACTTTCGCTAAAGCGCGAATTTCTCCAGGAGAATAAACCATCCCAGTCGGATTCGAGGGAGAATTCAACACAAACAGCTTCGTTTTAGGGGTAATCGCCGCCTCTAACTGTTCGGGGGTAATCTTATAGTCGTTCTCGGCTAGGGTATCAACGATAACGGGTGTACCCTCCGCCAGCTTAACCATTTCGGGATAGCTTAACCAGTAGGGAGCAGGAATAATCACTTCGTCTCCCTGATCAATCAAGACTTGCATCAGATTATACAAAGAATACTTGCCACCATTGGTCACAATGATATTCTCTGGTTCATAGGGCAACTGATTATCTTGTTGTAATTTATGGGCGATCGCCTGGCGTAATTTCAATTCTCCCGCCGCCGCACCATAGCGAGTTTTACCTTCATCTAGGGCAGTCTTGGGAGTCGGGAAATCAGGCTCTCCGGCACTAAAGCTACAAACATCAATTCCTTTAGCTTTCATTTCTTTCGCTTTCGCGGCAATGGCTAAAGTAATAGAAGTCGATACGTAATTCGCTCTCGCTGCTAATTCCATTTAATTCAAACTTAAGATTTTTCGATGTTGCACCTAAAAGGCTATTATCTAGTGTCGCAAAGACTAATTAGCTTAACCGAGAACCTGGCATTTTTCTTTACATTCCCCTGAAATTGTCAGCCAAATAGGATTTTTGAGCACTTATTTTTGAGTACTTAAATAATTTGCCTGATGATATGTCAGTTGCTGACAGTAAAAACTTACGAAAAAAACCTACGAACCACCAAATTCTTCCTTGAGCAGATCATCATGATCATCAGCCAAGTTCGCCACCAGAGTAATCAAGCGAGAAATTTCCCCAGGATACATATCTGCCACAGTCCGCTGTGCCGAAATCATCACTTTTCCATCGTGAATACTAAAGCAAGTTTCAAAAGTCCCAGTCCAATTCATCTCAAGCAAACGGCGCATCAATCCAGACTCATCTCGGGCAGGAAGGTGCAATAAGCTTGACCAAACAGTTAAGAGATCGTTTTCCGTTTCTCCTGTAAGCTGCACAAAGACTTCCACACTGCCATAAGTGAACTTCCAGATACTACCCTCCTTGGTATGACTAACCATCGCTGTATTCTCCTGATCGAGAGTAGAAATCACAGTTTCAATCACTTCTTGATGGCTAGAACTATCTGTCATCAAATCTTCTCCACCCTTTGCAGTATCTACTTCTGAGTTAGAAACTTGACCAACCATATTAATCTCCTCTGGTTACATTAAAATGCCGACATCGTGAATTTAGCATCAAGTATTGATAATCACTAGGATTACACCTACTAATTTTAACGTTGTCCTGAAAATGGCAGGGGAAGGACAATCAATTCCCGGCGGGAAGCTAATTATGCTAATTATTTTGGGGTGTAGCCTCAGATGTCCCTTGGGGGTTGACACCGTTTGAGGCAGGTTGAGGCATGAATTGTTGTACAAATAGATAGATGCCACCAGCAACCATTACCCCGATTAATCCCATTTTCCAGAAACTCTGTTTAGCGCTTCTTTGAGATTGAACTGGACGAGGAGGGAGATTAGTAACTATCGCCACAGAACGCACCCCAGGCAAAGCGTTAGGGTCTTCGTTGGTGTTGTATTGCCTTTGATACTGGTTTGCCCCTATAAGAGAGGAAGACATTGCCTGATCAATGGAGCTTCTTGGTTGAGGCTTTGACACCACAGTATCATCACAACTACTTAAGGCATCTAAAACTGCTTGGGCTGATGGATAGCGCTCACGGTGGCTATACCTGGTCATTTTGGTTAAAATTTGCCTCAATTCAGGGGTGGTGTCAACTAAGTGAGTCCAAATAATTTCTCCATTTTCATCTTCGTCTAGATCTAGTGCTTTGACTCCTGTAAGAGCCTGAATTCCAATGACACCTAAGGCGTATAGATCACTCGTAGAATTTGGTTTGCCCCTTGCCTGCTCAATGGGCATATAGCCTTGGGTTCCCACTGCTACGGTTAATTGTTCCATACTACCTTGTCCTTGAAGTATGTTTTTGACTGACCCGAAATCAACTAAAACAATTTTGTTGTCAGTATTCCGCAGAATTAAATTGGCAGGTTTGAGGTCACGATGAATTACTCCCTTCTCATGGATATATCGCAAAACATTGAGGCAATCTCTTAACAACTCTATGACCTGTTCTGCTGACCAAGGCTGATGGGGTCTTAGCTTTTGATCTAGAGTTTGACCGGCAATATATTGCTGCACTAGATAAAACTTTTCCGCTTCCTCAAAGTAGGCTAAAAGCTCAGGAATTTGTGGGTGATGACCCAAGCTATGAAGCGCGGTGGCTTCTGTTTTAAATAAACGCCGAGCAATCTCTAGAAGTTTAGGAGAGTTAAAGCTTGGGGCGAGTTGCTTAACGATACAGAGATCTTTTCCCGGAAGTTGAGTATCTTCCGCCAAGTATGTTTTGCCAAACCCGCCTTCAGCAATATATTCTAGAACTTGATAACGAGAGCCTAAGATTTTTCCCTTCACAGTTCAATTTTTAGTGCGGACTTCCTTGCTATTA
>JBJOPG010000048.1:0-20155 GCA_046050865.1 Cyanobacteriota bacterium
ACTAACAGTAATCTTCCCCCCCATCAATTCCACAAACTTTTTACTAATGGGTAGACCTAAACCTGTTCCCTCTTGAGATTGTCTGCCTGTCTCGGTTTGAGTAAAAGCTTGAAATAGACTGTTGATTTCTTCGGGGGCAATTCCCGCTCCCGTGTCAGCAATCTCGAAGGTAATCATCGTGTTGCCTTGATCTCTCACTTCTCCCCTGACTTTAAGGGTTACACTTCCTTTCTGGGTAAACTTGATGGCATTGCCCAGTAAATTGATTAAAATTTGCCGCAGCTTTTTATCATCAGTGTGGATGTATCGAGGTAAGCTAGCGTCTCGTTCAATAATTAACTGCAATCCCTTAGATTCTGCTTTCAGAGCTAGCATTTCGGCAATTAAATCTAATAATTCGTATAGATTGAAGTCTGTGGGATAAAGAGTAGTTTTTCCTGACTCAATTTTAGCTAAATCCAGGATATCGTTAATCAGCGACAGCAAATGTTCGCCACTACGGTTGATAATTCCTAGGTTTTCTTGTTGTTCGGTCGTGAGGGAGGTTTCACGGTTCATCAGTTGGCTAAAACCCATGATAGCGTTGAGGGGTGTACGCAGTTCGTGGCTCATATTAGCCAGGAATTCACTCTTAGAACGATTGGCTGATTCCGCTAGATTTTTAGCCTGTTCTAATTCCAGGGTGCGACATTCAACCCGAATTTCTAATTCTTGATTGACGCTATCGAGTTCTTCATTCGTACTAGCTAGATTGGCAAAAGAAGCTTGTAATTGTTGTGCCTGTAGCTCCAACTGGTGCTTTGATTGTCGCAATTCATGTTCAATTAGTTGCCTTTCTTTATTCTCTGTCTTCAAGGGTCTGTAGAGAAAATAGTATAGTGCAGGGGCGACTAAAATTGATAACAAAGTACTATCGATAAAAGCTTCAACCGTTTCAGGTAACTTTGGTGCCGCCATTAAAAAAAACATGACCAGTATCTCGGCAATAAATACCCAGAAAGCTATTCCACTGAGAAAAAGTACAGGGGACTGATTCTGGGATAACCTCATAAGCCATTGACGAAAAGTAATTTTGAGGGAGTCAAGATTCTTAGAGGTCTTAATTTTGGTCATTAATTCTTGATAAACTTGATGAATTCGATGATTTTAGTCCAATTCTTCAAACATAGCAGCAAGAGTTGTATTAGAAAACAGAAATCCTTCAGGGTCTGTCAGACGTAGTTTATTACCTGATAGATAATTGCTTGGATGATCATCTAAATCAATTAATCGACCATCCTTTGTTGTTATTTCGACCCATCCTCGTTTCCAGTAGGGAAGAATACAGGATAAAATTGCCTGCCGAATTTGCACACTGAATTGAGTTAAATTAACTCCTTCCCGTAGGCGCAAACCCAACATTAAAGTCTCAAGTAAATAGTCTGTAGGGGATATTTCTGATACATCAACGATCGCCCCTGCTGCTAACCAACCATAGTATTCTCGGCGAGTGCGAGGACGGCTAAATCTTTTTCCTGCTATGTAGCTTGCTGCACCCATGCCAAAACCGTAATAAGGTTTGTTCTCCCAATAAACTCGATTATGGCGACATTGATAACCAGACTGGGCATAGTTAGATATTTCGTAGTGTTCATATCCAACCGCAGTGAGGGTTTGCTGAGTTAATCGATACATTTGTGCCGTATCTTCATCCTGGGGTAGGGGAGTTTTTCCTGGCTGGTACTGTTTGCCAAAGGCGGTAACAGGTTCCAAGACTAAATCATAGCAAGATAGGTGTTGCGGGGCGATCGCGATCGCCTGGTCTAAAGATGCTTGACAATGTTCTAGGGTTTGGTGGGGTAAGCCTGAAATCAGATCTAAACTAAAATTCTTGATGCCCAATTGTTTAATGATCTCCACTCCCTGCATCACGTCAGATAGGGTGTGGGAACGTCCACAGAGTTTTAATAACTCCTCATCAAAAGTTTGCACCCCTAAACTAAAACGATTTACACCAGCAGCTAAATATCCAAGTAGGCGATCGCGATCAAAGGTACCTGGATCAATTTCCATGGAAATTTCTGCATCCTGGGTAATGCCAAAGTGTAAAGCGATCGCCTGAATAATTTGCCCCAGTTGTGCAGGAGCTAATAAAGAGGGGGTGCCACCACCAAAAAAGACAGTAGTTAAAGGCTGCCTCGGCTCAGGGGTTAACTGAATATCTTTGATTACTGCCACCAGATAATCTTCCACCATGGTCATCGAAGATTTACCTTGATCTCCCACTACTGAAATAGGAAAATCGCAGTAATAACAACGACGACGGCAAAAGGGAATATGAATATAGGCGGCAGTGGGAATCATTGGCAACCAAGTAGGTGGTAAATCGTATTTCGCTCAAATCACTTCTTTCTTTTTAAAATACTTTGACTCATTTTTATAGAAATAGACAGTCTAAAATTATTGCTAACTTTTTGCCAACATAGTAATCACATTATAGTTTAGGCTAATATTAAGAACTCCCGTTGATTTGCACAGAATAGCCCAGAATTTACTACAGTGAAGGTGAAATATATTCATATTATTTTATTCAACTAAAACTAATGGTTGATGCCATCATAATTATCATTTGCATTATTGCAGCGGTGAACATTGGATTCGATGGGTTACAGTTGCTACCCCAAGATATCTTGGAAGGTGTGTCTAACGTCGAGGCTTTACGCTTCGTGATCGCCGGATTTGCTGCCATTATCGGTTTGGGGATAGGAGTTGTAGTACAAACCACCTATCGTCGTTTGGAAAATCAAATCCGTAACACGAAGATCGAGATTATCATCACCAGAGCGATCGGCTTGGTAATGGGTTTACTGGTAGCGAATCTGACTTTAGCCCCAGTGTTTCTGTTGCCGATTCCCCAGGAGTTAAGCTTCTTCAAACCAGCTTTTGCGGTTTTGGGTAGTGTGATGTTCTCTTTTCTGGGGATTAGTTTGGCGGATACTCATGGACGAACATTTTTACGTCTGATCAATCCTAATAGTATTGAGTCGATGTTGGTGGCAGAAGGGACTCTAGAAGCCATGCCCACTAAAATCTTGGATACTAGCTGCATTATTGATGGCAGAGTAGAAGAATTGCTGAAAACAGGTTTTCTGGAAGGACAAATATTAATTCCTCAGTTTGTCTTGCAAGAACTACAAAACCTAGCGGACGCCAGTAATTCTCAAAAGCGCACCCGCGGCAGAAGGGGTCTAGATATCCTGAATCAAATGCAGGACAATTATCCCGATCGCATTGTGATCAACAAAGCTGATTATGAGGATATCGAGACGGTGGATGCAAAGCTGGTAAATTTGGCACAAGAAATCAACGGTACTTTATTGACCAATGACTATAACTTAAGCAAAGTAGCCAACCTGCAAAAAGTACAGATTTTAAATATTAACGATTTAGCTCGTTCTCTTCGTCCTGTATATCTTCCAGGGGATTATCTAGAGCTGAAAATCCTGAAACAAGGGAAAGAACCTGAACAGGGGATTGGCTATCTAGACGACGGTACCATGGTAGTGGTAGAAGAGGGTAGCGATCGCGTGGGGGGAGAGCTACAGGTAGTAGTGACTTCTTCTCTGCAAACTTCGGCGGGGCGGATGATCTTTGCCAAACCTCAATCGGAATCGGAAAGTTACTCTAACGTCAGCAATTAATTAATTAACTGACGTTAAGTACTCATTGATTAGTGAAGATTGGTTAACCCTAAAGGGTACCGCTTCGCATAAGGTTAAGGGGAAAAGGACAACTCCGAACTCCGAACTCCGAACTCATTCACCTTCTTTAGCTTCTAACTTAGCTAATCTGCTAAGAAGGTCTTGGTTTGACTGTTTGAGCTGATCCAATTCGGTTCTCATTTCCTTAACGGCTTTGTCTGTCCCCAGATTTTTTTGGACTTTTGCCGCCGCCTCTTCCGCTCGACGACGCACTCTACCATCGGGAGTTTGGGCTGCTAAGTCATTGAGAATAGTAATAGCTTGGGGGGTTTGCATCTGCCCTAAGGCCCCTGTCACTGCCACCTGAGTTAAGAAGAAAGATTCTCCCGCGATCGCTTCCAGTTGCTCTAAGATTGCTCCCAACTTTTCAGGGGTTTGACCAGTAGAAATTGCACCTAAACAACGAATCGAGGTCAGTCTTAAAGCTTGAGGAATCCCTGGTTTACTATATTCCAGTATGATATCCACCGCCTCAGGGGAGGTTTTCATTTTACTTAAGCCAGCGATCGCTCCACTACGGACAACTTCATTCCAGCCTTGACGCTCTTCCAAGATTGTTTTGAGTAAGGCGATCGCCTCTGGCTGTTTCTCTTTCAGATTACCCGCTACCATCCCACCTAAACTTTGTGCCGCAGCGGCTTCGGTATAGTAACTGGCATCCCCTTGATGGAGACAGTGGGCAATGGTTTCATAACTTGCAGTAGTTTTAAAGTTACTCAACGCCATAATTACCGACCGTCTAACCCTGGCATCTGAATCTTGCAAGCCAATTTTTAACGCCTCAAATGCCTGATTCAGCTTAATACTCCCCAGTTTTTTAGCTACTTCTAATCTAACTCCCCAAAAAGGATCGTCAGTCAAAGATTGAGCCAGAGCTTTGATTGCCTCTAAGCCGCCTTTTTTAGCTAATGCCCCCGCCGCGTAAATACGTGAGATGGGATCGGGGTCATATTTTAACTGATTTTTTAGTTCAGCCACAGGATATTGTAAAGTTACAGTTTTGAGAAAATTGTTGTTCGCATCAAAACTAATAAAGTCAGGTTTTTGTTCGAGGGGAAAATAAAAACTTTGTTCGTGCTGATGGATGCGCAGAGTAAAGGTGGTCAATTTTGACGATGATTCTGAAGCGATATAGCCAAATGCCACAGGAATCTTAAGGTCAAATAGTTCTTTGCTGTTACTATCTTTTTTTGCCTGCTTTTGGTTAACGGTCAGTTTAGCAAGCTGGCTCTCAGCTTCCCAGGTATATGTCACCTGATAATCAGGATGACCCCCACGAAAGACATATTGATCAAACAAGAACATGAGATTATATCCCGTCGCCTGGTCGATCGCCCGCAATAAATCCACTGTCTCTACGGTTTTATGGGCATTATCCTGAACAAAAGTTTGAATTGCCCGGTCATAAAGTTCATCCCCCAAGATGCTCCGAATCATATGATAGACACAAGCACCTTTTTCATAGAGATGACGGTCATATAGCTCGATCGCTTCTCGATAGACATTAGTGACAATGGGACGGCGGTAGCGAGTACTGTCTTCCGCAATATAGCTGCGGGCTTCTTTCAAGAGATAGTAGGCGGCATCATCATTACCATACTCTGCTTCTGTCCAAAACACCTCTGCATAGGATGCCATCCCCTCTTTGATCCAGGCGTGAGACCAGTGTTTAATCACCACTAAATCTCCAAACCACTGATGGGCAAGTTCGTGCAAGACTAAGCTCTCAGTTCCCAGATTATCCATCGCAGCTCGTTCATCCAGCAAACAGCGATCCGTTAGCAGGGTAGTGGAAGTATTTTCCATCCCGCCAAAAATAAAATCGTCAACACATACTTGAGCGTACTTGGGATAGGGATAGTCATAACCATACTTCTGGGACAAAAATTCCACCATGCGGGGAGTCTTACCCATACTGCGTTGTGCGTCGGCTTCCCTTCCCTGGTCAACATAATAGGTAATTGATCTGCCGCGCCATTCATCTTTAATCTCCGCAAAGTCTCCTACCGCTAAAGTCATTAAGTAAGTAGGATGTACTTGCTGTTGTGACCAATGATAGACCACCCCGTCAGGAACTGACTCAGTTTTCAACAATTCCCCATTGGAAATTGCCCTAAATCCTTGGGGTACTTGTACTCGAATCTCGGAAGTAGCCAGTTGACCAGGATAATCAAAACAAGGAAACCAAAAGCGAGAGTCTTCGTCTTCTCCCTGTGTCCAAACCTGAGTGGGTTTATCAGGATAATCGGCAGTGGGTTGAATAAAATAGAGTCCTCGTTGAGGATGATCCACCGAGTAGGCAATCTCGATCTTGATCACTTCCGTCGTCGTAACCTGCTGCAAATGAATCTCAATTTTTGACCCATCATAATCAAACTGGCAACTCACCCCATCTACTAGGACAGAGGTAATTTCTAAATCCACTGCATCCATCGTCAGGCGTTCAATAGGCGATCGCACAGGAATAATGGTCGTGGTGCAAGTTCCTTGAAAACGCTGCTGAGGAATATCTAAAACCAAATCGAGAAAAATATGATCCACTTGTCCAGGACGGTCTGGATTATAGTGGGGCCTTGACCCTGGAAGTTCAAAAGATTGGCGATCGCTGTCTTCGACATCAAAATAGAAATGAGACATGAATTAGTTAAATAGTTTGCAATATACCGTTATAGGGTATCTAATCCAGCAAAATTTAACTTAACGATCTACCATGATCAAATCAAAAAAAAGCCCCGCTCCAGCAAAGCCAAAAGTGAGCGAGTTCAACCCCTATGAACGGGGAGTATTGGATAAACTACCGTAATTTAATAAAAGAGCTACTGCTAGAGGAGGTTTCAGTGTCAGTTTTACGCACATCAATGCTGGCACCAAATTCTGAAACAGGATTTGCTCCACTATTAAAAAAATAGAGTGAAGCTCCAGCAGTACTGTTACCAACAGTACCAGATACATCAACACTGCCATACTGTGTTTTACCGCCAACAATTTTGAGGGAGGTTGTATGCTCCACCTCTCTAATTTTTTCTGCCTCTATTTTTTCTATCGATATTCTCATTTGTTTTACTTAGTACATGAGCTTAAATACTGCTTGATGGATATTTCAATAGCAGCAAAATAAGTTTTGTAATCTTGATTATTCGAGCAATATCAGAATCCTGATGAATCAAGATTCTGATAGCACTGCACCTAATTAAAACATTGCAAAATGTTTAAACAGTTGATAAGTCTATTAATTTAGACAAAGTTTTAAGACTTACTGTCAAAAGTGCAAATTCTAGTCACCGAGCCTACCACTAAGTATAAGAGTAGCTTGGTGATTTGGTTTACCATTTGATGAATTGGCAGCATCAATATCTGTAGTCTGTGCTACGAAATTGAATTGAGGAATACCAGCATTAGCAGCACCTGGTCCACCATCTTGCAGTGCAATATTGAAGTTAATTGACACACCATCTCCGCCAATTATTTTATCGGCATCAGCAGTTTGAACGTTAGAAATTCCGTTTCTGTTTTCGATTGTAGAAATATTGATTTTCACGACTTAATTCTCATTAAATTTACATCTGGACATCGAAATAGATGAAGCTAAATATATAGTATTTAGCCCTACTAATTCGTATTAACAAAATAGATATTCTGTTTGATTTCAAACTTTTTCCGAATCTCAAACTTTCAATCGTAATTATGCTTTTGTTCACGTCCAAGGAGAAGACTATCATGAAAAACTAGCTTTTGCAAAAAACTAGCAAATTCATTGTTTTCAGTTTAAAGTTTTTAAAAAGTTTTTAAAAGACTTAGACAAAAATAACGATATATTAATATTAATTAATTATATTAGTTACCAATTATATTTGTTGCATAAATGCTTTTGTGTTATCTTAGGTGCAAATAGAACCCTATAAATAGTACTGCAAGGCTCAATATAGGCGATCTGGGAAATTTTTAAATGTGCAGTTCAAGTGAGTAGCAACATAGGATTTACCATAAAACTAGTGTCTGGTTTCACAGCAAAAATTTGCTCACGTTATTCAAATTTTTGGGGTAGAGTTCACTAGAAGTATAAAAAATATTTAGAATCATCTTGTAAATTTATTCAATAATTTGTTGCTATATTTTCGTTAGGAGAACAAATGTTAGTTGTCTTGCAGAGTGTATTATGGTCGGTTGTTGGAGTAATAATCTACCGAGAGCGAATAGTCAACGCAAACATATCTAAACTTTTAAGTCTCTCCCTTTACTGGGTTGGTGTCCCCTTACAAATTTTTTTTCTAGCACGGAAATCTAATTTTGAGCAGATAGCTTGGCTGCCTCCCGTAGTGACGATACTCGTGCTGCTATTCGGTTTAGCACTAGCCTTGGTGATCCTGAGGACATTTAAACAATTACTTTACGGCACTTGTACTGATATAACATCACTGAGACAGTTGCAGGGATCTTTGGTTGAGGTTGAATCAAATGATCTGATAATTAAAAAAATTAATCAATCAATTCCTCTACCTATAACTAATACTGGGATAGGCAGTTTTATTCTTGCCTCTATTTTAGGCAATACAGGCTTTGTCGGTTTAACTTTAATACCTCCTTTGGTCAATCAAAACTATTGGAGTTGGATTGTCTTATATGGAGTTGCCCATAACATTTTAGGTAGCTATGGTTTGGGAGTACTCGTGGCAGATCAGTATAGTAAAGCTGAAACCCAAAACAATTGGTTAGATCAACTACAAACTTTGTTGTTTTTGCCTTCTCTATGGGCATTTTTTTATGGCTATACTAGTCGAAGTTTGTCTTTTCCCGATCTTCTTGAGGCAACTATTTCTCAATCAGTTTTATTCGTCGTACCAGGAGCTTTCATTCTGATTGGAATGCAATTAAGTAAACTTCAACAATGGCAAAATTTGCGCTGGGGAATTTTCCCTGCCATCATTAAAATGATTGTTATACCAGGTATAACTGGAACACTACTAACCTTTTTTGGGATGAAAGGAGATGGTTGTTTGGTATTGGTGCTGATGTCTGGCATGCCTACTGCTTTTGCCAGTTTGATTTTAGCCGAAGTATACGATTTGAATCAAAACGTAGCAGCCAGTAGTATTTTACTTAGCACCGTATCTTTGCCTCTAGTTCTTTCATTGTGGTTAGCTATTTTTTAGATTTTACAGTCGGTTGCCCTGAGTCAATTAACTTGAAATCATATCCTGTCCCTGAAGAATTACCTGGCTGTATTTTAACTAAAGTTCCTTTGATTTGGCGATCGCCAGAAGGTTGAAAAGTAATTTTGCCTATAGCTCCAGGAGCAGCAAAACCAGGATTGCTCAAGTTTTGTCGTAACTCCTGACGAGTAGTAGCTGAACTTAAACCAGTCAAGATAGCTTTGGTAGCGTCATAAGCCGTAGCAGTGCGCCAGCTTCCTTCCATGCCCCACAGATCCTTAGCATTTTTATTAAATGCAGTATTTTCAGTAACCTTCGGATGCCATGCGGCAGGAAGTATTAAGCCATTAATATCTGATTGTCCGACTTTTAAAGTTTCGTATGTATACATTGAATTGTTGCCTAACAAGGTCAAGCGATTTCGATTGGCTTTGGCTACATCTAAAGCCTGATTAATTTTATCGATAGAAGGAATTAGTAATAGTGCTTCAGCACCATCAGCGATCGCTTTTGAGGGTATTTCATCAGGATTGAATTTGGCGCTGTCAAAGTCACAATTAGTAGGAGTAATTTCTCCACCTGATTCAAACAAAGATAAAGAAAATTCTTCTTTAAAAGATTTACTAGCAGAACTACCAGCATCAACGCAGACGGCAACTTTTGTGCGGTTAATACTGACTGCATATTCAGCCATGGTTTCTGCTAGAACTCTCCCGCTGGGAGTAGTTCTAAATATATAATTACCTGCTTGAGATAATTCTCGGGAGGTACTAGTTGGAGAAATCATCACTAAATTTCCCTGCTGATATATTGGTGCTGCTGCCATGGAGGCATCACTAGAATTATGTCCCACCACTCCCAAAATTTTCGGATCGGCGACAAAACCAGCCGCAATTTTTCGGGCAATTTCTGGATCATTGTCATCATTGGCAATTTGAACTTGAACTAGTTTTTTTGTACCATCTAGCTCAATTCCCCCTTGCTTATTAATTTCATTTTGCACTTGAGCAACTCCACGCAGTATCTCCTTGGCAACGTCAAGACTTCCTCCGACGGGAACACTGACGCCAATTTTGATAATTTCCAGATCCATCGCTGCATCTACTGCTGCCAGAGAATTATTTAAATAGATTAAAGCTTCAGGATCGTTAGGATGAGCTTTTAAAGAGTCAGTAAATAATAGCTGTGCATTTAAAAAATCACCCGCAGCAAACTCCTTAACAGCCGATTGCTTGTTGGGATTATTATCGGCACTAACCAGAATTTTTTCTCCCAAACTCAATCTCTGCTGAATCTCCGCATCGTCCTCTTTCTGATCCCTCTGATTGCTATTTAGCAAGCTTTCTATTGAAATTCCTGATTTACTTTGAGGAAGGTCAGAACTTTTAGAAGTTTCTTTTTGACGATTGAGAGCCCAAATAGTTAGTAAAATGGCAGTAAGTATACCAAAAACTATGATTTTTCTACTTCTCAAGTGATTTTGCTGGTTACTCATAGAATCTTGTCTTTCGTAATTTTGCCTTTCACTCGGAGGTAGTTGTTTTTGGGGGGGAAGATCTGCCAAAGCGGTTACTTGAAAATTACTAAACAATAGATCACATTTGATATGTAATGCTACTTCTTTCCTTGTACTTTTTCAAGTGTGCTTCTTCAAGTTTCTTTATTTTCTTCCAAGTTTTTACCTTTATGGTCACAAAAAGTTATAAAAAGTTAGGGGAAATGATTAGTGATAACAACAATAAATTAATCATAAAACTAACTGTATTTAGTTACACAAATGCCTTTATGATGTTCTCAAGCAAAAAGCACGATTTCAATACTATTGCATGGTTGTTTCACAACAAATATTAGAACTAGTTGCTCGAGCTTTGGGACAAAACTCTTTGCCTGAGCTATCAGAAGGTATTCAACAAGTTAATTTAGTAGAACCGGAAACGGGCGATTTATTTTGGCATTCCCAAAATAATGTTGATCCGGGTATATATATCATTATTAAGGGCAAAGTAAGATTAATTGATCGCAATGACAATTTATTAATCTCGTTAGAAGCAGGAGAGTCTTTTGGCGAACTCAGTTTGTTTGCTGATGATTTTCAAGCTTATTCAATTAGAGCATCGGCAAATACACAATTGTGCCAGCTCAAAGAAGAATTAATCCTGGAATTGCTTCAGAAATATCCTACAATACGGCAGAGTTTAGCAAGAAGAGCAAAGCTGCGAGATTTGATATTACTCAATCAGAGCGTTAATCAGGGCGATCGCCGCAAAACAGCAAAATTAACCAAAATACTGCCTCGTCTGGTTAACCATCGACTAAAGGTAGGCAATGTACCGGAATCAATTTTAGGCAAACAACTATGGTTATTACGGCAAGGGGAAATATTACATTCCTCTGGTCAAAAAATAATTCCGGGGAAAGTATATTTCTTAGATGATTTACCGCTGACAGGAACATGGTTAGTAAACAGTCCGGTAGATTTGTTTGCAGTCGAACGAGATTCGGGGATGGAATGTCAGTTACCGAGCGATCGCGTAACAGAAACTAGTGCCAACTTCATCAGATTTCCCCCCCATAAATCTGAGCTTTGGGATCAGCAAAATGAAGAATTTAATGAGCACAAAGAACACGAAGAGATTCCCGTTTCCTATGCAGAGGTAATTAAACCCGAGCAAGTTGAGCAAGTATCTGCTAATTATTCTACCGCTCATTCAGAATCAAAAGCAGCAGTCAGTAAAGCATATTTTCCTAGCCCAAAATTACAAATAAACCATTTTTGGCAGCAACTTAGCAAACGTTATCCCTTCTTTCTTCAGCAAAGTGCTTCCGATTGTGGAGCAGCGTGCTTAGTAATGGTCGGTCGCTATTGGGGTAAACGCTTTAGTATCAATCGTTTAAGAGAATTAGCTAATGTTGACCGTAATGGTGCTTCTTTGAACGACTTGGCTGGAGCGGCAGAAAGCATTGGCTTTACTGCTCGGATGGTGACAGCTACTTTAGATAAATTGGCAGAACAAAATTTGCCTGTAGTTGCTCACTGGGAGGGAAATCACTACGTTGTCGTCTACAAAGTGACTAATCGAAAAGTGATAATTGCCGATCCAGCGATCGGTCAACTCACCTTAAGTCGCGAGGAATTTGATCGCGGCTGGACTGGTTATACACTGTTGCTTCAGCCAACTGCACTGCTCAAGAAGACCGTAGAAAACAGCAGTTCCTTGGGTCGATATTTTGAGCTACTCCAGCCTCATCGCACGATTATTCTAGAAATTGCTTTGGCGTCAATTGCAATTCAAATATTTGGCTTGGTTGTCCCTCTTTTAACCCAATTATTGTTAGATCGGGTGGTGGTGCAACGCAGCGATCTAACCTTAACAGCGGTTGGTTCTGGATTGCTGCTCTTTGGTTTGTTTCGGATTGCCATGACGGGATTACGTCAGTATCTACTAGTTCATACTGCCAATCGCATAGATCTAGCTCTAATTGTCGGCTTTGTTGATCGCACCTTCCGCTTGCCCCTATCATTTTTTGAAACTCGCTATGTTGGTGACATTATTTCGCGGATTCAGGAGAATCGTAAGATTCAAAGATTTCTCACGGGAGAAGCGTTATCAATCATTCTTGACCTGTTAACGATTTTTCTCTATCTGGGGCTAATGCTTTGGTATAGCTGGAAACTTAGCTTGATGATTGTCGCTTTAGTACCATTGTTTGCCCTAATGGCATTAATTGCTACACCTTTTCTCAAAAGAATTTCCCGGGAGATTTTCACGGCTTATAATCAAGAGACTAAATATCTCATTCAGTCCCTGACTGGTATTCGCACCATCAAATCCATGGCGGTAGAACAAATAGTTCGCGGTCATTGGGAAGAACTGTTTGGCGAGTCTATTCGCAAGAATTTTTCTGGTCAGCTAATTAATAACACCCTGCAAATAATTAGCTCTTTGATTCAGACTTTAATTACCGTAGGCTTACTCTGGTTTGGTGCTTGGCAGGTAATTCATGATGAGCTAACTATTGGGCAGTTGGTCGCTTTCAACATGCTGCTGGGTAATGTAATTAATCCTTTTAATCGCTTGACTATGATGTGGAATGAACTACAGGAAGTTCTCATTGCCGTCGAGCGAATTGAAGATGTGATCGATTCGCCGGTAGAAGAAGACGCACAAGATGGTTCTCGACAATATTTGCCTCCTCTAGTGGGTCATATTCAGTTTGAAAACGTAACTTTTCGTTATCAAGCACAAAACGAAGTCAATACTTTAGAAAACCTTTCTTTTGAAGTATTGCCAGGGCAGACGGTGGCACTGGTAGGTCGTAGTGGTTCTGGTAAAACCACTATTGCTAAAATGGCGCTGGGTTTTTATGCTCCCCTTGAAGGTCGAGTGCTCATCGATGGCTATGACATCAGCAGCTTATCTCTCCAGTCTTTGCGATCGCAAGTGGGAGTTGTCGATCAGGATACCTTTTTGTTTGGGGGGACAATTCGCGAAAATATTAGCTTGGGTTTTAGGGATGCCAATTTTGCAGCGATAGTTCAAGCCGCAAAACAAGCTGGTGCTCATGAATTCATCCAAGAATTACCGATGGGTTATAAAACTCAAATCGGTGAAGGGGGCGGAATGCTCTCTGGAGGACAGCGACAAAGAATCGCGATCGCCCGGGCTTTATTGGGCAATTCTCGTCTACTTATTTTAGATGAAGCGACTAGTAATTTGGATACCGAGTCAGAACGCATTATTCAAAACAATCTCAACACTATTACTCGCGATCGAACAACGCTGGTTATTGCTCATCGTCTCTCGACAATTCGTAGTGCCGATTTAATTTTGGTCTTAGATCGTGGTGTCTTGATAGAAAGCGGCAATCACAACGATCTGATGGCCAAGCGGGGTCAATATTACTATCTCAATCACCAGCAAACAAATGCGATTCACTGAATCAAGTAACAATCAATCATTACGAAATTGATTCTTAAAATTAATGCATAAAAAATATGAATGACAACAATCTTTCTTCGTCTCAAATTCAATCTGGTTCTAGTCTGCGTGATACTATTCGGATCTTGATCGTAGACGATCAACATTTTGCACGGCAGTTTCTCTCAAAAGTGCTCGATAACGATTCAGAGGCATCTTATTTAAAGGTGGTGGGAACGGCAAATAATGGTCGAGAGGCTGTTCAAAAAGTAGAATCTCTCCATCCAGACGTGGCCTTAGTCGATCTGGAAATGCCCGAAATAGATGGTATTGGTTTGACACAAATCATCACTGAAAAATATCCTGAGTGCAA
This sequence comes from Cyanobacteriota bacterium, assembly GCA_046050865.1. GTDB lineage: Bacteria > Cyanobacteriota > Cyanobacteriia > Cyanobacteriales > Xenococcaceae > Waterburya. Next base: position 14,183 of record JBJOPG010000048.1, read on the forward strand.
AGTTTTAATTTTTAGTGGCTATGATCGAAGTGAATACTTACAAAATGCTCTCCAGGCGGGGGCTAAAGGATACTTATTAAAAAATACTCCTGGTGAAGAAATTAGAGATGCCATCTCCTCGGTAAATAAAGGTTACTACCAGATAGGACCAAAACTATTACCAAAAGCTTTTGATAACCAACTCACAATTAGCACCACTAGCACCGTTGACATAGCAAAAACAGCTACAACGCCACCACCAGTCCTAACACCATCACAAACTTTAGAGCTTCAAGAACGTTGGTCTAGTTCCACTCAAGAACTACTCAATACTTTGCCTCGGGTCTGGAGCAGAGGTTTTATCTATTTATTGATTATGTTAATTTCCATTGGTTTGCCTTGGACTTTTTTTGCCAAGATAGACGAAACTGGTACGGCTAGAGGAAAAATCGAGCCGAAAGCTAAAACTTGGGAAATAAATGCTGCGGTAAGTGGCAAGGTAACAAAAATTTTAGCCAAAGAGGGACAGGTAGTTCACAAAGGACAAAAATTACTCATCATAGAATCCCAGACAATTGCATCCCAATTAGAGCAGCAGCGAGAAAAATTAGCGGGACAAAAAAATCAGCTCGCTCAATTAAAATTGCTCAAAAACAAACATTTACAGACTCTCGATTCTCAACAACAGCGCAATCAATCACAGTTGATCGAAAAGCAAGCTCAATTAGAGCAGGTTGAAAAAAGCGTTAAATCTTCTGTTAGCATGCATGCTTCACAGCAAAATGAGAAAAAAGCTCAGTTAGAACAGGCAAAAGAAGCAATTAAAACCAAGCAGGCTGCTAGCGAATTAGCTAAAATCCGAGTCACATCTACGGCAGAGAAGATCCCGCGCTATCGTCAAGCCTATCAAAATGGGGCAATTTCCCAAGACCGTCTCATGGAAGCTATTCAGTTAGCCAAAGAAGCCAAGACAGAAGTTGAAAAAGCAAGATTTGAACTGAAACAAGCTCAATCGAGTTTGAGAGAAGTACAAAGCAGCTATCAATCTTTAGTTAAGGAACAAGCATTCAAAACTGAACAGGCTAAACTGAGAGTATCGGAACAGCAGGGTAGTTTTACTTCTTTGCAGCATACTAATGATTTAGCTTTGCTAGAGACCGAGGAAAAATTGCAGAATACAGAAGCTCAGATAGCTTCGCTTCAAGGAGAAATAGCTCAGACAGACAATCAAGTGAAATCCTTGGAGTTTCAGTTAACCCAATATACAATCAAAGCACCTGTGGCAGGAACTATATTTGAGTTTCCCGTTCAAAATGCTGAAGCGACATTAGAATCGGGAGAAATCGTCGCCATGATTGCTCAAGTCAAAAACAACCTTTATCCTGAATCAGATTTGGTACTTAGAGGGAGGATGCCCAGTTCAAAAACTGCTTTTCTCAAGACAGGATTGCCAGCCAAGATTAAGCTAGATGCCTATCCTTTCCAAGATTATGGTATCGTCGAAGGTCATGTAAGTTGGATTTCTCCCGACTCTAAAGTTACCGACAATCCTCCTCCATCGGGACAGACGGCTGAAAAAGGCGAAAGCGAATTTTTTGAACTAGATATAACTGTAGATCAGGCTTACCTAGTTACTGCTAGCGATAAAATTAACATTACTCCAGGTCAAACTGCTACAGCAGAGGTTGTGGTTAGGCAACGTCGTTTGATAGATTACTTTCTGGAACCTTTCAAAAAATTGAAAAAGGGTGGTGTGGATTTTTAACCAAGAGAAATTACGAAATTACTGTGATTTATGTCAAAAAACTTACAAATATCTTCATCAAAATTTTTAGAACAATTAAAAAGATCCTGTAAGCTGGCATCCGTGATTCAAGAAACTGTCTACCATCAAATTATTACTGATACAGCTCGTGCCGAAGGAATAACCATAAGCGATCGCGAATTACAGGAAGCAGCAGACAGCTTTCGGTTTAAATATAATCTTAGTGACCCTAACATAACCTGGGAATGGCTGAACAAGAATTATCTGACGGGAGATGATTTTGAACAATTAATTGGCGAATCAGTAATTACTACTAAATTAATTCAGCATCTGTTTGGCGATCGCGTCGAACCTTATTTTTACCAACATCAGCTAGATTTTACTCAAGCTGTCCTATATGAAATTATTTTTGATGATTTTGGTGTGGCCATAGAAGAGTTTTATGCCTTGGAAGAGCAAGAAACTACTTTTGCTCAAATTGCTCGTCAATATATTCAAGAGCCAAATTTACGCCGTCAACATGGTTATCTAGGAGTTTTATCCCGAACCACTCTAAATTCAGCCATCTCTGCGGCTGTTTTTGCTTCTAAGCCACCAGAAGTACTCAAACCAATTATGGTGAATAAAAAAGCTCATCTGATTTTAGTTGAAGAAATCATTCAACCCCAGCTAAACGATTCATTACGGGAACAAATTCTTAACCAGCTATTTTCTGCTTGGCTCGAAAACCAAGTACAAGAATATTCCATAGAGCTAGACCCTAAAATTAAAGATATCGAAGTTAGTTGTTACGGTGACAAGATTTAATGGCGATCGCTCGATTCAGCATCAAAATAGAAATGAGACATGGATTAGTTTAATAATTGCAATTTACCGTTACTGATTAGGGTATCTAACTTCAGCAAAATTTAACTGGGATTGGCATCTTTAACAAGAAGCGATCGCTTTGCTGATAAAAAAATAGCCGAGGGTTAACTCGGCTGTTGATATTGGCGATCGCGCTTAATCTACTACCATTTAAGTAAATTAAACTGCTCCATATCGATGGTGTTGCGGTTACGATAAATAGCCAACACAATTGCTAAACCAACTGCTGCTTCGGCGGCGGCTACGGTAATGACAAATACCGTAAATACTTGACCTCTAATATTTTCTGGATCTAAATAATTGGAAAATCCTGCCAAATTGAGATTGACTGAATTGAGCATCAACTCAATCGACATCAAAACTCGAACTGCATTACGGCTGGTAATTAGACCATAAATTCCGATACAGAATAATGCCGCAGCTAGCAGCAAAAAATATTCTAACTGCACTTTTTTACTTCTCCTTACTCACTTGTTGATTAATTAATTAGGATAATTTTAGGACTAATTCTGCTGATCGCTATCACTACTCAAGGTAGCTAATTCCCGTGGACGCTCAGGCAAAGTCAACTTCGTGCTGATGGGATCGCCAGCAACCATAGATTCGGGAATTAAATCACGACGCGCCAAAATAATTGCCCCCACCATTGCCATCAGCAGCAAGACTGAAGCCAACTCAAAGGGTAATAGATAATCACTAAAGAAATGTTCCCCTAAAGCCACAACTGTATCCTCTATGGGAACAGTGGTAGTATCAATCGCCCAAGGGGTTGCTAACACCATGGTTCCTAAGAGGGCAAACAGTCCTAAGCAGACTACCGCAGTTGCCACTCGACGCACTGTCCGTCCAGGAAGTTCGACATAATCTTCTTGTTTATTAACCAACATGATCGCGAACAAAATCAGGACGTTAACTGCACCGACATAGACCAAAATTTGGGCTGCTGCCACAAAATCGGCATTGAGTAGAATGTATAAACCAGCGATACTGATAAACACTCCTGCCAATAAAAAAGCCGAATGGACAATTTTAGGTAGCAGCACAACCCCCAAGGCTGTACCAAGCATCATTAAACCCAAAATGCCAAAAGAAACGATCTGTACCCCTTCAGCTAAATTCACTCTTTTCTCCCCTTGCTAAATTACTTAATCAAAACGCTCAACCAAAAATATGGCTCTATCCTTCCGTTGTAGCTTCTTCTTTGGGTTTAGCAGCTTCTATCTCTGCTAGGATATCTTCTGTCCGTTTTCCCGCTCGTTGCGCTCCCTTAGCTAAACCGTGGGGTTCAACCACTCCTTTAGGTAAATAGGCAAACTCTTTGAGGGGAGTTACCATCGGATCTTGAGTTACTTTATAAGGCAAGCGTCCTAAAGCCACACTGTCGTAGTTTAGCTCGTGACGATCATAAGAAGCCAATTCGTATTCTTCCGTCATGGACAGGCAGTTGGTGGGGCAATACTCGACACAGTTACCACAAAAGATACAGACCCCAAAATCAATACTGTAATGCTTGAGTTTTTTCTTTTTAGCTACCTTGTCGAATTCCCAATCAACCACAGGTAAGTTAATCGGACAGACTCGAACACAAACTTCACAAGAAATACACTTATCAAATTCGTAGTGAATTCTGCCACGATAGCGTTCGGAGGGAACGAGTTTTTCATAGGGATATTGTACGGTGATCGGACGGCGCTGCATGTGGTCGAAGGTGACAGAAAGACCTTGACCAATATATTTAGCAGCTTGCCAACTTTCTTGGGCATAGTCCTGCACTTGTTTGAGGATCTTAAACATGATGTTTGCTGTAATGTATTTTTAGCTTGATTTTGAGGTTAAATACTTTGGGCAATTTTTGTGCTGATTAGCCACCGAAAGCTACGGGAAACGATAGTTTCAAGGCGGCAGTAACCAATAGGTTAGCTAGAGAAACTGGTAAGAGGAATTTCCACCCTAAGTCTAGCAATTGGTCAATCCGCACACGAGGTACAGTCCAACGCAATAAGATGGCAAGAAAGACTAGGAAATAAGCTTTAGATAGGGTCATAATAATCCCCAGGGAAGCAGTCAAGACCTGCAACCAAGGAGTAGTATCAGCAACACCAATCCATTCAGCTAAACGATCTAGGGGAATAAAGAATTCCCAACCGCCGAGATAGAGAACTGCGAACACTAAAGCCGACAGCACTAAGTTCACATAAGAACCCAGATAGAACAAAGCAAACTTCATCCCTGCGTACTCTGTTTGATAACCTGCCACTAATTCTTCTTCAGCTTCAGGTAAATCGAAGGGAAGACGCTCACATTCCGCCAGAGCTGCAATCCAAAAGATAATAAAGCCTACGGGTTGCCGCCAAATATTCCAGCCTAGTATGCCGTAGCCTGACTGTTGATTGACAATATCGATGGTACTCAGACTATTAGACATCATGACGATCGCCAACACTGATAAAGCCAAGGGAATCTCATAACTAATGGACTGGGCGGCTGCTCTCAATCCCCCCAACAGAGAGTATTTGTTATTGGAAGCGTAACCCGCCATCAACAAACCGATAGGGGCAATACTGGATAAGGAAATCCAGATAAAAATTCCGACGTTTAAATCCGTTACTACTAAGTTTTGTCCAAAAGGAATGATGAGATAGGACAAAAATACTGGTACTACTACTAAGACAGGGCCAAGGGTAAATAACCAAGGATCGGCTTTGGCAGGAATAACATCTTCTTTGAAAACTAATTTAATCCCGTCCGCCACAGGCTGCAATACCCCTAAAGGCCCTGCATATTCTGGCCCAATCCGCTGTTGCGCCGCCGCCGAGATTTTCCGCTCCAGCCAAACTACTACTAAAACTCCCACCGTTGCGCCAATAATCATCAACAACATGGGCAATGGCAACCAAATCGCTTTGGCTAAACCAACGGGAAGTCCAAAATCCTGGAGAGTTTGGACAAAACTTCCTTGTAAGTCGATTCCTGAATTCATATTTATCTATGGTATTGAATTACGCTAATCTCTAACTGGATCTAGAGTTTAGACAATTTTCAGCTCTTTATTATTAGTTAGTATATCGTTGTCTGCTGTTCAATCAATTTTGAATTTATGATCAAAATCCACTAAGAACCAAGCAAAAGCTTTATACTTGCTACATTTAAACAGAAAATCTGGTCAAAAGCGATCGCGAAGCTTACCTGGAAGGTAATCGCAAAAGGTACGCATATTTGATAAGCAACAAGCTATTCTTGAAACGATTATTTGCTTGTCTTGTACGTCTGATGTGAATTAGGAAAAGGTAAGGAAAAGACAGAAGATGAAAGTTACCAAGCAAATCATCAAAAATCTCTTCCCATGAATAGCATAAACTTTG
>JBJOPG010000049.1:0-19961 GCA_046050865.1 Cyanobacteriota bacterium
AACACCAATAAACGGGGTTTGCCCATCAGTGCCCGTGCGATCGCCAATTGTTGCTGTTGTCCACCACTCAAGTCACCCCCCATCCGTCCCAGCATGGTTTTTAGCACGGGAAATAGCTCAAATATTTCTTCCGGAATCGCTTCATTGCCTTTTCTGCCTTCAGGTTTTGCCTCCAAACCCAATAGCAGATTATCTTTAACCGATACTCGAGGAATAATTTCTCGACCTTGGGGTACATAACCAATCCCTAATTTAGCTCGGCGATCAGGAGTTAGTTTGGTTATTGGGCGATCGCCAAAAAATATTTCTCCCGTGCGGGGCGGTAGTAAGCCCATAATCGTCTTTAACAGAGTCGTCTTGCCTACACCATTACGTCCGATTAAACAGACCATTTGTCCTGCGGGAACACTAAGGTCTACATTGCGCAGAATATGACTTTCGCCATAGTAAACATTCAAGTCAGTTACCCTCAGCATTAGGTCTGTTGCAGGTTGATTGCTAATTGTTGTTTGGGTCATTTTTTTAGTTTTGATGAATCTGAATTGAATAAGTAACTATCCACATCGCACACAGGCTGATAGCCAATTTTTTGATAAATACTATTAGACGTGGAATTAGCTAGATCAGTAAACAAAAAACAGTACTTATTTCCTCGATCTAATAAGGTTTGACTTAAAGCAGTTACACAAGAACTTGCATAACCTTGATTGCGATATTCTGGAGGGGTATAAACAGGATTAATTCTGATGCCATTAGGAGTTGAGCCGCTATAACCTGCAATTGATACGGGGAAATTATTTTGCCAAACGTATAGGCTATTTTGGCGCATACGCAAATCATACCAATTTTGATAATCCTGTTCGGTTTTTTGTTCTCCTAGTGCTTCGACTTCAAAAGCTTTAATCCAATTGATTAGTAAAGAGCGATCGCTTTGTGTTGCCTTCCGCAAATGACCATCAGCATAATTAATTACTGTGATGGTTTCTAACTGATAAATACGCTGCGCTACATTTAAACGATAAGATTGCCCCGTCAGAGATTGCCACTGTCGAGCAAAAGCGATGGCTTCCGATTTTAGCGATATTAAACCTGGTAAAGATATGTTGTTGGCTACTATATCTAAGGCGATCGCTCTAATCACTTCTTCGGAGCCACATTTAGACAAAATTAGCTGGTGAGGTGGAGTTCTCATTGCAGTACCGCATATAAACTCGTTTTGAGTTGCTACTGCCAAATAAGGTTGCTCTAATCGACTTTTTGAAGAACACAAACCCAACATCAAACAATTCGCAGCTTCTTGTTCTAGCAAATAATCTTTAACAGTCTGATAATAATACCCTATGTCATCAAAATGTTCGATCTTCATTGACAATCTTGTAGTTAAAACTGATTTTGGTTTATTTTATTTACCTATGGGTATTTACTCTGTTCCATGATCGTCACTGTCTGGTGTTTCTCCTAAATAAACCTCGATCACCCTGGGATCATTCTGGACTTCTTCCATTCTTCCCTCACAAAGCAAAGAACCCTGATGGAGTACTGTCACCTTATCATTAGCGATTTGACGGACAAATTCCATATCATGTTCGATCGCAATAATAGAATGACTCTCTGCTAGAGAAAGGATTAAAGCTCCCACATTTTCTGTTTCCTCATCGGTTAACCCAGCGGCGGGCTCATCTACCAGCAGTAGATCGGGGGATTGTGCCACCAACATACCAATTTCCAATCGTTGTTTTTCACCATGGGAAAGTAAATTAGCTAGCAGGTTAGCTTTGGCATCTAGACCAATGGTTTCTAACAACCCCGCCACAGTTCTTTGTTCACCAGTGCTAGCACGACCAAACAAAGTTGCCACGACGTTTTTATTCTGATTGCAAACTAAATCTAAGTTTTCCTGCACAGTTAAATTCAGATAGACCCTGGGAGTCTGAAACTTACGCCCAATACCCATGCGAGCAATCTTGAATTCAGGAATTTTTTTGATATTTTTACCTTGGAATAATACTCTCCCTGCCGTTGGCTGCACTTTTCCCGTAATCACATCGAGAAAAGTCGTCTTACCTGCACCATTCGGCCCAATGATAACTCTTAATTCTCCCGAATCCATACTAAAATTCAGGTTGTTCAGAGCTTTAAAACCATCAAAGCTTACCGTTAAGTCTTCAATCTCTAAAATTTTGCTCATTACTCAGTATTTATAACTTGTTTCAGCTAGATAATGACCGTATTACATATCTTATTTTCCTTTAATTATCTTAAAAGAAGAAGTAGACTGTTTTTCCCTTTAGCCTTGCGATCGGATAATTCATGATGATTTTGTGCCAGAAGCTCAAATAATTCTCGTAATGTTAGATCTCTCAGTTCGCTAGAATTCTAGATGTAGCTATCTCTCCCTTTGAGTCATGAGTCAGACCCCAATTAACTTTGCCGATATTCAAGTAGAAACCCCTAAGATTGAGGAAGTTATGGCAGAGTATCAGGCAATTAACAGCGCCTTGGATCAAGCTAAAACTAGGTCAGATAAAGAGAAAGCTTTACAACAGTGGGAAAATTTACGTCGCCGTTTAGACACTTGGGGCGCAATGACTTCCCTCAATTTTAGTCAAGACACTACCAATCGAGATTACCAACAGGCACAAGAATATAGTGATGAATTAAAACCCAAATTGACTGCCCTCGAGATTGCGATGAAACAGCGGCTGTTAGATAGTCAAGAACGGACTGAACTAGAGTCTATCTTGGGGCAACAAGCTTTTAGCCTTTGGTCGGCAGACGTGACCACTTTTGAACCTGCAATCGAAGCAGATTTAGTCCAGGAATCGAAGCTAGTTAATCAATACGTTCAATTACTAGCCAGCGCTAAACTTGAATTTCGTGGAGAGACGGTTAATCTTTCAGGAATTCGTCAATATACTCAAGATAGCGATCGCCAAACCCGATCTGAAGCGGAAAAAGTACGCTGGCAATTTTTTAGTCAACATCAAGCCCAACTAGACAGTATCTACGATCAGCTAGTAAAACTGCGGCACCGCATGGCTCAAAAATTAGGCTACGAAAATTATATTGGTCTGGGATATAAACGCATGCAGCGCATTGATTACACTGAAGCGGATGTAGCTAGCTACCGAGAGGAAGTAGTGGCTAAAGTAGTCCCCTTGGCACAAAAAATCATTGACCAAAAAGCCCAAAAGCTTAACTTAGACCAAGTTTGTTTCTGGGATGAGGCAGTATTCGACCTTCAAGGTAACCCTAAACCCCAAGGAGATCATGACTGGATGCTAGAACAGGCACAACAAATGTTTGATAACCTGCATCCCGAATTAGGTAGTTTCTTTACCATGATGGTTGAGGGGAATTTGCTGGATCTCAAAACTCGTCCTGGCAAGGCTGGAGGCGGATTTTGCACGAGTTTTCCCACCGAGGGAGTACCCTATGTCTTTGCTAACTTCAATCAGACTCAAGGGGATGTGGAAGTATTTACTCACGAAATGGGTCACGCTTTTCAAGCTTGGCAAAGCCGTAATTTACCATTAATTGACTATCTTTGGCCTACTTTAGAATCCTGTGAAATTCATTCCATGAGTCTGGAATTTCTTACTTGGTCACAGATGGACAAGTTTTTTGGTGACGATGCCAATCGCTTTCGCGAAATTCATTTAGCCCAATCCATCCTGTTTTTACCCTATGGCTGCGCGGTAGATCATTTTCAACATTTAGTTTATGCCAATCCTGAAGCCACACCCCAAGAGAGAAACCAACTGTGGCAGCAAATGGAAGCTCGTTATCTTCCTTGGCGGCAGTATGGAGATCTTGAATATCCTGCTCAGGGAGGTTTATGGCAAGAGAAACAACATATTTACTGTTCTCCCTTTTACTACATTGATTACACCTTAGCCCTATGCTGTGCTTTGCAGTTTTGGGTCAAGGCTGAATCTAATTTCACAGGTGCTTTAACTGAATACATCGCCTTGTGTCAGCGTGGTGGTCAAGCACCCTTTCAAAGTTTAACTAGTTCAGCTAATTTAGTTTCCCCATTTAGACCTGGCTCTTTAGCAAATGTTGTTGCCAAAGCTCAGCATTTTTTGGGTTTGTAGCAGATTAATTAGCGATTGAACTAGGAACTAAACTTCCTATTGGTCAAGCAATTTCTCTGTCGATGATTTAACTGACTATCAATTTCTTCCCACTCTTGACGAGAAACTGGGGGATTTGGCCAAATCACTAGGGGATTGGCAGAAGTGTAGCAGAACGTAATCGAGTAGCGGTCATTATTTGTAGGCGGTTGAGCGCGATGAAAAACGCTACTGGTGTCACTGATGACTACAGTTCCTTGTTTACCCAGACAGGTAGTCCAGTCGATGGGAGAGACCGCCTCTCTCATTTCTGCATCAGACAAATATCCCAAATTGTAATAGTTCAAGGCGTCAATTGCCCTTAGAGTTTTATTTCTTTCAATATATTCATAAGCACCATCTCCTGCTGCAACATCATTTAAATAAATAATGACTTTAATAACACATCGATCTTCCCAGTCTATATGCCATCGACGCACCCCTGAATATTTACCATCAGCGATACTCCGTCTCACCGCATATCCTTGATAGAGTATGGGTAATTGGATGTAGTTCTCAATAATATCCAGAAGTTTGGGTTCTAAAGCCCATAAGAGAAATTCTGGAAACTCTTGACAATCTTCTTTATTAGGACTAATTTCGCTTTTTTTTGCCTGATCTATTTTCGCTCTATCAATTTCAGTAGATGTTTTAAGCTTATCTGCCATTGAAAAGGCTCTGTTCATCATCTGCTCGGTAGCTGATAATTTCAATTCAGCTAAAGGGATAATACAGCTACCTTGACGGCGCAGGGTATCTACCATTAGTTTCCCGTGATTATCCAGAACAGGTAAAAACGGAGCATGGTAGTCTACCGCTTTTTGATGAGCCTGCTCCTTTATTGCATGAAGTTGAGGCACTTTATATAGCTCTCTTCTGAGTTTGTGGGGTATATTTTTAATTTTACTTAAAAGCATAGTGATGGCTAATGATAGGCTGTTTGATTTTAGTGTTTACCTTGTAGATGTATTTTTAACCGCTCATCAGCAGTTTCTATATTCTCTGTTTCGCAAATACAAACATCTTGAACTAGGAAGAGTTTTAGATTAAGAGCTAATCTATTGATTGTTGGTAACAACCTCAGAATTCAGCATAATTTAAATAGTTCGCAATCAGTTTTGTCTATACACCTCACCCACCATAGCCCTGAAAATTTTTCCCGCAAACTCTTTACCCTCGTCTTTACCAAATTTTTATAACTTCTTGATGATTCCTGCATACACCATAATTACCAGGAAAACACAGGAATATATTACCTTAACAATGTAAGGTTTCTTGATAATGATTCTTAAGTGATAAGTTGTTTTTTATGATTCATGCCTGAACAGCTCTATTTTTGATCTTCAAATTTTGCTGAATTTTGCGTGATTCATAGCGTAATTTGCAATTTATGCTGACGCTGATTCATCTCAGATACTTTTTTACGTTTTATCGCGGGAATTTTTACTTAATTACTTGACGAATCTAAATAAAATCGATTAAAACCGTGATGGAATAGAACGTTTGACGATTAAAATCTTCGGCTCACTCCTCAAGTTTGCTAAATGACTCAAAACTAAAGCTAATGGCAGGTTGACATCAACATTGTCTTTGGCAAAGTCTTTGATAACTACAGCAAAATATTTGCGTGACTGATGTCAATCATGACAAGCGCACAGCTAAAACAATGCCATTGGTTTGTTTTCTGTCCTTTCCTCCAACGGATTTAGGTTGTGTGGAGCTTTCTTTCTCTTCGATCTCTATTCGCCTCCATTCAAGCAATCCAACAATTTTTGATTCCAAGTTGACGAAATTCATGTGCCATCTCACACAATCTTTTTCAGTGGCTGCTGCCTGCGTGATCCTGACCAGTATTTTCCCGCTTTCCTTTGCTAGTGCCGACACGGCAATTAGTTTTCAGGATAGTGGGGATTCGCTGGAAATTCCTCTACTGGCACCAGAAAATACAGAACATAATTCTGATATTTGCTCTAGCAACATTACGACAGCAATCAGTGAGATCATTGATCGCCCAGAACTGAATCAAGGTAAATGGGCAATTTTGGTGGAGTCTTTAGGGGGAACTAATATTTACAGTCTCAACCCCGATTCTTATATGGTTCCTGCTTCTAATATGAAGCTTTTGGTTACCGCCGCCGCTTTACAAGAATTTAATCCCGATAATCAAATTAATTCAACATCAATCAGTGATTGGATTAAAGTAATGAATCTCAATAGCAATAATGCCTATGCAAATGCTTTATTGAGCTACGTAGGCGGTTCGCAATCGGTGCAAAAGGCTTTAGCAAACTTGGGTATTGATACCAACGGCTATCGCATGAGAGATGGTTCTGGGTTGTCTCACAACAATTTGGCAACTCCTAGAACCTTGGTTTCGATTCTCAAAGTAATGTACAGTGGTCGAGGTCATGAAGTGTTTCTGGCTTCTCTGCCTGTAGCTGGCATCAGTGGCACACTGAAACATCGTTTACAGCAAACTTCTGCTCAGGGAACTGTCCGAGCCAAAACAGGAACTCTGCGGGGAGTTAAGGCTTTATCTGGCTATTTAGATCATCCTGAATATGGAACTTTAGTATTTAGTATCATTACCAACCAACCTATTGATCGCTCCAGCGATCTCGTGGCTCAAGGTATTGATGATATTGTTGTGGAGCTGAGTAAGCTAAGTCGCTGCCCATAAATTAACGCCTCTAGATCAAAAGAATCTAAAATCAATCATTTTGTAAACTAATATTAAGATATTGCCGTCATAACAGCATAGCGTCTTGACAGAAAGATTAAGAATCGGTAAATTGATTTTATACCCGGGTAATTATTAAACTTAAGTGATATGCAAAGTAAGCAAAAGATAACTTTATATATACCTCCGGAACTGCATCGCAAGTTAAAAATTAAAGCCGCGGTAGATCTTGAATCAATGTCGGCATTAGTCGAGAAGGCGATCGCCTTTTACATGCAGTTCCCAGAACAAGTGGATGAAATTAGAGCCTTGGCTCAGGGAAAAACCCATCAGATCCATATGTGTCCTGATTGTGATTCACCGATGGTCATGCGTGATGGTGAAATGGTTTCTCTTAGTGGCAGAGCTACAGTGGTTGAAGAAGAGAGCATTCCTTTAGAGGTTGCTAATCAAGGGTCAAGTTCAGAGAAGCCTAATGAAGAGGAATTAGTTTCCTGTCTGTAGGTTTAAGCAGATAGAAAACAGGTTAAAACTTTAACGAGCAAGGGGACTTAGTGGGGTCGATATCATGAAAGAAGAACTAAATATTCTAATCCAAGCTCAATATCCGTTGATTTATCTGATCACGCCAGAAGAAGAGCGTTCAGAGCAAGCGATCTCCAAAATTGTCAGAGAGAATGCTGAGTACAAGCCCATCTTTGTTTGGACTGTGACCCGAGGCATGGTGGAATATGGTCAACCTCGTCAGGGAAATCAACATAACACCGTATCCCCTGAAGCGGCGATTGAGTGGACTATTAGACAGAAGGAAGATGGAATCTACATCTTCAAGGATCTTCACCCTTTCATTGATGGCCCTGTGATAACTAGATGGTTGCGGGATGCGATCGCCTCTTTCAAGGGCACAGGTAAAGCAATCATCTTGATGTCTCCCCTACAAAAATTACCCATTGAATTAGAGAAGGAAGTTGTGGTTTTAGACTATCCTTTGCCCAACTTAAGTGAATTGAATCAAGTACTTTCAGAACGATTGGATAGAGGCAGTCGTTTAGACACGGAAACTAGAGAAAAGCTCTTGAAAGCTGCCTTAGGTTTAACTAAGGACGAGGCGGAGAAAGTTTACCGTAAGGCGCAGGTTAAAGCTGGAAAGTTGACAGAAAGTGAAGTCGAAATTGTCCTTTCGGAGAAAAAGCAGTTAATTCGGCGTAATGGAATTTTAGAGTATATTGAAGAAGATGAAACTCTGAACTCTGTTGGTGGCTTAGAGGAATTAAAAGGATGGCTGAAACAGCGTTCTAATGCTTTTACTGAGAGAGCAAGAGAGTATGGTTTACCTCAACCAAAGGGAATGTTGATTTTAGGTGTTCCTGGTTGTGGGAAGTCTTTGATTGCCAAGACAACTTCTCGTCTTTGGGGTCTACCCCTGCTGCGTTTGGATATGGGTCGGGTCTATGATGGTTCCACCGTTGGACGCTCGGAAGCCAACTTGCGCAGTGCCTTGAAAACTGCTGAGTCTATTTCCCCGGTAATTCTATTTATTGATGAATTAGATAAGGCTTTCTCTGGAGGGGGCGGTTCGGGTGATTCTGATGGCGGAACCTCAGGGCGGATATTTGGTTCTTTCTTGACCTGGATGCAGGAGAAGAAATCCCCTGTATTTGTAATGGCAACTGCCAACAGGGTGGAAAGATTGCCAGGGGAGTTTCTCCGTAAAGGTAGATTTGACGAAATATTCTTTGTGGACTTACCCAGCTCCGCAGAGAGAGAAGATATTTTTAGGATTCATTTGGGCAAAAGACGTTCTGAAATCAATCGCTTCGATTTAGAACAGCTAACCAAGGTTTCCGACGGTTTTTCTGGGGCAGAGATCGAGCAGGCGATCATCGCGGCAATGTATGATGCCTTTGCTCAGGACAGGGAGTTTACGCAGCTTGATATTATTGCTGCCATTAAAGCTACCTTGCCTTTGTCTCGGACAATGACTGAGCAGGTGACAGCCCTAAGGGATTGGGCTAGGCAAAGAGCCAGACCTGCATCAGCCTCCGTTGCTGAATACCAGCGACTGGAGTTTTAACAGGCTTTCTTCTGTGATTTCTCAGAAGTTGCAGAAGCAGAGGCTAGCGATCGCTAGCAGTTTTCAGTAAAATAATTCGTCAATATAGACGATTATTAATTTTAAAGTTGTTGTTTACATCTCTTCTACTGGAGGAAATCAAATGTCTCACTTTAGCACTCTACGTACCAAAATTAGCGACGCGGCAATTCTGGTAAATTCTCTTCGCGATCTTGGTGTTAACGTTCAAACTAACGCTGATGTTCGTGGTTACAACGGTCAAAGACTTCGTGCTGATATCGTTGCGACTCTAGAAGGCGAATATGATCTTGGTTGGTCAGAAAATAGCGATGGTACATTCGACTTGATCGCTGACCTTTGGGGTGTTGCCAAAAAGCACAACCAAACTGAGTTAATCAACTCAATCAACCAAAAATATGCTGTTAACAAAACTTTGGCTGACGTTAAACAACGTGGTTTACAAAACGCCAACGTTAAACTAGTTCTTCAGTAACCAAGAATTACATTTAAAGCGCGTTCCCAAGTTTCGGGTTGGTATAACAATAGTTGTATCAACCCTTTTTCATGACTAGGAGTTTGTTTATTTTGCCTATATGGAAGAATCAGCATTAACGGTCAAAAAAAGTTGATTAATCAGTCCTGATACTATAGTGAGTACAATTGAGCCAAAGACAGCAGGAAAGAATCCAGCAATGGTTAGACCTGGAGTAAGGTAGCTAACCAAACCAAGAGCGATCGCATTGACCACTAAGAGAAACAGTCCCAAAGTTAGAATTGTCAAAGGCAAGGTAAACAAAACGAGAATTGGTTTAACCACCGCATTAACTAAACCCAAAACCGCTGCCCCCACTACGGCAGAAGAAAAACTGACCACTGTAAACCCGGGGACAATAAATGCTGTCACCATTATCGAAACGGCAGTTGCCAACCAAGTTATGATAAATTGCCACATTTTTGATACCTGGAGTATTGAGCAGATTAAGTAGATTAATCTAATGTTTTGCTCTAATCATAATCAATATCCTACATCTTAGTAACTGGTGTTACGCACTAATTAATCTATGAGGCTGGGTAAAAGGTAAAAGGGCAAGTCAAGTGTGTAATTAATTTTGTTTAGTCACTTATGTCTTGATTTCAAGCTACTTGTCACCCTTTGAGACGTACTCAGACAAAGCTGTTTCTAGCGTACTAATTAATCCGTCCAGATCCTGATCCCCTGCCGCCCAACATTCCACAGGAGACTTTTTGGGTTGAAAATTAATTAATTTTATTTGTCCTTGTCCAATGCCCACAATCACCACTTCTAACTCTGGGTCATAGTGGTCAACAATTCCGAGTATTTCTTGGACAATACCTTTAGTATTTTGGTTGAGTTTTTCAAGACTATCTTGAGAACAGGCGACAAAGTGAGGTGTTGGTTGCAAATCGATGCCTAAGATATCATCACTTTCTCCCCATTCTTGCTTTAATCCCCAGGCTAAAGCTGCAAGCTGTTGCTCATAGTCAGTTACGAACAAGTCAAGTTGCGATCGCCATTTCTGTTCAGCTATTTCTGGTCGATGATCACCAAAATCAAACATATAACCCAATCTAAATACTCTGATTTTTGTTTAGCAGTTAACTATCAACCTTTCTAGATGATCGACAGAAATCACTGCATCCATACTCATCGTCTGCTGAGAATAAACCAAAGTCAAATAAGCGTTACTAATTTTAGTCATTAAAAAGCCTGGGATTCATATTCCCAGGCAAAGAAGTAATAATTCAAGATGGATTTAAGTTATAAAAAAACAGGAAAACTAAACTGTATCCACAGGAACGATGGAAATATAATTGATTTTAGTATTATCACCACCAATCGCATCAATAGTTAATTTACCGTCCGTGACTTCCACGATCGATGAACCTTCAGCAAATCCCTGTGAACCAGCAGCAGGAGCAAAACCTGAAATCAAGTTTTCTCCTTCAACATTAATCACATGGTTACTATCGGTATAATCAGGATCTCCTACTCCCACAGTGACTTCATACTCACCGTTCGCCAAATCATATTCCCAAGCAGCAGGAGCCAATTCCGCCGTGGGGTTAAAGATCCCTGCTCCTGTAGGATATTGCAAGTGAATCAGGGAATCCCGAGCAGAGTCTTGAAATTCATTGCCTTCGGCATCAGTGAATAGGGTATCGCGATCGCGTCCATTAGCTGTCACGTCGATGGGTGTAGGGTTGGCAGTGCCAGCACTATCTTGAGTTACCCAACCATAACCGCGATCAGTATCATAAGCCTCGCCAGTATCCTGGGTAAACCCTGATGCAGAATCTCCCTCTCCTGTACCAAAGTTAATGTTGATCACACCATCACCTTCAACAGGACTAACGGGATTGGTAAGATCCGTGGAGCTGGTTATACTTTCACTGCTACTATCACTGTCGCCATTATCATTACCGTTGTCGCCGTTACCATCATTGCCATCATTGCCATCAGTAGAATCATTGGGACTGGCAAGATCTGTGTCATCTTTAGCAGCAATTTCGACAAAACTTAGTTTAGTGTTCTCTCCACCGATCGCATCAATGGTTAATTTACCATCGGTAACTTCCACATCGGTGGTGACTTCGGTGAACAACTCGTCGGCTGTGGGTTGAAAGCCTGCAATTGCCGACTCCCCTTCAATATTAATTACATGATTACTATCCGTGTATGCTGAATCCCCGACTTTGACAGTAACCTGATATGTACCATTTTTGACATCATATTCCCAAGCACTAGGAGTTCTGACGGGATTCTCAGCCCCTTCAATTCCAGGTAAATCTTCAGGATATTGCAGGTGAATCAAACTATCTGTACCGCGATCGCGAACATTCGCACCGACATCTATGGGCGTGGCAGTGGGATTATCTAAGCTAGCTTCGGTTACCCAACCATAACCACGATCTCCATCATAAGCCGCTCCAGTTTCCTGGGAAACGCCTGACACTGAATTTTCATCTGCCGAACCAAAGCTAAAACTCACACTATCACCAGCTTCAATCGGGTCAACTAAATTGGCATCACCATTTTCGTTATTACTGTTGCCATTACTATCGTTAGAACCATTAGGACTGGCAAGATCTGTGCCATCTTCAGCCGCAATTTCCACAAAGT
This sequence comes from Cyanobacteriota bacterium, assembly GCA_046050865.1. Taxonomy (GTDB): domain Bacteria; phylum Cyanobacteriota; class Cyanobacteriia; order Cyanobacteriales; family Xenococcaceae; genus Waterburya. Next base: position 12,012 of record JBJOPG010000049.1, read on the forward strand.
TTAGTTTGGTGTTTTCTCCGCCGATCGCATCGATGGTTAATTTTCCATCGGTAACTTCTACAGTAGTGGTAACTTCGGTAAACAACTCATCGGATGTAGGTTGAAAGCCTGCAATTGCTGACTCTCCTTCAATATTAATTACATGATTACTGTCGGTATATTCTGCATCGCCGACACTGACGGTAACCTGGTAAGTACCATTCTCAAGATCATATTCCCAAGCGCTAGGAGTTCTGACAGGATTTTCTGCCCCAGCAATGCCGGGTAAATCTCCAGGATATTGCAGGTGAATCAAACTGTCTTGACTCTGATCTGCGGCACTGTTGCGATCGCGAGTGTTCGCACTGATGTTGATCGGGGTAGCAGTGGCATCATCCAAGCTATCTTGTGTTACCCAGCCATAACCTTGCTCTGTGCTATATCCTTTGCCAGAGTCAAGAATGTACTCTTCACCTGACAACGCAGAATTATCTGTCCCAAAATTAATCTTCATTATTATTTAATATAATCTTGCTCTCTGTGTTTTTGTTGCCAAATCTTTTTTATATTAGAGTATACAGGAAGTAAAATCCATAAGCAAAAAAGCTTGATATTACTTGATACTAAACTACCTTTTCAAGGTGCTTAAAATAAGCTTATTTTACATTTACTGGTTATACTTAAATTGACTTGATAATTTCAATCTGAACATCTGGAAGGTCAATCCAAAGGACTAAAAATAGAAGCTATTATGGTTGATCTGCATCCTGTTTTTGATTTATTGAATACTTTATCGAGATCAAATTTCTTGTGTTTTTTATCAACAAATAAATTTTACAATTGTTTTTTTTATCTTTTTTTGACTACTGATTTTAAATCAATCAAGCTTATTGTTTTTTAAACAAAGATACAATTTTAAATTAGAATATTTTGCCTGAAATTAAATATTTTTAGTTATTAAAACCTAAAATCTCAACATACATAATTTAAAAAATATTCAACATGGCATTACAGTTGGTAATACTAAAGTTATAAAGTATCGTATCTTGATCAATAGATTTTGTGGGGAATTAGCAGGATGAGCAATTAAAAATAGATTTCGCTAATTCTCCAGAAGAGCGAAAAAAGTCTTTTATTTAAGCAAAAAAGCTGATAATTAACTAGGATAATGACTCATGGTAGATTTTAGCTGATATTTCTATCTGCTTGATTCTGTCAGAAGCGAGAATTAATCTGTCCGCATCTAAGTATATATACGTAAGTGTAGTCAACTAGCTTTATGGTGTTACTGAAACTAATTAATTTTCAAGTTTTACTCTGTTGCTTCACCTTGGTCTAGGATAAATTAAGGTTATAAAAAAACTCGCCTGCTGTGATTGAAGAATAATCAGAGAGACGAGATAAATATAAGTTGTGTTAACTAAAACTATTAGTCTATTTTGGACAAACTCATTTGCGCAGATTCTTTAAACAGATGATTCTTGCTGTTGATAGAGGTAACAATAGCGACCTTTGAGAGCCATTAGTTCTTCGTGAGTACCCCGCTCGACAATGGAGCCGGCATCCATCATGACGATGGTATCGGCATTTTTAATAGTGCCCAAACGGTGGGTGATAAAGAATACCGTACGACCCTTAAGAGCTTCTTTGAGATTCCGCGATACTTCTTGTTCGGTGGCAAAATCCAGGGCGCTAGTCGCTTCATCTAGCACCATCATCGCTGGTGATTGTAGAATGGTGCGGGCGATCGCAATTCTTTGTCTTTGTCCCCCAGACAACGCCGAACCTCGTTCCCCTACTCTGGTGTTGTAACCATTGGGTAGGGTCATAATAAATTCGTGAGCGGCAGCAATTTGAGCGGCGGCAATAATTTCTTCGGTGGTAGCATCGGGATTAGTGAGGGCGATGTTTTCTAAAATCGAGCCTTCAAACAGCAAGGTTTCCTGAGGCACTACCCCAATCTGACGGCGGAGAGAATAGAGTTCAACACGGTTAATATCATAACCGTCCACCAGGATTCTCCCGCCTTCCGGTTCATAGAGTCGAGATAACAGCTTCGTGACGGTACTCTTTCCTGCTCCACTTTCTCCCACGATCGCCACAAAAGTACCAGGGTCAAATTCCGTGGTGACATTTTTGAGTTGTAATGGACCTGTGGTTTTAAAGCGGAAGGAGAGGTTGTCATATTTGACTCGACCTTTGATTGCTGGCATCGGAATATTACTGCGATCTTCCTCTCCTTCTTCGGGGTAATCCACAATATCCGCCAGACGTTCTAAGGATAGAGCAGTTTCTTGGAAATTCTGCCATAAGGTGGCAAGACGCATCACAGGAGTGGTCACATAACCAGCAATAATGCGGAAGGCGATTAATTGACCCAGAGTCATTTTTCCTTCTAGAACTAGATAAGCCCCCATCCCCAAAATAATGACCCGCGAAATTTTATTTAAGAAGTCACTAGCGGATTTAGCCAGAGTGGAGGTAATAACCGTTTTAAAACCAGTAGAAATATAGCGGGCATAATGCTCTTGCCATTTCCAACGCGATCGCAATTCAATATTTTGCGCCTTAACGGTTTGAATGCCAGTCAGAATCTCCACCAAATAGGACTGAGTTTCGGCATTGCGTTCGGCCTTCACTCTCAACTCTTTGCGAATTTGCGGCGAGAACAACAGGGTCAAGGCAATAAAGACGGGAATAATTGCCAGGGACATCGCCGTTAAGATGGGACTATATGCCAGCATTACCAGCACATATAAAACGGAAAAGACGCAATCCAGCACTACTGTTAAAGCGGTTCCTGTCAAAAATTGACGAATCTTCTCTAGCTCGTTAACCCTGGTGGAGATTTCCCCCACAGGTCGCTTTTCAAAATAGCGCAGGGGCAGTCGCAGAAGATGGTCAATGATCTCCGAACCCAGGCTTAAATCGATCCGATTGGTGGTGTCAACAAATAAGTAGGTACGTAAAGTCGTTAATAAAGCCTCAAAAATATTGAGCACAATCAAGAAACTAACCAGCCACCAGAGAGTATCAGGACTATTTTGGCTGATCACCTTATCAATGATCACCTGAATCATCAGGGGATTAGCTAGTTGAAATAGCTGAACGAAAAAAGAGGCAACAAAAACTTCAATTAATACCCGCTTATATTTTTGTAGAGCAGGATAAAACCAACTTAAACCGAATGTTTCCTGGGGAGTGTCCTTGGTTTTTTTTAGTAACAGTAATTCTCCGCTATCTCCCCAGGTTTCGATAAAGTCCTCTGGTTTATAGCGACGTACCCCTAATTCAGGAACAGCAATTACTAACTCCTCTGGACTGAGGTCATAAATAACCGCCAGACTATCTTGCCAACTAACTAAACAAGGCCCTTCTAGTCGGGTAATAGATTGAGCGGGAATATTAATTAGTTGAGGACTCAGCCCCATCAATTCCGAAATACCACCACACAAAGGTAAGGAAAGGGTAGGCGATCGCTCAAGCTGTTCTTTCAGCACTCGCTTAATTACTTCCTTCCGGAAAGGCATACCAAAATGCTTACTCAACATTTGAAAACAGGCGACTCCTACTTCCAAAGTTGTCTTCCCACGATAAAAAGGATAGTCTTTTTTCTCTGTCTCCGAGGCTTCTTCTTCCTCTTGGAAAGCATAGCCTTCCCCTAAACCTTCTGCATCATCAAAATCCCCATCTCCCAAGTCTAAACGGGGGACGATATTGAGGTCATCCTGCAACAGCTGATCAAAAACATTTGATTCCGCTTCTTCTTCTTGTCCTTCTTCAAACCAATGGGTTTTAGGGATCGAGATCAGTCGAGCTGATTGGCTGCCTGTTACCTTGATCGCTTGAAGATCTCTGGTGAGTTCTAGGCGATCGCCTACAGAAAATTCATTAACGGAACCACCACTCACCAACCAAACCAAACTAGGATCTCTGAGGGGTTTAGCAATCCCCTCGTTTAAGGAATGTTCTCCAGGGGGAAGATAATGTACCTGGGCCACCTCGACGATCTTATTGGCTAATTCTGCCAGTTCCCAATCACCCTGAGCTTGTTTTTCTAACTGAACCCCCAACAGATCAAAAACTTCCACTTTGGCAGGCTTCAGCTTGTACTCCGATGCTAACTCAGGGTACTGATCCAGCAGTTTCAGGAAATACTCATTATCCAGAGCGAGACAAACGACTTCTGTACTAGCCATCGCTGTTTCACATGGCATTCCCCGCGCTAGATTGACCCAACCAATGATTTGTCCTGGTTTGAGCTTATCTAAAGTGGTAGGCATCTTGGTACGAGGGTCATACCCCAGTAGCCTTACTTCCCCTTCGGAAATAATTGCCACCTGTCCCTGCATTTTTTCTCGCATAATCATCACCTTACCCACTCCAAACCGCAAGGGCTTCAAGTTAGGGGCGATTTCGGCGATCGCCTGGGGAGAAAGTTGATTAAATTGAGGAACTAGGGAGAGAAACTGTTCGACAATCTTGGTGGTGTTGGTATTAATATTGGTATTGGTCATGAGTTAGGTAAGCCTTAAGAAGTAACAGGGCTAGATAAAAACGATACTTTTTGCTGGATTGAATCGTTGAGCCAACGATTGAACAGTTCATCTAACATTCTTTGTCGCATGGGCTGATCGAGTTTAGCCGAAATGTAGTTTTCTAACCGCACGATGACAATCCATTCTCCAACCCGAGTTGGCGGCACCAACTGACCAGGTTGACAAGTAGTCAGAATTTGAGCGATTTTGGGATGAGGAGCATTAATTTCTACTGGACCAATGATTCCTCCCGTCTGCGCTTCCGTCCCCTGAGAATATTCCATAGCTAGGGCACTAAAGGCATTTTGATCATCTTTAACGCGGAAAAATAACTCTTGAGCCACTTCTGGTTTTTCGACTCGAATTAAAGAATAAACCACACGGTCTAGTTGAGACTTGCGCTTAATAAAATGAGCATCCACCTGGTCGTTCCAAGTTTCCTGCTTATATTTATCCAGTCTCAGCTTTTTCGTAATCAGGTTTTGTAACTGCTCGCGATTCATCCCCTGCTTATTCAACCATTCTTGAATCTGTTCTTCCGAGTCTAATTGGTTTTGTTGACAGAATTGATTAAAGATCGAGGTATTTTCCTCTTCGCTACACTTGATGTTAGCGATCGCTTTATCCGTAATAATTTCTTGGGCAAGCTTGGGTAAGAGTTGGTACTGAGCCAACAGAGGTACCAGATCCTCTGCCGTATAGACTTGGTTATCTACTTCTAAAACTACACTCATATTTTTTGAGTTATGGATGACGATAGGCTAATAAATTACAGATAATTACAACTAGTTACAATTAATTTTATGATGACTGACTTAAATCACAACTTTAAGCAATAATTTGCCGTAATTTTATGATTCAAGGGGCGGAATCTAGCTCGGTTAAAGCTTTACCCTCAATTTGGCTATCCTAATTTAACCTAGTTTGCCTAGAATGACACATTCCTCCTTTCTTTTCAGCTTTGGGTTCAAGGTTGTAATCTCTAAGTTGTAATCTTAAAAACAGTAAAATTCGGAGAGTATTGGCAGTAGACATCCTTTCAAGAACGGATCAGCAAAGCTACGGCATAGGCACAGATACCTTCTTCTCTACCCACAGGCCCTAGCTTTTCATTGGTAGTTGCCTTAATGCTGACTTGTTCTAGGTCTACCTCCATAGCTTGAGCCAGAGAGGAGCGCATCGATTTAAGGTGGGGTTTGAGCTTGGGCTGTTCCGCCACGATGGTGGAGTCAATGTTGCCGATCTGCCATCTCTGAGATTGAATGATCGATAAAACCTGTCTTAGCAACATAATACTATCTGCCCCTTTCCATTGCGGATCGCTAGGGGGAAAATAATGTCCAATATCTCCCAACCCCAAAGCGCCCAAAAGCGCATCCATGATCGCATGAGTTAAGACATCAGCATCGCTATGTCCCAATAAACCCAGAGTGTGTGGAATTCTGACCCCTCCCAGAATCAGTGGTCGGTCGGCTACCAATTGATGTATGTCATAGCCATTGCCAATACGAATGTTCATTGATTGAATGAATTATCCTAGATTAGTTTATCTATTAAATTTACTGTTGGAGTAATAAAAGTATGCTAAATCGTCTGCGTGATTTTTCCTCAAAAATATTTATGCAACAAGCTGCTAAACATGCAATATTGATAGGGGTCTTAACCGCTGGAAGCTCCACCCTATATGCTGCACCTGCTTCCAGTCAAATCTTACCTGAAGTATGGGGAACCCTTGGTTCCGTTGATGATCTGGTTAGTTATGGCGCTGGGGTTCGGTTTGCTGGCACGGGGATTGAAATTGGCACAGGAGAAGAAGGGGCAACAGGAGCCGATTTTCTCACCTTTATCGGTCTTCCTGTCGTTTCTCCCTATTTAGGTCTGGGTTACTACACTGGGGACGAAAACATTGCCTATTCCGTAGGGGCTCATCTTAGCGCGGGCAAAATAGTTGTGGGGGCAGGGTATCATTCTGTGCGGGGGATTAACGGTCAATTAGGCTTCAAGTTTTAACAAAAGCTCTAAGCTCTTCTTACGAAGTCTGCTCAACGGGGGGAACCCCCGCAACGCACGGCGGCTTTTATGTGGGAAGCTTCCTACATAAAACGCGCCTTAACTTCGCGCTAAGCCTGGTTTAAGAGATAAAAAAAAGCGGTGAGGATCGACCCACCGCTACAAACATTAAACAAACATTAGGTTATGAATTGCTGAGTTATTTAATGCCAAAACCTAAACTTATTAAACTGACATCAGTTACTCCTTGAAGGATGGCGATCGCCTTTTCTCCCTGTTCTGTCACAACACTAATAGTCGTATTGCCATCGCTTTCACTCAGACCGAGGCTACCAGTAAAATTAATTGACAACTCAAGGCGATCTTCGTTCAGATTAAAGTCGGAGATCGTATCTAAACCATGACGTGACTGAAGCACAAAAATATCTGCACCTTCGCCACCAGTAAGTTCGTCATCACCTTTTCCGCCAAAAAGTTCGTCATCACCATTGCCACCAAAAAGGCGGTCATTTTCGGTTCCACCTTTGAGTAAGTCATCACCATATCCCCCAAAAAGGCGATCGCTTCCAGCTTCACCAAAAAGTTGGTCACTTTGGGTTCCTCCCCTGAGTAAATCATTACCATCTCCACCAAAAAGGCGATCGCTACCACCAAAGCCAGAAATCCGATCATTTCCTGCTAGGCTCTTCATCTCATTGAGTTTGGAGTCTCCTGTCAAGCGATCGTCTGTATCAGTTCCAGTCATCGATTCGTATACAGTCAATTGAAAGTAATCTCTTGCTGATGCGGTCAAATCCTCGGCAGTAATAGCTACAGAATAAACACCGTTAGCTTGAGTCTGACCCGAAATCATCCCTTCAAGAGAGATGGACAAACCTTCGGGTAATCCTGTTGCCGAAAAGCTTAATTTACCACTATCATCTGTATCTTGAAAGTTACTACTGACATCCAAACTAAAGGTATCGATATTGTTGGTAATCTGGTTAGGAATTTCAGTTTCGACGGCAGGAGGATTTTTGGTGAATGGATTTTCAACGATGAAGACATCGCTAACACCGTTAGTATCACCTGGCACCAGATTACTGGCAGAGGATGAAAAAGTTATATAACGTCCATCTCCTGATATTGATGGAAAATTAGAATAGCTATTTCCCTGAGTACCATTCTCATCAACAGATACTAGCTCAGTGGTTTTTAGCTTACGATCATAAACAAATATATCTTTAGCATCGTTAGTATCACCTGGCACCAGATTACTAGCAAAGGAGGAAAAAGATACATAACGTCCATCTTCTGATATTGATGATAACCCAGACTCAAAATAGTTACTTTTCTCACCAACAGACACTAGTTCAGTGGTACTTAGCTCACGGTCATGAACAAATATATCTTCAGCATCGTTAGTATCACCTGGCACCAGATT
>JBJOPG010000050.1:0-19922 GCA_046050865.1 Cyanobacteriota bacterium
TTTTGCGATTCTTTAGTGACGCTTGTCGCCGCTACTATCTTCTCCCCACACCACATTCCTAATTATTTATTCCGCTCTCCAAACAGCGGAACGCGGGGTTAAACCTTACACAGCAGAAAAGTTATTGTTTAATTTAAATAAAACCATCCTCGCTCCATAGAGCTTGCTGAAAAAAAGGAAGGTTTGTAACTATAATCCAAAAAGCCCTGTTTTCTCTGAGGGACATTTATAAACTGTTCTGACTTTTTGTTCTTCTGAGTCGCAATATTTATCATTATTAGGACAGTAGGTTTCTTCTACTGGCTCTTGGTTGCGTTCAACATATCTTGATTCTTTTTGAGCTGTAGCAGCAAAAGTTCCTTCTTCAAGAATGGTTTCTAAATCATCATTTTCTTCGATCTGAACTATTTCATACTTAAACTGGTTTTGACCTGGTAAAACGACAAAATTTTCTTCATCGTGTTCTAAACCCAACGTGATTTCGGTTTTTTCTGATATTTGTCCTTCTTGGTATTCTCGATCCGTATAAGGTAGAGGGTCTCGATTTAAACCTCTAGTAACGTTCGTAATAATTACTCTTCTATTTGGTGCAGTAGAGGTAGTATTGGAGAAAAACATGGCTGCTTGGCTTTCTAATTTCTTACCAGGACATTCTCCTGTATAAATAATTTCAGGAATAACAAAGCTATTAATTACTGCGTTACCAATAATTTCAAACCCAACCTTGCCATTACTATCGTTAGGGATGTTTGCCATGTTAGTGTCAACGGAAGTGCCGGGAGGGGGAGCAAATAAATCTATTGAACCGTTTGGTTGACTAGCAGGAGTTTCTGAAAATTCCAGTTCAATTCCTAATCTAGTAGCAGTTTTCAAGGCAGTATTTATTGGTATGCCATAAAGATAAGCAGCACCTGTAGTAAAGTCAATATCGGTTAAACCATAAATTCCGATCAGTTGAGCTTCTTCATTGACAATCGGGCTGCCACTCATTCCTGGAACTGATTCCCCGCTGTAAATTAGCTCATAACCATCTTTAATGTCTGATGGAGCGAGAAACCCAATTAGACTTTCCGACATGAAACGATAGGTACGATTGCTGGCAACATTTTGCGCCCCTGGATAACCAGCAATATGAATTAATTGCCCTTCGACTAAAGTGTCCGAATTTCCTTGAGAGATGACTGAATAACTTTCCTCTGTGTCGAAATAGACTAGGGCTAAATCTGTTTCTTCTAGTATTTGAATATCGCTAACAGCATGAGATTTGCCGTCGACTGTGATTACCTGATATTCTCCAGTATTTTCAACCACGTGCTGGTTGGTTAAGACAACATAGCCATAATCGTCTTGAGCAAAGATTACGCCAGAGCCATTTTCCGCACCATCAATACGTACAGCACTGTTCTTGACCATTCGATTGATAGTGGAAGCAGGAAGAGCGATCGCCCTTTGGTAATTTATGCCAACTGTAGCAATGGTAGTTGCTACTATTCCTGAAATTGTTGCTGCAATAAATTTTTGATTAATCCACTTATTCATTATCCCTTTAACTGATATTTAGCTCCGATCTTTGTTTGTTACTTCTCTAAAAACCAATAACCTAATCAACCTTGGGAATTACTTCCTTGGATACTGTCGATTTTGTTCCCCTAAACTCCGTAGAAGTAGTGTTTTGATCCTCGTCTATCCCTTCTTTAGAGATTATTTTAACTACCGTCTGGAGGAGGATTTTCAGATCTAGCCAGAGACTCCAATGGTCAATATACCAAAGATCCAACTGAAACTTTTTTTCCCAACTAATCGAATTGCGACCATTAACCTGTGCCCAGCCCGTAATCCCAGGGGTAACTTCATGACGACGGGCTTGTTCTGGGGTGTAGCGATCGAGATAAGCCGTAATCAAAGGACGAGGCCCAATAAAGCTCATATCTCCCCGTAGGACATTCCAGAGTTGGGGTAACTCATCTAAACTGGTTTGACGGAGAAATTCCCCCAAAGGAGTTAGACGCTCCATATCAGGAAGCAATTTGCCATCGCTATCCCGTTGATCGGTCATGGTGCGAAATTTATAGAAAGTAAAGATGCGATTATCCTTTCCCGCCCTTGCCTGGGAAAAAATAACTGGACTACCCATCTTGAAATAAATGGCGATCGCCAAAATAGCTACAAAGGGAGACAAAAGAATTAAGGCGATCGCGGCTAGTAATCTATCTCCCAAAGATTTAATTAGTCTACTAAGCATCTTAAAATAACTGATAATAAAAGTATGGTGACCTTAGAATTATCCAACAAGATCAGCGATCGTTGCCTAAAAACTCTCCCCCTCCAGCCGCATAACCTTCTTGGTCGATATCTTTTTGAGCTACCACCGCTAAGACTGTCAGCCAAATAATTTTAAGATCTAACCACAAACTCCAATGATCCACATACCAGACATCTAGTTCAAACTTTTTGATAAAGTCTCCATCTAGATTACGCCGACCATTAACTTGCGCCCAACCTGTAATTCCTGGCAGAACATCATGACGACGGGCTTGTTCTGCGTTATATAGTTCCAAATAGCGCACTAATAGAGGGCGTGGCCCCACAATGCTCATTTCTCCTTTCAGGACGTGCCATAGTTGAGGTACTTCATCAAAGCTGGTCTTCCGTAGTAGTTTACCGATGGGTGTCAAACGCTGGTCATCAGGTAATAAATCCCCATCACTATTTCTGGCATCGGTCATGGTACGAAATTTACAAAATTGAAACACTCGACCATTTTTGCCTGGACGAGGCTGGGTGAAGAGAATCGGTGAACCCATTTGAAGGCGAATAGCGATCGCTGCCAATAAGATAAAAGGCGAAAGCAGTAATAAAGCCAAGGATGCGGCGAGGCGATCGCCAAGAGATTTGATGAATTTAGCCATAAATTTAATTGATAATTGATTGATTAATTGATATTGGAATCAGACTTATCTTGCTAATGCTTGGCAATAAATTTGAGTATACTGTTCAATAATATTCTGTACGTCGTAACTGGCAACCTTAGCACGACCATTTGCACCCATTTCTTTTGCTAACTGGGGGTGGTCGATCATTTTGGCGATCGCCTGACTCAAAGCCTTGATATCTCCTACTTCTACCAGTAAGCCACAGTTATCCGCCAGGAGATCCTGAATTCCCCGAATGTTGGTGCCAATGACGGGAATGCCAGCACAAAAAGCTTCCATAATGCTGCGGGGCAAGCCTTCCCTCTGGGAGGTAAGTAACAGGGCTGTACTAGCACAAATCAAAGCGGGGATATCATAGCGAAAACCCAAAAAATGTACTTGTGGTTGTAGACTCAATTTCTGGGCTAGCTTCTCGATTTCAGGTCTAGTTTCCCCGTCTCCCGCCAAAACCAGATGTACTTCTGAGCGATTCAGCTCCTTGAGGGCTAATAACTGGTCGCGATGACGTTTATTAGGGGTAAACTCAGCCACTGTGATCAATAATACATCTTCAGGCATCAGGTGTAATTCCTGACGAATTTCTGTAATTTGCTCTGGACTAACCTGGTGGCGATCGTATTTAGCAATTTCCAAGCCAATACCAGGCGTATAACAGATCCTTTCCTCAGGCAACAGTTGATACTTGCGCCCAGCGGCTTCATCTTCTCGATTAATGGTAATCAAATAGTCAGTCCAGCGTCCTGCCAATCGTTCCAGATTTAAAAAGAGGAAATTAGTGAGGGGATTTCCTTGCTGATGAAAATGAAAGCCGTGAGCCGTATAAATTAACTGGGGCTTCTGTTTGATTTTTAGCTGACTGATGGCATAACGAGTCACAAAAGCGGCTACGGGGGTATGAACGTGAACTAAGTCGTAATTGCCCTGAAGCACAATTTCTTGGATGCGAGGAACGGCATGAATAAAGTTTCTGGGATCTAGAGGATTGCGGGACCAGGGCACATCCCAGACAGCATTCAAAGCCTCAACACAAGCTTGATTACTGGTAATGTCTACGGAAACGCCGTCCACCTGCCAACCCAAATGGCGATAGTGATGTACAAAAGGTAAGATAAAATCTTCCAGCGTCCCCGCAATTGTCGTGACGATTAGTATTTTGGAAGTCATTTTTTTGAGTAGATTACTATAAAAAATTTCTATTTAATATCTAATTGTAATCTTTAATTATTTATCTATACACCCTCACAAGGTTCTAATCAGACAGGGGAAGGCTATTTCTAGATTCTAGTTCTCTAGTTTCAAGCAGGTCTCCTGAAAATTATCTATTGCTCAAAGTGTGTTTAAAAGTTTAATTTACTGTTATATTTTAGCTACATAATTACAGTAGAATTTTTAACATGGCTATTCTCGTCACAGGAGGAGCAGGATACATCGGCTCTCACTCCGTACTAACCCTACAAAAAGCAGGATACGAAGTAATCATACTGGATAGCCTTGTTTACGGTCATCAAGACTTAGTGGAGACAGTTTTAAAAGCTAAGTTGATTGTTGGTAGCACTTGCGATCGCGCCCTCCTGCGAGAAGTCTTTGCCAATCATCAAATTGATGCAGTGATGCACTTCGCCGCCTATGCTTATGTGGGTGAGTCGGTCACTGAGCCAGCCAAATACTACGATAATAACGTGGTGGGTACTCTAACTCTGTTGGAAGCCATGTTAGAAGCAAATGTAAAGACGTTTGTCTTCTCTTCCACCTGCGCTACCTATGGTGTTCCTGATTCTGTCCCGATTACCGAAGATCAATCCCAAAATCCCATCAATCCCTATGGTGCGACCAAGCTGATGGTAGAAAGAATTCTCCAAGACTTTAGTCACGCCTATGATTTCCGTTCTGTATGTCTGCGTTATTTTAACGCTGCGGGAGCCGACCCGGAAGGCAATCTAGGAGAAGACCACAATCCAGAAACTCATTTGATTCCCTTGGTATTGCAGACTGCTTTAGGTCAGAGGGAATCGGTTTCGGTCTTTGGGACAGACTACGACACCCCCGATGGAACTTGTATCCGAGACTATATCCATGTTCTAGATATTGCCCAAGCTCATATCTTGGCGTTGAAATATCTTTTGGACAATGGGGCAACAGACGTTTTTAATCTGGGTAATGCCAGTGGTTTTTCCGTTAAGGAAGTCATTGAGACTGCCCGCAAAATTACCGGTAAAGAAATCAAAGCTGAATTTAGCGATCGCCGTCCTGGAGATCCTCCAGCCTTAGTGGGCAGTGGTGCAAAAGCGCAGAAAATTCTGGGTTGGCAACCTGCATACTCTAACCTCGATGACATTATTTCCCATGCTTGGCAATGGCACCAAAAACGACATCGGTAACGACATCAGTGGCGTTAGTAATTGGCTATGATAAGTAGTCATGCAACAAAGGAGTTACTCATATTTTTTGTGAATCCACACAGTCCCTTTTTGGGTAACAATTTTACTTTGTTGAAACCATTTCAGTTCGTCAATCACAACATTGGTTTCAATATTTAGTTGTTGGGCTATTTCTTTGGCAGATAATCCTGTAACGTGAGACTTAATTAGATCGATAATCGAATTAACTTGATTGATGAAATTTCTAATTGCCGCAATCCTAATCGCAGTTTCTTCTGACTCACAACTGCGAGCCGCTATTTCAACTTCACTCCAGCCACTGCGGTAACACTCTAAAATGTTGATGCCCTGCTTATTAATATTTTCTCGATCTTGCTTGGCTAAAAGTGCTGCTTTTTTAGCTCGATTACTTTCTTTGTTTACTTCCATCACAACAGGAGTAATGCTAATAGTTAGCATAGGAAAATATGAATAATCCTGTTATAACCTTTGATTTATCTTTTGGGAATAAAAGATTTATGCTTCAGGCTAAATCATGGTAACCAAAGAAAAGATTGTCAAAAAAAATCCCCTCCCGCCATCTAGACCGAAAAGGATAATGTTCAATTTTTTATAGTTAAAACTAATCGGTATTAAACAAATTAAACAAAGCTAAACCCCTCTTTTAAGGGAGATTTCTACTTGCTGAAACTCTTGATCCAAACGCTTTTTGAGTTTCTCGGGTAAAGGACGATTACCATAAGAACTATAGTATCCAGCGATCGCATTTAAGGCAGTTTGCATGGTTGTAAAAGACCGTAGCCCCGCAGTTTGACTATTGCGACGATAGCGTGAAGCGTAATCACTGATTTGTTTACGAGCCAGACCCACAGCTTCTTTTTTGTTAGTAGCACTATCATCTAAGTCAATCGCTGTTCTTAAGTTGCCTAAGATGGCGATCGTATCTTCGCGATAGTTGCCTGATAGTCCTGAAGGATTAGAACCACAACCCATTAAACTAAGAGAAACTACTAAAACTAGAGCTAGTAGACGAGATAAGTATTTTTTTGAAAACATAAATTTTAGAAGTAACGATGCCAGATTGCCCTCATATTATCAAGAAACCGCCCCTGAGATTTAGCAAAGTTTAATCTTAGGGGCAATTTGAGATCAAAGAACTACTTCGGCAGTAATTTTACTTTCTAGTTATTTATGCTCAATTTGAGTTTATTTGGCTATAGCTGGAATTAACCAAAACGACCACTGACATACTGTTGGGTAGCTTCCTCTTGGGGATTTTGGAAAATCTGTTCGGTGGGGGCAAATTCAGCTAAATAGCCCTGGCGATTTCCCCCTGCGACTTCTGAGACGTTAAAAAAACCAGTGTAGTCTGCTACCCTGGATGCCTGCTGCATATTGTGGGTGACGATCACAATGGTATATTTTTCTTTAAGCTGATGAATCAATTCTTCTACTTTTAGTGTCGAGATTGGATCAAGAGCCGAGCAGGGTTCATCCATTAATACCACATCAGGTTGCAGGGCGATAGTTCTGGCAATACAGAGTCTTTGCTGCTGACCACCACTAAGAGCCAAACCGCTTTGCTTCAGCTTGTCTTTGACTTCATCCCATAATGCGGCACTACGAAGCGATCGCTCTACCAACTCATCCATATTGCCTTTATAACCATTGATGCGAGCACCAAAGGCAATGTTTTCATAAATAGACTTGGGGAAGGGATTGGGTCTTTGAAAAACCATTCCGACTTTGCGTCGTACTTGAACAGGGTCGATGTCTTTACCGTAGAGATTCTGTTCGTGATAGGTAATTAGCCCTTCCAGACGAAAGATCGGAATCAAATCATTGAGACGATTGTAGCAACGCAGAAGAGTACTTTTGCCGCAACCTGATGGACCAATAAAGGCTGTTACCTTGTTTTTGGGAACATTCAAGTAAATGCCTTTTACGGCTAAAAAATTACCATAATAAACATTTACATTTTCCGCCTGTAAGACCGTCTCAGTCTTGTTAGCAGTTGCTTGATCGTAAATCATAAAAACTTTGCTTGCTCTGAAATTTTAATTTTAGAAAGTCGATCTATTCTTTTGTTGCCTTGGTTCTCGATCCTACTACTCAGGAGTTATCTTCATTTTAACTTCTCGTTAAGAATTTTTAATAGTCTTCAAACTCAATCCGAAAAGTTCATCTCGACATTAAAAACCCTTAGAGTATTTTACGTTAATTTTGAACAGATAAATTTGCTAACTTGTTGTGGCATTGTCTTTTTTGGCAAAATAACTGTTCACATAAGAGGTTTAATTGCTCGTTGGTTAATGATCTGATAAATTTGCAGATCTTTTACTTACCTCTTTCCTATTCAGTAGGTTTAGAGAGATCACATCAAAGCAAAACATAATTATCGTATGTTTAGCTACCAAACTAACATTGTCAATGGCGATCGCCAACTAACTGAAGCAAATATTATAGATAAAAGAAAAAGGTTTCGGGAGTCTTGCCGTGTTTCGACCCCAAAACCTTCTTCTATTAAACTTACTCCTCACACACAATTAATAGTTTACGAGGAATACTAACCCCCTGCTCACTTTTCATGACACTTTGTTAACTGGCATAATATTTTGCAGGGACATTGTGCAGGAATCTACCAGAGACAAATCTGAGTTAGGTAACCCGAGAAGGTTCCTTATCCTTGCTATCAAAGAAAGTTTTCAGAATATTCTCTGCCATCTGGGGACTACTTAAACCTAAACTCGCTTTAGATTCATCAGGAGTGGCATGGTCTACTAGAATGTCTGGTACGCCAAAACGCTTGACTGGCGCTAGTACATCGTGCTCCTGGAGAGCTTCTAAGACCGCTGAACCAAACCCTCCCATCAGACAACCTTCTTCAAAGGTAACTACCTTACCGATCTGTTTAGCTAGAGGCACAATCAAATCCGTATCCAGAGGCTTCACAAAACGGGCGTTGATGACTGTCGCTTCAATACCGTGTTCACTTAAGATTTCGGCGACCTGTAGGGCTGGATAAACTTGAGTACCATAGCCGAGCAAGAGTAAATCATCGCCACTGCGTAGGATCTCTCCTTTGCCTATTTCTAGAGCTTCCCAACCCTCGTCCATCAATGGGACACCAATACCACTACCCCGAGGATAGCGCATGGCGATCGCCCCGTCTTGATAATTAACTCCCGTAACTACCATGCGTTGTAATTCGGCTTCGTCCTTGGGAGCCATAATCACAATGTTAGGGATGCAGCGCAAATAAGCGATATCGTACATGCCCTGGTGAGTAGGCCCATCAGCACCAACAATGCCGGCACGGTCTAAGCAGAAAAATACCGGGAGCTTTTGAATGCAAATATCATGAATAATCTGATCGTAAGCTCGCTGAAGGAAAGTGGAATAAATTGCTGCCACAGGTTTCATCCCTTCACTAGCCATCCCTGCGGCTAGGGTCACAGCGTGTTGTTCAGCAATCCCCACGTCAATATACTGTTTGGGTAAAGCCTGCTGGAGTTTATCTAAACCCGTCCCAGTCGCCATGGCGGCGGTAATGCCGACGATTTTAGAATCATTCTGCGCTAGGCTAGTTAAAGTATCAGCAAACACCTTGCAATACTGGGGTGGCTTAGGTTTAGTGGCGGGAATACCTTTACCTGTGGCTAAATTAAAGGGACTTTGGGCATGATAACTTACCTGATCTTTTTCGGCTCTTTCATAGCCTTTCCCCTTAACAGTGGCTACATGTACCAATACTGGCCCAGGAACTTTGTGGGCTTGTTTGAAGGTGGTAATTAACTCTTCGAGATTATGACCATCAATCGGGCCAAAATATTTAAAGCCTAACTCTTCAATCACTGCCCCTACCTTGGGTACAGCCAGACGCTTCATGCCTTCCTTAACTCTTTCCATTTCTGGGGTTAAAGATTCCCCAAAGAAAGGTAGCTGTTTAAACTGCTCTTCCAGATTATCGGATAGAAACTGCACCGGGTCAGACAACCTAACTTTATTGAGATAGCGAGAAATTGCCCCGACATTTGGGGAAATCGACATCTCATTGTCATTTAACACCACCATTAAGTTGGTGTTAGGCATATGACCAGCATGATTAATTGCCTCTAGAGCCATCCCCCCAGTGAGGGCACCATCACCAATAATCGCTACACATTTAAAGTCTTCCCCCCGAGCATCCCGCGCCATTGCCATACCCAAGGCAGCAGAGATACTTGTGGAGGCGTGACCTGCACCAAAATGATCGAATTTACTCTCCCCCAGCTTCAGATAACCAGCTACTCCATCTTTCTGACGCAGAGTATCGAAGTTTTTATACCGACCCGTTAGTAGTTTGTGGGGATATGCTTGGTGCCCCACATCCCAAACAACTTTATCGCGGTCTAAATCCAGAGTTTGATAAAGAGCAATAGTTAATTCTACGACTCCCAACCCAGGCCCTAAATGCCCCCCGCTAGTGGCTACTGTTTGTAAATGCTTTTCTCTGATCTGACGGGCGACATCCTCCAGTTGGCGGAGGGTTAAACCGTGCAACTGATTAGGATGAGTAATTTCGCTTAAATGCATACTGCCGTATTCTCTAATAAAAGATTATTTATGTTTTTTCTTAGATTAATTATCCTACTTTCTTCGAGCCTTAAAGCAAGATTAGCTACTTTTTCTTAATTTCCCGATGATTTCCTACTTTTTCCGCCAATCTATTTTGTGAGCAAGGTCAAACTTGGTAGACACTAATATTCATAGTAGATTAATTGTGTGATCCCCCTCGATAAATATAAAGCTATGTCAAGCTAGCTTCT
This sequence comes from Cyanobacteriota bacterium, assembly GCA_046050865.1. Taxonomy (GTDB): domain Bacteria; phylum Cyanobacteriota; class Cyanobacteriia; order Cyanobacteriales; family Xenococcaceae; genus Waterburya. Next base: position 10,120 of record JBJOPG010000050.1, read on the forward strand.
GTTTCAACTAGCAGTCAGACCTTTACTAGCTAACCATTCTGGGTTGTAGAGTCGCGATTGATATCTAGCTCCCCCATCACAAAGTACTGTAACAATGGTGTGCCCAGGCCCCATTTGTTGGGCAAGGGCGATCGCTGCCCCCACATTAATGCCCACGGACCCCCCCATGAACAGACCTTCTTTTTTTAGTAGCTGATAGATGACTCGAATACACTCTTGGTCGTTAATTTGAATGGCATCATCTATCGGTGCCCCCAGCATATTTCCTGTAATGCGACTATTGCCAATCCCCTCTGTAATCGAACTGCCCTCTGGCTTAATTTCCCCTCTCTTCACGTAGCTGTATAAGCCACTACCTAGGGGATCAGCGACTACACAACGAATATCAGGGTTTTGGTCTTTGAGATACATTGCTACTCCTGCATAAGTCCCCCCGGTACCTGTGGCTGCCACCCAACCATCAACTGTCCCCTCAGTTTGCGACCAAATTTCTGCTCCCGTAGTTTCGTAATGTGCCTGACGGTTGGCAAGATTCTCAAACTGATTTGCCCAAATGGCATTATCTAATTCTGCTGCCATTCTACCCGATACTTTGACGTAATTATTGGGATTACTATAGGGTACTGCGGGCACCAATCGAACCTCTGCTCCCAGAGTTTTCAGGGTATCAATTTTTTCTTGGGACTGGGTTTCGGGGATAATAATCAGACATTTGTAACCTTTGGCATTACAAATATGTGCTAAGCCAATTCCTGTATTCCCTGCTGTGCCCTCGACGACGGTACCACCTGCCTTGAGCAATCCTCTGCGTTCCGCATCTTCAATTATGTATAGAGCAGCTCGATCTTTAACCGAACCTCCAGGATTCAGAAATTCTGCTTTGCCTAGGATTTCACAACCTGTCTCATCGCTAAAACTATTGAGGCGAATTAGGGGGGTATTGCCCACCGTGGCGACAAAACCGTTCTTAACATCCATAACTAAAAAAAATGAATTGATCGAGGACTCTCTTCTATTTTAGATTACTTGATAAGGTGAAAAATTTTCAGCTAAAGTGAGCTCTCAAGGTAGTGCAAGTAAACACAATATTATTTTCAAATAAATTATTAAATGTTGTCCAAGCTAAATGTAACGCTCTTGGGAGTTGCCGCAACGCTGTATTTTTCTAGCTGTCTATTGTTGCTTTGGGGACAAACGAAATTAATTTTTTTCCCCGACAGTTATATTAAATCAACACCCCAAGTATATGGTTTGGATTACCAAGATATTTGGCTCAGGATTGATCAAGATCGAGTTCATGGTTGGTGGATTCCTGCTGCACAGGCATCTGCCCCCGTCTTGCTCTATTTTCACGGCAATGGTAGTAATAATGGTGATTTAACGGAAATTGCCGCGATTTTACACGAATTGGAAGTATCTGTGCTGTTGATCGACTATCGAGGTTATGGCAAAAGTAGCCCAGTGTTCCCGAATGAAACCAGAGTATATCAAGATGCGGAAGCTGCTTGGCAATTTCTGACTCAAGAACAAAAAATTAAACCACAGCAGATTTTTGTGTATGGTCATTCTTTGGGTGGGGCGATCGCCATTGAACTAGCTAGCAAACATCCAGATGTAGGGGGCTTAATCACCGAAGGAACTTTTACTTCTGTTAAAGATTTGGCTAGTCTACTGCCAGGGCTAAAATTTTTCCCCCTAAGTTGGTTAGTCACCCAACGTTTTGACTCGATTACCAAGATCAAGTCCCTCCAAACACCGATTTTGATTCTGCATGGAGCTGGCGATCGCACTATTCCCCCGTTGATGGCCAAAGAACTATATGCAGCTGCTCCTGAACCGAAATATCTCGCAATTTTCCCTGAAGCAGGTCATAATAATCTACCTGAATTAAACCTTCAACAATACCTGTTTACGCTCCAAGAGTTTATTGAAACGGCTTCCAATCCTACTCAAGAGAATAAGTAGAATAAGTCAACAGTCATCACCAAGTGGGATCTTCATAGATATTGATAGTCAGTTCAGGTCGATCCCCTGGAATGGAGCTAATACAAGCACAAATGGCTTCACCATCGCCTAATTCTACTTCGCAAGCATGACAAGAACCCATCAGGCAACCTGTGGCAATAGCTACCCCTGCTCGATTTGCCACTTCTAGGACCGGTTCTCCTGGCTCTGCTAAGACAGTAATATCATCTGGTAAAAAACAGACCTTGATGCTCATAAATTAATTATTTAGTTTAAAGATAATTAGACAAAAATCCCTTCAAGTCTAGATTTTTTTCCACCAATTCTGCCAAATTATTGAGAGTCGCTTCTCTTTGATCGCGATAATTGGAAATACCTGTGGCTAAAGATGACATCCCTCGTTGTTTCCGCAGTTGATTGATCCAGGAACGTCGCCAAGCACCATTATCAAACAGACCATGGAGATAACAACCCCAGATTGACTGGCTCTTATCTACTAATCCTAATCCTGCGTCATCAAAAATTGGTTGATGTTCATTGGGATCATCTTTCAAACTACGACTGATGCGACTGCGCCCCTGATGTATTTCGTAGCCATCTACAGGCAATCCAGGTTGAGGAAATTGGGAAGTTACCTGTCTTTGGCGCGCCACCTTATTGGGAGAAAGAATCGTGGTAATGGGTAAAAGGTTAAGAGCATTATATTCTCCTGCCTCTCCTTCAAGACCTTCGGGATCAATAATCCGCTGCCCTAAGATCTGGTAACCACCACAGATCCCCAACACAGTTCCTCCGGCGGCGGCATAGTTTCTGATTTGTTCTGCCATGCCACTTCTTTCCATCGCTAGCAGGTCAGGAATCGTGGTTTTCGTGCCCGGGATAATCACCGCATCAGGATGTCCTAATGAGTCTTGAATATCAACATAGTTAACCGCCACACTAGATTCCGCTTCCAAGGGGTCAAAGTCGGTGAAGTTGGCGATTCTGGGAAGCCTAATGACACTAATATTAATATCTTGACTACTCTGGCGACGGTTTCGCTCCAACAAATCGAGAGAATCTTCGGCAGGGAAGGGCTGATCGCTCCAGGGAATAACGCCTAAAACGGGGACTTGGGTTTTTTCCTCTAACCACTTGATCCCTGAGTCTAATAGTTCCTTTTGTCCGCGAAACTTATTGATCACCACTCCTTTGATAAGCGATCGCTCTTGTGGGTCTAATAGTTCTAGAGTTCCCACCACATGGGCAAAAGCACCACCTCGTTCAATGTCTACGATCAAAATTGTGGGGGCATTGAGGTGTTTTGCCACCCGCATATTGGTTAAATCGCGATGCTTAAGATTGATTTCGGCTGGGCTTCCTGCCCCCTCGCAGACCACCAAGTCAAATTCTAAGGAAAGACGATACAAGGATTCTTGAACCACTTCCCAGCCAACATCAAAATATTTCTCGTAATACTCCGAGGCTTTGACAGTCCCCACTGCTTTACCTTTGATAATAATCTGGGAGGTCATATTCCCTTGGGGCTTGAGGAGAATCGGGTTCATTTCTACCCTGGGAGCAACTCCTGCTGCCCATGCCTGAACAGCTTGAGCATGTCCTATTTCTCCCCCTGTGGAGGTGACATAAGCATTGAGTGCCATGTTTTGTCCCTTGAAGGGAGTCACACGCCAACCACGCCGAGCCAAAATACGGCATAATGCAGCAGTCAGAAAGGATTTCCCTGCATGAGATGTTGCCCCGACTACCATAATCGCTTTCATCGATTGCTCCTGTGCTGGAATATATACACTGTTATAACAGTAGTTAATTACTTTAAAGAGACAATTTTAACCAACGACTGAACCAATGGGAAAGTCGATTACCTAAGGTACTGGGGGGAATTTCAGTTACGGACTGCTCCCATTCTGCTACAATCTTTCTCCCCAAAGGGGTTAGACGAAAGCTATCGGTTAAACCTTGTCCATCCACCTCGCGACGCAATAAACCAACGTTAATCAGCCACACTAATTTATCTTCAGTTCTTGACTCGCTAAAAGCTGATTTAGCATAGCCCAATTTAATTCCTGTCTCTTCGGCGATCTGCTGAATCGGTACGCTTTGATGACGCATATCTTGAAACAGCTTGAGACGAAATGGGGAGCAGGATAAAGCTATCTTTGCCCTGCGAACTGTTGGGGGCGCATATTCAAAGGTTGTCGGTGACGAGATCGATGAAGAAGAAGAATTGGTAGTCATGTTTATCTTTCAGTTTTGCCCAACTATGGGGCTATTAGCTACTTATTATCTATTAATTGCTAACAATTTTGATTGATCAGCTTAATGATCATTGCATTAAGAAAACTTATATTAAGTATAAAATTATCTGTACTAAAGCTCAAGATCAGATGCTAAAGCATTTTTCAAAAATTTTGGCAACTAAAGTTAATCAAATGCAATCTTTTATACAAAAATTCCCTTCAGTTTAGATTTTTTTTTGTTAGGGTGTGTAAGGTAATAAAACTAAACATTTTTTTGCTGATCAAAAAAACTCAATTTGCTTGAGCAACAATATGAATATATTGTCTAGATGGAATGAATTATACAGAATCTCAATATCAACCATATATTGAAAATCAAACTATTGACTGAAAGAAAACAAGAATTTATTTTTTACCTATGCAACTGTTTTGAAAATGCTTTTTCAGGTAAAAAATAATTTTTTAAGTGAATAACTGCATACTTTTTCTATTTTCTTACTATTTTAAAATAGTAGTTGAAATTAGCAGATGATCAGAAGGGCAAATAGCAACTTGCTTGTTCAGTCATCCAATTAACTATGTTATCAGCATTAAAAATCATCATCAGCTAATTATCATTGTCAAACAAAATAGTGGGAATTCAATATATGAATATTAAAGGAAAAACTGCTTTAGTAACAGGAGCTTCTCGGGGGATCGGAAGGGCGATCGCTTTGGAATTAGCACGACAAGGTGTACAACATTTACTATTAGTAGCCAGGGATCGCCAAAAACTAGAAGATGTAGCTACAGAAATCAGTGACATGGGGGTAAAAGTTACTACTTTATCTGTCGATTTAAAACATTCATCTTCGATCAATATTGCGATCGCCCAAGCTTGGCGTACCCATCGACCAATTCATCTACTAGTCAACTGTGCGGGTGTAGCTCATCAAGCACCTTTTTTGGAAACGAAGTTGCCCGAAGTTGAAGAGGAAATATCAATTAATTTATTGGGCATGATGACCATTACGCGGCTCTTAGCCAAACGCATGGCTAATCAACAAGAAGGGACAATTGTTAATGTCTCTAGTCTGATGGGTAAAGTAGCCGCCCCCACCATGTCTACCTATTCTGCAACTAAGTTTGCCATTATTGGTTTTACTCAAGCCTTACGAAGCGAATTAGCCAGTCATAATATTAAAGTCATTGCCTTGTTACCGACCCTTACCGATACGGATATGGCGAAGGGGTTAAAAATATTTCGTTGGGTAATGCCCATGACTCCAGAGAAAGTTGCTCAAGCCATGGTGGCAGGACTAGATAAAAACAAAGCTTCAGGAGAAATTTTAGTTGGTTGGCAAAGTTATTTAGCTGTGTGGTGCCAACGCATCTTTCCTCAGTTATTACAAAGGATTTTGGTTTTGACCGCCCCAACTTTCTAGGTTTAGCTAAATTCAACCTCTTGATCGGCTATGATCAACGATTATTTTCTAATGAGCAAAACCCTAACCAGGGTAGTTCTAGAAGAAAATATTCGGCGATTGTGGAGTGAGTACAACGGCCTTGATCAAGTTATTGAAATTTAGATATCTGCTTTGTTTTAGCCTGAGTTTGCTTTTATTATTTATCGCTACTGCTGATTTACCCTTGGTAAGCAAGGTTCCCTTGACCAAGAATCCCCCCAACATTTTATTTGTGTTGACGGACGATCTCGATCTGGCGGAGGTTGAATATATGCCTCAAGTCAAATCATATTTTGTGAATGGCGGCACTAGCTTTAGCAATTATTTTGTCAATATTTCTTTGTGCTGTCCTTCTCGCGCCACGATGCTGCGGGGTCAATATGCTCACAATACAGGAGTTTATACCAACCAAAAAGAAGATGGCAGTTTTATTTATTTCTATCGCCATGGTTTAGAAAAATCGACGATCGCCACCTGGCTGAAGGAAAAAGGCTATCGCAATGGTTACATTGGTAAATATTTTAACGGCTACCCGCGACAAGCCCCGAAAAACTATGTACCCCCTGGGTGGGATCAATGGGCTAGTCCCATCAATGATAGTGGTTATATGGGGTATAAATATACTCTCAATGAAAATGGCAATTTTGTCGAATACGGCGATCGCCCAGAAGACTATAATGCCGATGTCTATACAAAGAAAGCGCAGCAGTTTATCAATCAAGCAGCCCAGGACAAAAAACCCTTCTTTCTCTATATCTCTTATTTCGCTCCTCATCAACCAGCAATTCCTGCCCCCCGCCATAGCGAGCTATTCCCCGATGCTATTGCGCCGCGTACGCCTTCTTTTAACGAACCAGATGTTGAGGATAAACCGACCTACATCCGAGAACTGCCTTTGTTAAGTCAAAAGGAAATCACGAGAATTGACAAGCTCTATCAAAAAAGATTGCGATCGCTCCAGGCAGTAGATGAGGGGTTAGTCACCTTAATCAACACCCTGAAAGCTAATGGACAGTTAGATAATACCTATATTATTTTTACTTCAGACAATGGGTTTCATCTTGGTCAACATCGATTACCACCCCAAAAAGAAACTGCCTACGAAGAAGATATTCATCTCCCTCTCTATGTTAGAGGCCCAAATGTGCCAAAGGGCAAAACCGTAGACCAAATAGTCAGTAATGTCGATCTTGCCCCTACTTTTGCTGAACTGGCGGGGGTCATGCCCCCCAATTTTATTGACGGTCGTTCTTTAGTCAGTCTATTTCGTCGTCCCTTGTCTATTCCTCAATCCTGGCGACAGGTTCTCTTGCTGCAACATCGCTTAAATCCCCAAGCAAAGCCTCTAATTCCCAATTACAAGGGTCTGCGTACAAAGGACTGTACCTATGTTAAATATAAAAATGGCGAGGAAGAACTATATAACCTTAGACAAGATCCTTATCAGCTAGAAAATTTAGCTAAAGTAATTTCGCCACCAATCATCAAAGAATATGCCCAACGTCTGCTCCATCTGAGTGATTGTCGAGGAGAAACCTGTAGAGAGAGAGAAGTCCAGCCTCTACCTGATTGTGCCAAGTAGACGAATTGAACAAACTTCTTTCAAAAAAAGCTCTCGATGGGATTTGAACCCATGATCTCCTCCTTACCAAGGAGGTGCTTTACCCCTAAGCCACGAGAGCGTATCCGATTAATCATCATATAACATTAAACACAATTAAGGTACTTTTTTTTCAATTTGAGGCAGACAATTTGTTAAATTTTAGGCATTAGATTTCAGATGATGAGAAGGAGTCAAGATCGTTTTACAATCTTGATTGGTGTTTCAAATTGATAGCGATCGCCTCATGGTCAGAAAAAATCTACAATTACCCCAAAAAATCATGCTCCTGGGGGCAGGAGAACTAGGCAAAGAGTTTGTGATTGCTGCGCAACGTCTGGGAAATTACGTTATCGCAGTTGATAGTTATGCCAATGCTCCCGCAATGCAGGTAGCGGATACCTCAGAAGTTATTTCGATGCTCAATGGTGATGATTTAGAAAGGGTAGTGCAGAAACATCAACCTAATTTCATCGTGCCAGAGATTGAAGCGATTCGGACGGAAAAGCTAGCAGAATTTGAACAAAGAGGCATTACCGTAATTCCCACTGCCGCCGCCACCAACTACACCATGAATCGCGATCGCATTCGAGAACTTGCCGCTCATCAACTGGGGATTCGCACGGCTAAATATAGCTACGCCAGTAGTCTAGAAGAATTGATTCAAGAGTCAGCCGCAATTGGGTTTCCGAATGTGGTTAAACCAGTAATGTCTTCTTCGGGTAAAGGTCAATCGATTGTACATGACCCTTCAGAAGTCGATCCAGCTTGGTCAGCGGCGATCGCAGGAGCCAGAGGAGATACCCAGAAAATTATCGTTGAAGAGTTTATTAATTTTGAGATCGAAATTACCCTGATGACGGTGAAGCAGTGGGCTGCCCCCACAATTTTTTGTCCTCCCATTGGTCATCGTCAAGAGCGAGGCGACTATCAAGAATCTTGGCAACCTGCGGGGATCTCGGTGGCGCAGCTCAAAGAGGCAGAAGCGATCGCTACTAAAGTTACCGATGCTCTTGGTGGAGCAGGGATTTTTGGAGTGGAGTTTTTTATTACTCAAGATGAAGTAATCTTCTCCGAACTCTCTCCTCGTCCTCACGATACAGGCATGGTGACTTTAATCTCGCAAAATCTCAATGAATTTGAACTACATTTGCGAGCTATTTTAGGGTTACCTATTCCCCAAATTGAAGTTTTTGCTCCTGCCGCCAGCGCGGTAATTTTAGCTCAAAAACATTCCTCAGAGATTAATTTCAGTAATGTGGCAGAGGCTCTAACAGAAATAGATACGGATATTCGACTATTTGGCAAACCAGATTCCCGTCCCTACCGTCGCATGGGAGTTGCCTTAGCGAAAGCAGAAACGACAGAATTGGCTAGAAAAAAGGCGTTTAAAGTAGCAAGTACTATTTCCCTAACTTAATTTCCTCCGTAGCGTTAATTATGCCAACTTTTGTCAAAATAGAGACAGGAATTGTTAACAAATCAATTTTTGACCAGTATGTATCGGCTCATAAAGCATATGTGCAAAAATTAATTGACCAGGGACACCATGCGAAAACAGGTTATTGGGCAGAATTAGGGGGCGGAATGCTGATCTTTGAGGCTAGTTCTCTCTTAGAAGCCCAAAAAATAGTTGCTCAAGATCCTCTGATTATCAACAACTGTGTTAAATATGAACTCCACGAATGGTGCATCGTTGTTGAGTAATTCTGTATGTAGAATGTGAATTAGCTTCTGGTCAGGTCGGCAACGATCTTTTGTTGAGGGTTAAACTGAGACGTGATAACATTATCTCGATATCACGATTACTGTGTTAGCATGACTATAAGTTATCAGAACTCAGGTGTTAAAGATATTTTTAATGGTGATGATACTAAATCTGCTCGTAAAATTTGTCCTCAAAATCTTTGGAAAATTGCCCGTCGAAAACTCGACCAGCTAGATTTTGCATCCTCCTTAAATGACCTTCGCTCTCCTCCAAAAAATTATTTAGAGGCTTTAAAAGGTAAACGTAAAGGTCAACATAGTATCCGCATCAACGACCAATATCGAATTTGTTTTGTTTGGAAAATTGATGGTGCTTATGATGTTGAAATCATTGATTATCACTAAATCTATTGGAGACTAATACCTTGGTTAATATTCCTACAAACCGACCCCCTACTAGTCCCGGTGAAATGTTACGAGAAGAATTCCTCGAACCAATGGGACTTACGCAACGACAGCTTGCTGATGCTATTGGTGTTAGCTATCAACGTGTTAATGAATTAATCAATGGTAAACGAGGTATCACTACCAGCACGGCTTTACGTTTAGCTAAATACTTTAATACTTCTCCTGATTTCTGGCTCAATATGCAACGTGCTACTGACATCTATCAAGTTCTTAATCAAGAAGCTCAACAAACATTAGGCGTTCTGTGGAAGTGCCTAGCAGGACTTTTTTTAAAACTCTACTTGTGACAACCTACTCTGCAACATTTTGGGGAAAGCAGTATAGTATTTCTGATTGAGGGGAGAAGGATGGGGTAACGGTAATAGGGTAATAGCTTTG
>JBJOPG010000051.1:0-19408 GCA_046050865.1 Cyanobacteriota bacterium
GCTTCTCTGTCTTTGACAAAATTGACCTTAAGACATTCGGCTGATTCCTGCATATTTGTTTTAAGTAATAGAGTTCAGAAAATCTGCTTCAATTGTCAACGGACTTTCATTAAATCCTCGATTAACATAACCCACCAAATCTTTGGCTGCCAGATTCGGCAAAAATACACTCTGGGCAATCTTAACATATCCATCTTTTTCTAACTGATAAAAAGTAATCTTACTATCTTGCCAACGCGAATGTGGAACAAGCTCCCTAAACGGGAGCGTTTCCATTCGCCAAAACCAAACTTCGGCAACTCCTAGAGAATGATATTTCTTCAGATCATCAATATTTCCGCTAGAAAATATTACTTCAATCGCTAAATCTGGAATACTTTTTTTAGAGCCAAAAGAAAAACTAACATCAGGCTCTTTTCCCGCCAAGGGCTTGTTAGTTAATCTAGTGGAACGCATTGGATAGTAAGGTAAGTTGATTTTCTTACAATAGGCAACTATTAAGTAGTTGATTACCTCAGCTATGACTTCATGATTTTGACTGGGAGACACTAAAGTGATTACCCCATTAAAATATGAAACTCGATAACCTAGATATTCTGAAGCTCCAAATTTTTCATAATCAGTCCAACTCATGCCTGCTAAACTCAAGGTTTGATCTGCTTGACTAAGACGATTCAGGTCAAACGGCAATTGAGCGTTAATCAACATAGCTTTATGTTTTAAACAACTTAATTAAAACAGCAATATCTACTTTTTGGATCTCAAAGCTGCTTTGAAGATCATCATGAATTAATCATAAGCCTAATTTAAAATGAAGATCAATTCTCCATATATTGTCGAACCTATGGGATTATTAGACGAGACATTAAAGATTAAGTTACAAGCTAATCCCCACCAGTGGGAGAATGAAGCCAACAGCCTTTATAGAAACTTTTACTAGTAAATTAAGCCCCCCATGAGTGAAGCCACCCTAACTAATGACAAAGTAGTCTCGAAGGAAGAGATTGTCGCTGCTTTAGAAGCTCCCGCCGATTTTAATTTTGAGCTGCCCGATCCTGAAGATGAGGAAATTCTGGAAATCGATTTCCGAAATCAGTTAGATACGATCTGGCAAATATGCGATCGCTTTGATCTCCAAACGGATATCTGGCGGGGCAGAGTTTTACGTTCAGTGAGAGATCGCGAAAAGAAAGGGGGCGAAGGCAGAGGAGCAGGGTTTCTCAACTGGTTAAAAGATCGCGAGATTACTAAATCTCAGGCTTATGCTTTAATTCAACTAGCTAATAGCGCTGATACCTTATTAGCAGATGGGGTGTTGGATGCAGAAAATATTAATAATTTCAGTAAGCGGGCATTTGTGGAAACCGCTAAATCTGCCCCCGAAATTCAACAACTGGTCAGTGAAGCGGCGCAAAAAGGCGATCGCATTACCCGCCGAGAAGTAAAACAGCTTTCCGATGAATGGACTGCCATGAGTTCGGAATTGCTCCCTGATGAGGTTAAGGAAAAGGCAACAGCGGGCATCTTACCCACCCGTCATCTGGCACCTTTAGTGCGAGAAATGGAGAAGTTACCAGAATCTCATTTAATTGAAATTAAACGAGAAATTGCCGAAAGTCCTGATATTGATACGGTCAAAATGATGACTACCGAAGCGAAAAACCTCGCTAAATATCTCGATGCTGCTGCTCAGGTGCAAACTCTACGGAATAAGGCGGTAGACATGGAATTAGCTCTCGAAGAAGCCCTTAGACTTGACTGTATCAACACGGCGGCGGATTTAGTTAAGCAAGCCACCACCCTGGAGCAAACCGTCGGCAAACTTTATACGACTTGGAAACGCATCAGTAACGTTGCCGATCGCCTATATGTAGAAACAGGAGCATCTAATCCTCATTTGCGATCGCTGTTAACTTGTCTTGAATCCTTGACTGGCGAGATTATCGAAGTGCCTCTAGATGAAGATGGAGAGGAAATTGTGCGCTTGAAATTTTTGGTTGAAGATTTTAATCCTAATAATAATTAGTTCGTGAAGCTTTTAATTATTTCTTGTTTAGTATTTCCGCTTTCTTTAGAATTAGCTTTAGCTGGTTTTACTTATTTTTTAATTAGTAGGATTCTATCTATTCAGGCAAAATATTTTAGTGTTTTGCTCAAGTCTTGTCTGGGAATCATGATTGCGATCGCGATGATCAATCTTTATATTGAATCTCGCTCTCATTTATATCCTGTTTCTATTTATGATTATTTGTTACTGATCGTCACCGTTGGCATAATTAAACTTTGTCCTCTCAAAGTAGATTCAATTTATCAAATCTGTTGGGCAATTAATTCTAGTTTATTAGTTGTATTTTTCAAGTATCTATCTTTATTTGATTTTACTCTCAGAAATCATTGGGGATTTGAAAATCCTAATTGGTTAGGATTATATTGTTCCATGTGCCTTCCTTTGTCTATCAGTATTTTAATTAATCAGCTCCAAAAAAATGATTGTGAATTACAAATAAGCAAAAAAATCGGTAAAATTTCAGCTTTTATTCCCATAGCAGCCTTGATTGTCAACTTGATTATGTTGCTTTCATCAGGCTCTCGAAGTAGTTTCTATACTAGTTTGTTTGTAATACTCTTAGTATTCTTAAAATTTATCTTAAAATTTCCTAGAAGTCGCTACAACAAACAAAAGCTTTTCATTTTTTCCATTACCAGTTTGATTTTTTTTAGTTTAATCAGTAAATTACTAATACTTAAACTTGTTTTTCTCAATCGATTTATCGATCTGGGTAATTCTACCAATATATATAGAATGAGACTGTATAAGTGTCATTTAGAATTAGGATTGCAAAAACCTTGGTGGGGATGGGGAACAAATAAGGTTTCAAGTTTATGTGAAGAAAAATTCAAAGCTGGTTCTGGTGGGGTCAACCATGCCCATAATTTTATTTTACAATTGTTCGCCGACCACGGATTAGTTGTCACTTTATTTTGTCTACTGATTATTATTTATTTGACAATTTTACCTACAATTAAATTGTTGATTAACTATAGTTTTGATTCGCAGAAATCTACCATCTTTTTAGGAATTTCATTATCCTCATTAAGTATTTTACTAGTAAGTTTATTTCAATCAGGGTTTTATCACTATCCTCTGTTTCCGCTTTGGCTAGGCTTACTATGGGGTTGCCAATTAAATTTTGCCAATTTCAGCAAAAATGAACGGGATACTTCTCCCTTAAAAGATACAAAATGGCGATCGCTCTAAAACCAATCAAGATGAGTAATTTAATCCTCATAATCACCTCCTGAACCATATTTCCAGGCATCTAGCCAACACTGATAGTAATATTGTTGAGAGGGGGATAATTTTTTGGTCTTGTCAATCATTAATTGAGCTAGCTTTCCTCCACGATATAAACCGCTATAAAGCCCTAGGTTCAAAAAATGACCCATCCAGCTCACTAAAGAGGCAATGCCGATTTGCGGTAACAAAGGCAAGACTAACTTCGGATTGACTAGAGGCAAGGTTTTAGCTAAAGGTGCAAACTGAATTACATCCTGTAAAAATGGTTTGAGTACATCATCTCCCAAGCGATCCATCACGGCAAAAACCCCACTCATTAGGTGATTAATCTGCTCAGGATTGACCTCTTTCCCCACCTCAACACTCATGGTTTGTTGAAAGAGCCAGGTAACAGAAATATTTGGTTGATATGGTTGCAGTAGAGCCAAATCTTTGCAGGTCAATCTATCTACTTCCAAAGCAGCATCAATGCCTTGGGTCAAACGTTTTAAATGCCTAACCATCGCTCCAAAACCACCAAAACTCACAGGAGATTGACCCCCTGCGCTATCCCCCACAGGTAAAATTCGATTGAATGGCAAGGCGATCGGACTATTTTTATAAGCAGGAAAAAAACCAAACAGAAAGCGTTTAAATTCTAGTTGTTCTAGTTCAACCCCCTGATAGGCTGGTAAAAGTCTTAAATACTCATCCATAAAGTATTCTAAACTCGGTCTGGCGGGGTCAGCATCAAGATAGCTAAACATATAGGTGGTACGACCATCCTTAGCAGGAAACGCCTCCCAGAAATACTGGCAGTGATTAATAATTGGCGTAAAAGAATAGATCAAATCCCCTGTGTCGTTGGCTGGAAAATCGGAACCACAGCTACCAACTACCACGCATACTGCATCAGCTTTCGCTCCCTTTCTTACCTGTTGGATAATGGGGGAAAAATGACCCATCGCGTCGATTAATAGGCGAGTCTTGATGGTGGTGATTGTTGGTTCCATTTGTTCGTCTACTGTTACCACTACCCCATCAGGATGCACCGTAGCCGATGCAAACACCGTATTTTCTAGGAGCTTACCTCCTGCTTGCAAAAACTTTTGCTTTAACTGCTCCAAGAGAGATATTGGATCAACGCCAATATTTAGTACATCCTGCACCCAAACTGACCCACCTGGCTTAAAGCCTACTCTAGCGGGATTATATTCCGTGGCGATCGCCTGTTGTAATTCCGCTGCCGTTAATAATTCCAAATCAACAAAGGTCTGTAATTCATGACGGGAAATGTTCCATTCCTGTTCTCTGCCCCGTAAGATTCCGCGTTCAATTAAAGTCACTGACCATCCTCGCTGCTGGAGGGTAGCACCGAGCAAGATGCCTAATGTTCCACCAGAAATTACAACGTCTGTATTAATGTTTGTATCAATGTCTATATCAGTCTGATGGATTTTAGCTGTACTATTGCTGACCACCTCTGGGGGATCAAGTTTTCCCTGACGTAAAGCTAACCAAAATTGATCTGCACGACGCAATCTTTCTAAAACGTTATCTGGCTGTTGAGCTAGGATCTCTGAGGTTAAACTCATTAGTTAGTTTTTAGTTTTTAGTTCATGAAATTCAATCCAGTAGTTTGAAGGATTCAACCTCTAACACGGCTCCAATCATGGCGATCGTCATGATATCTTCGCGAATCTTGCCTGTAATTTCTACCTTAATTCCTGCTTGCTGTAATTCTGAGGAAGGGTCTTTTAATTCGTAGGTAGTACCATCCTCGGCTACTAATGCCCAAGTACCAAAACCAAACCCTTTTTTGGCAATTGTTCCTTTTACTATCATCTCAAATTTACCTCGTTAATTGGCATTGCTAATTTAATGTAGATCATGGGGATTTTGGGGATTTGGGGATTTGGGGATTTGGGGATTTGGGGATTACAAGTCAACTTAACTTTCCCTATCTCCCTATCTCCCTATCTCCCTATCTCCCTATCTCCCTATCTCCCTATCTCCCTATCTCCCTATCTCCCTAAACTACAGTTTTCACCTAAGTTGCCTTAACAAAAGCATCTTGTTGACTAGCCAAGTATGCCAAACCTAGACAGAGCATAGCGTTAATCAGTAGATAAGAGCTGGCGATCGCCCCATTCCCTAACAGCCAAATCCCAGGATCACTAAAGGCACTAATTCCTAAACAAGCAGCAACACCAAGACTAGAGCCAATGGCAAACCATTTGAAACTAGAATTTAAGAGCAAGACTGTTAGCACCAAAGGAATTAAGGCACTAGCAAACAGAGGATTCAAGTTGGCATTACCAAATACCACGTTACCCAACTCAGGTAGAGAACTACCCAAGAGACGCATGGGCCATTGAGGTAAATCAAACCAATAGAGTCCCTGAAGGAAAAATAGACCAGAACTACCAAAGATGAGACCGCTATTCAAACCAAGAGTGAACGGGATATAGTTGCGTAAAAACCAAGCGAGTAGATAAGATCCAAATACCATACCCAGCTTGGGTAATAGCGCCACTGCCCCACCATCAATCCAGAAGCCCAAGTTGAGATAACCACTCTTCCGCAACCAACGGAAGAAATCATTAAAGGTAATCTTGCCTTTGAGAGCAAGTTGCACTGCGGCGTTAGCATCTAAATGGCCTGAACCAAAATGATTGAGATGATCTTCCCCAACTTTACGAGCAGACTGGAGCAGAATATTGCGAATTTCGTCTGGAGTCTCCACCCCAGCAGAACGAACGAGAGCGGCTACGCCAGATACATGGGGTGCTGCCATACTAGTTCCTGGAAAACCGACAAAAACTGATTCCCCCGTGGCGGGATTAATGGTGTTCTGGATGATTTTGCCACTGTCATCCTTGCCCTCGGCACGTCCCCCAGGAGCAGAAATATCCACACCCGCCCCAAAGTTTGAGTAGTTGGCTTTATCTCCTCCAGGATTGGTGGCAGAGACACTAATCACCTCAGGATAGCGTGCGGGATAGGAAGCTGCATTGCGACTTTCATTTCCTGCCGCTGCCACGATCACCACACCTTTATTGTGGGCATATTTAACTGCCTCTTCGAGGATGCTACTAGCACCGCCACCCCCCAAACTCAGATTGATGACGTTAGCATCATTATCCGCCGCAAATTTAATCGCTTCGGCAATATCAGCAACGGTTCCGCCGCCGCTACTACCAAGAACTTTTAAAGGCATAATGCTCGCTTCATAAGCAATTCCCGCCACACCGTAACCATTGTTAGTGGATTGAGCAATCGTCCCTGCCACATGAGTTCCGTGTCCGTTGTTATCGCTAGCATCATCCTTATTGTCCACAAAGTCGTATCCTGGGACAAACTTCGTGAGCTTAAGATCGGGTACGATGCTGACTCCTGTATCAATGACGGCAACAGTTACTCCTGCACCTTTGGTTTCATCCCAAGCCTGTTCAACATTAATATCCCGAAAGTTCCACTGCTGGCTGTATTGAGGATCATTGGGTACAGAGGTAGCTTGGTATAGGTAATTTGCCTCAATATACTCTGTATCTTTTTTTAGAGGCGATCGCCTTAGTTCTTTGAGAACTTTTTTGTCTCCTTTGACGATATAGATGCGATCGCTAATGGAGAAAACACTGTTTAAATCAACCCGCTGATTATACTTCACCGATAGCCCTTGAATTTCTTCGCTAATTTTGGCGATCGGCACATCTTCTTTAAAATCTAAAATAATTGATTGGAATTCTCCTTGTTGTGCCAGTCCTTTGAAATTGAAGAGGGCAAATCCAATTCCCAGAACGAATAAGCACAGCAGCACTAACTTTTTCATGGCTACTTGATCTAGATGTTGTTTTCTCTCTTCTAAGATAACGTAACTCTAGTGGGGTAACAGTGGCGATCGCGAGTAAAAGCTATTCCACCTGTCAAGAAACAAGCGATATGCTAACGGTTCAAAATTCAAATGCTAATTGCTGGGGGATTCAAAAACAATATCCTCATAAACATCCTCGATTAAGCAACTTAAATTAATACACTGTAGTTTGATTGTATCTCCAGCTTGATAATTGACAATTTCCCAATTGCCTAATTCATTGTGGCGATATAAATCGATAGCTATTTTTTCAGTGTCAATTAATAGATAATCCTGCAAACTAGGATTGCGACGATACATTCTAAATTTATCCCCTCGATCGTAATTTGCCGTACTAGTAGATAAGACCTCAATAACTAAACAAGGGTAAGTTATGTATTGACTGGTAGTGCGATCTCGATCATCGCAAGTAACGCTTAGATCAGGATAAACATAATCATTTGACTGAACAATATTAACCCTGGCATCAGAGGTTAAAACTTGACATCCACCGCCTCGCAAGTGACTCTTGAGGATAAAGTTAAGATTACTAGCAATTTTGCTGTGGTTGATTGTCCCCCCACTCATAGCGTAAACTTCGCCATTAATATATTCATGACGGAGCTGTTGTCCCTCTTCCCATTGAAAATATTCTTCGGGGGTAAATCGGGGAAAATTATCTTTGGTGACGATCATTATTTTTCCTCCTTTGTTTCCTCAATAATTAATTTTTTCCTTAATCACTCGCCGACTCCAGCAAAATCCACCAGCAAGGATAGGTTTTGGCGCAGGGTTTCTAGTCCCAAGCGATCGCTTGCAGAGATAAATAACGCGAGGGGAAATTCTTCTTTCGCCTTATTTAAAGCATCACTACCAGCCTGATCTAGTTTATTAAAGACCAATAAAATGGGGCCAGGGACGATAGGCATTTCCCCCAGAATTTCCATCACGGAACGGATTTGGCTTTCCCAGGTGGGGTGAGAAAGGTCTACTAAATGGAGCAGGGCATCGGCTTCGGTAACTTCTTCTAAGGTTGCGCGGAAGGCATCTACCAGTGGGGGCGGTAGCTGTTGAATAAAACCCACTGTATCCGTCAACAGCATATTTTGAAGTTCTCCTGTATCCGCATCAGGGATAGCTAAACGGCGGGTTGTGGGGTCAAGGGTCGCAAATAGCTGGTTGGCGACGTAAACCTCAGAGTTAGTCAAGGCATTAATTAAAGTTGATTTACCTGCATTGGTATAGCCGACGATCGCCACACTAGGAACATCTTGTTTTTGCCGTTGTTTACGCATCCGCGATCGCTGTGCTTGTAATTCTGTCACTTCCTGTTGTAAACGAGCAATCCGCTTTTGAATACTTCTTCTTTCGGTTTCTAGCTTGGTTTCTCCTGGGCCTCTTGTGCCAATACCACCCCCCAGACGAGACATGGCTACCCCTCGACCTACCAGACGGGGCAGCATATACTCTAATTGGGCTAATTCTACCTGGAGTTTACCCGCACGGGATTGTGCCCGTTGAGCAAAAATATCCAGAATGACTTCCGTGCGATCTACTACCCGCACCCCAAACTGACTTTCTAGATTACGAATTTGAGCTGGCGAGAGGGAGCGATCAAAGGCGACCAGGTTGGCTCCTAGAGTCTGTACCCGTAGGGCAATTTCCTGTACTTTTCCTTCACCAATCAAAGTTCGCGGATGAGGACGCGATCGCTTTTGCCGAATTGTCTCTAGAACTTCTCCTCCAGCGGTATCCACCAATCCCATCAACTCTTGGAGACGATCTTCAAATTCCGCTTCGGTGATTTGATCCACCTGCAAGCCCACTAAGACCACCAGATCGCGATCGCTATCTACCTGTTGGGCGACAAATTCTCGTTCAAATTCTGCTTCTAACCCTTCTACTAATTCCAAGAAATCCTGATTAGCTAAAGCATCTAGGGTCATGGCATCCGATACTGACCAATACTGCTGTTCCGTAACAATCTCCGCTTGGGGCAGCAAATGAGCTAAATAGGTATCCTGTACATAACCTGTCGCTCCCCCACCCCGTTTCAATTTACCTGTGCCCGTCAGAGTAATTAACGCTAAAGCATCTAATCTTTGACGCACCATGGCGGTGAGGCTGGACTCTTTGGGGGGTTCCGGTTTGAGTTTGGTGGCAATGCAGCGAATACCCGACAGTCGCTTGGCACCGTAGCGGGGCAATTCTAAAGGGGGAATTTGAGTTTGCAGGGCATTACCTACCCCCACTCTAATCACCTGTCCTCGACGATTAATGTAAATACAGACAGGTTGATTGATCTCAGTACTGATGGCAGCTAATTTTTGCGCAAATTCTGGGGTAACAATAATATCCCCAGGTAATTTCTGATGATAAAGTTTTTTTAGCTGTCTGAGCTGACTTGATTTTAATCCTTTATATTGACCGTATATAGTATCGATAGATATTGCCTCGAAATCAAAAAACCTTTTTTTATCTAGGCTAATTTTAACGATTTTGCGACCTTGCTGACTCAAAGCAGCGATCGCCAGTCACAACTTGTAACTTATTGAGATTTATTCAGTAGCTTTTATTTTAGTCATTAGTAGTCGTTAGTTATGGTAAAAATTATTCGTCGTCAATCTTTGGGAACACGTTCTGTCTATGACATTGGGGTAGCCCAAGAGCATAATTTTCTGTTGGCTAATGGCACCGTAGCATCTAATTGCTTTAATAAGTCCCATTCCACTGCCTACGCCTATGTTACCTATCAGACTGCTTATCTCAAGGCGAATTATCCCGTTGAGTACATGTCTGCCTTACTCACTGCTAGCAGCGGAATTCAGGATAAAGTTGATCGCTATCGAGAAAATGCTCAAAAGATGGGCATTATCATCTTGCCCCCCGATATTAATCGCTCAGAAGAGGACTTTTTACCCTTAGATGACAATCATATTCTCTTTGGTTTGGCGGCGGTCAAAAATTTGGGACAGGGGGCAATTGAAAATATTCTAGAAGCTCGCACCATTGATGGTGAGTTCAAGTCCTTAGCAGATTTTTGTGAACGGGTAGAGTTACGCACGGTTAATCGTCGAGCCTTAGAAACTTTAATTTATTGTGGTGCTTTTGATCTATTACAGTCCAACCGTAGACAGTTAATCAATGATATTGACGTAATTATTTCTTGGGCGCAAAAACGCAATAAGGAAAAAGCCAGTGGTCAACTCAATTTGTTTGACATGATGCAGTCAGGGGGAGCCGAGCAGACAGAACAGGAAAAGGTGTTTGAACAGGCACCTAGCACCACCGCCGTTGAGGACTATCCCGTGCAAGAAAAGTTACGTTTAGAAAAAGAATATATTGGGTTTTATATTAGCGACCATCCCCTCAAAGCTATCAATCAAGCTGCCCAAATTTTGTCTCCCATCAGCTTAAGTGCTTTATCGGAACAAAAGTCTAAACAAAAGGTCAGTGCGGTGGTCATGCTGAATTCCGTGCGCAAGATCATTACTAAAAAAGGTGATCCCATGGCTTTTGTCCAAATGGAAGATATGACGGGAGAAGCCGAAGGCACAATTTTTCCCAGCACCTATGTAGAATTGGAACCATTATTAGCAGAAGGAAAGCAGCTAATTGTGTGGGGTAAAGCCCAACAGCGCAATGATCAATATCAGCTAATTATTGATGATGCGGCAGCGGTGGAGCAGGTGAAAATGTTGATGCTAGAAATTACCCCAGAACAAGCATTAGATCAAGTAAAAAGTAATTATCTCAAGCAAATTTTAGAACAGCAAGCCGTGGAACCAAATAAATTTAAAATACCTGTGATTGCCGCGATTGGCAAAGGAGAACAAAGACAGTTTATTCGCTTTGGACAAAGGTTCTGGGTACAGAATGAAATGAGTGCGATCGCTTCTTTAAGCAGTGCAGGTTTTGTGGCAAGATGCGAATCTTTATTACCAAATTAACCAAATTAACCAAATAAAACCAGTTTAAATTAATTTAAAAGCTGAAAAATTACATATATTTACTGATGACAATTGAGTAAAAAATCGCTTTCATCTTGCAAGATATAACCATTGCTGTTAATTTTTTATAGATTAGAATATAGTAAATAGTCATTGAGCTAAATCTAATTTAGATAGCTAGATAATTGATGGATCTTAATTCAGCAAGTCTGATTTTATATATCGAAATAAGTGGGTGTTCAAGCTACTTTGCCCTGCTTTAGTTTTCTCTCGATATTTGGTACAAAACCTATCACATATATAATATATATAATGTCGCTCTCATGGCTGATAATAAATCAAAGCTCACCCTCGTTACTATAAACAAAGCAGATCTAGCAAAAGGACGGCACGTATTAATTGTAGAATCTCCAGAGTCAAGAAGGGCTGTTTCTCTCAATGTCAATGTATTTTCCATTGGTCGTCATCCTCACAATGATCTAGTCATTAACGATCAATTGGCTTCTCGTCATCATGCCACCGTTGCTTGGATGAGATATAGCGAAGGGGCAGATCGAATTGACTACTCCTATTGGATTATTGATGGTAAAGGGAAAAGACAAAGAAGCCGCAACGGTATTTTTGTGAATGGCAAGAAAAAATCTCTGCACCGCCTTGTTTCGGGAGATATTATCTTGATTGGGGATAATATCAAAATTTCTTACAACTATATTACCTATAGTACCGATAGTAGCCAGTTTCTCAATTACTGTAGCGAGGACAGAGCGCCTCTTAAGCCCTTAGTGCAGAATAGCAAAGCCTATAAAGAAACGGTAGTTATTGATAATGCTTTTCCCCACAATGATATTCCAGATGACAGCATGATGTTGGAAAATACTATTATTAGCAAAGTTCCAGAAGATAGCAGTATTGTCGGCGAAACTATCATTAGACTTAAAGAATAATTTGTTTGATAATTATTAGTTATTAATTAATGCTTATTAGTTGCAGAAATCTTCTTATAAGTAAATTTTTTGACAATTATCAAGCAATTTTGGTCTTGTTCTGTACGATAGTATTCCAAGTGATGAGAGATTTTATTTAAAATTGGAATCCCACGACCAATAACCAGCTAATTTGCCTGTTTGCTTGATGTCTCCTCAATAAAATGTTTTAGATCAAAAACAGAGCCATAATCCCAGATTTTGATTTCCATCGCCGTTGCTTTTAAGCGCACTGCAATTCTAATGGAAATATTGGAGGGTAGATTCTTGTGGGCGTGTCGCACGGCATTAGTAAATCCTTCTGCCAAGGCTAATCTGCACTCTGACCAATCCCTCAAGGGAATAAAATCTTGATAAATTTGATTGAACTGCAACAGTACATGTTCTAAGGCTTGTAAATCCCTGCGGACCTCAATTTCAATACTGCGCAGAACTTCCAACTGTTTTATGCCTCGATCAAAATCAAACATTGTCTAGAAAAGTTGCTCTTAGAATTCAAGTATTAGCTTACTTTTCCTATCCCTTATGATAGGGTAATTGTCTACACCCCTTAGATTTTTACGCTTTTCTAGTATGCTCAAATGTATGATGGTTCGAGAGACCCCACCTTAAAAAGACAGGGCTTTCTTACAAAGTTTGCGACGCGAAGCTAGTCCTTTAGGGCTCAACGGGACGGCGGCTTTTGGGAAAGAATCTTCTTACCCAAAACGCGCCTTGGGAACCCCCGCAACGGACGCGAAGCTTATCCGAAGGTGTACCCTTTAGGGAATCCTTTAGGACAACTTTGCGCTCCTCTGACTTCGTAAATACTTTCTGTCCTTTAGTTTAACAAGGCTACTTGAGATTTTTATGATGATTTTGATTATAAAAACTGTTTAGTGAAGCCTAGGCTAAAATTATCTTCACTTTAAGTCTTAACCTGTGGTTGTCAGCTAAAAAACTATCAACATACTATGGCTCAAATTCTGATCATTGACGATGACTCCACAACTCAACTGCTTTTGGAGAGAACTCTAATCATGCAGGGGTATGATATCACCTTAGCCAGTGATGGAGAAGAAGGTTTAATTAAAGCCAAGGCAATTTGTCCCGATCTGATTATTTGTGATTGGATTATGCCTCGTAAGAATGGTTTAGAAGTCTGTAGTCAGATCAAATCGATTCCTGAATTGTCTACTACCTTTTTTATTTTGTTGACTTCTCTCGATTCCATTGAAGATCGGGTCAAGGGTCTAGATGCTGGAGCGGATGACTTTCTGTGTAAGCCGATTGAAATGCACGAATTAAAAGCTAGAGTTCGGGCTGGATTAAGACTACATCAACTCAGTAAAGACCTGCAAAATCAAAAACAGTTATTAGAAGATGAATTAGCTGAAGCTGCCGAGTATGTTAGTACAATTTTGCCTGAACCACTACAACATCCATCATTGAGTATTAATGCCTGTTTTATTCCGTCTCGACAGTTAGGGGGAGACAGTTTTGATTATTTTTGGCTGGACGATCGCCATTTGGTATTTTATTTATTAGACGTTTCAGGACATGGCTTGCGAGCTAGTTTACCTTCCTTGGCGGTGATTAATCTCTTGCGCTCCCGTGGTTTAAGTAATGTTGATTATTATCAGCCCAACGCAGTGCTGGGGGGATTGAACCAAACTTTTCAGATGAGCGATCGCAATGATAAATATTTTACGATTTGGTATGGGGTTTATGACCGAGAACAACGCAGTTTAACCTATTCTAGTGCAGGACATCCCCCCGCAATTTTGTTAACTCCCACTGGTGAATTGGCAGAACAACGGTTGAAAACTCCAGGTGTTCCCGTCGGTATGTTTCCTAACATCGAGTATGTCAATGCTTCTTGCCAAGTAGCTGCCAATTCTAGTTTATATGTATTCAGCGATGGTATTTATGAGATAGAACCTCAAGCTAATGTCAATGCCCATTGGGGCTTAGAGCGCTTAATTAATTTACTCAAAAAATATCAGAAAACCCCTGAAAGAGATCTCAAACGTCTGCTACAGTACGTTAGAACCTGGCATCCTAACTTTCAATTTGAAGATGATTTATCGATCTTGCAGATCGATTTTTCTTAAGGAGCAGGAGCTAAAGCCACTACCAAAGTCACTACTAAAGCGACTACGAAAAAGTGCCATCGCTACCCTGAATCTCTTCTATTTGAGATACTCTAATACCCGTTCTGGCATAGTGCAGATGCTTATACCATCCCTGATAGCGGGGATCAACTTTACTGCCAAATTTTTGCTGACTAAGAGAATATTTCAATTGACTATTGACCGAGACGATCGCATGAAGGATCAATCCTACTGCTAGCCAAAAGCCCAAGCTTAAAATCAAAATGGTGCTGTTAACGGCGATAATTCCAGTAACCTGAGCCAAAATCTGTTGGACACGAGTAATCGGCTCCCCGATAGATCCAGGAAGTTCATGGGCAAATAGACCCGCAGCTAAGGTGCCCCAAATACCGCAACCAAGATGAACAGGGATGGCTCCTACGGGATCATCAATCCGCAGTCTAAGTAATAGCTGATCCAGCAAGATGATCCAGAAGCTGCTTATCATTCCAATAAGCATCGCTTCCGCTAAACTAACGTATACTGATGAAGCGGTAATGCTAACTAATCCACCCAAAATGCCATTAATCACGAGGGGTAGTTCGAGGTTAGACTTTCGCAGACCCCGGAGCAGCAGAATCCCCAGTCCTCCAGCAGCTCCGGCAAACATGGTGGTCAGAATCACATGGGGCATCTGGTCGAGAGATTTAACAGAACCACCATTAAAACCTAACCAACCTAACCAGAGAATTAGGCAGCCGAGGGTGGAGAGAGATAAACTATAGTAACTAAACGATTGAAGGCTACCAGAAAACCGATTGCCTCTAACTTCATCAGGATTATAGCTAAACCGTCCTCGACGAGGACCAATCAAGACTGTTCCCACTAGCCCTGCCATGCCCCCCACAGAATGTACAGCGGTAGAGCCAGCAAAATCGATAAAATTGTATGTTGTTAGCCAGCCTTCGGGGTGCCAAATCCAACGCCCAGTTAGGGGATAGGCGATCGCAATTAACAGAAAAATAAACCAGAAAAAAGCCCAAAACTTAACCCGTTCTGCCATCGCCCCCGAAACAATAGTGGCGGCAGTTCCCGCAAAAACCAACTGCCAAAAAAACACCACCATCCAGGGTTGCCCTGGATAAGCCACCCGAAGACTATCAAAACTATGATTAAAAGTATTGTGCAGAGGAGGCGTAAATGCCTCGAAAAAGAACCCAGTTCCACCAATCCAACCATTGCCATTGCCGAACATTAAGCCAAAACCCATGATCCAGAAGGCGAGAACTGAAACACAAAAAACAATCAAATTTTTCGCCAGGACATTAGTGGCATTTCTTTGCTGACATAAGCCAGCCTCCAACATGGCAAAACCTGCATTCATAAAAAAGACCAAACAACCTGCCACGATCAACCAAAGAGTATCTAACCCGATTGATGCTTTCTGTAATGCTGCTGCTGAAGTACCTCTGTGAGCTATCGCTGGTTCCATAACCAGAAAAAGCAAAATACCAACGATAAGAAAATATATATACTTAATTGACTTATATTTAATTGACTTAATTGAGATCGCCACTTTTACTGAATAACTGAATTAATAACGTTAATTATTTAATATTTAATAACGTTAATTATGACACCTATCGTAATCTGCTAAGTAGTTTGGCATCGTAGATCCCTTCTGCCCAATTTTTACCAGTTTTGATCTGTTCTACGGTCAAGTTCTCCACCCCAAAAAATTTAGTTTTCTGCAAATTAGCATCATTTAAGAGGCATTGATTAAAATTAACGTCCCCAAAATATGCTTGGGCTAAATTAGAACGCACAAAATTGACCCCAACAATATTTGCCCCCACAAAATCTACTTCTTGTAAATTAGCTTCAATTAAATCTGCATAGCTGATATCTGCCCCGGTTAATAAACTATTAGTCAGATTGGCATTATTGAGCTTAGCTTCCACGAGGTTGGCGTGACTCAAATCAGCATTGCTCAAATTGGCATTACTAAGGTCTGCCCCTGATAGATAAGCATGGCTCAAATCCGCCCCCGATAGATCAATACCACTCAAGTCTGCCTCGGGAGCAGTAAATCCCCTCAAGGAAACGCGATCGCTATTGAGATCTTGTAATGCCTGAACTCTAGCGTAACTATTTCTTAAGCCATGGGCAGAATCAATGGTTTTCCAGGCTTCATAATGGGCTTGTTTATCTCTTTCAGGGGCTTCGAGAAAAAATAGCCAGACCGCCACCAAGATACTAAATCCTTCGAGAATGTTTAGTAGCACCGATTCTCTAATCTGGCAAAATAGCCAAGATTCTGTGGGATGACAAGACTTTTCTCCCCCAAATATGCCTTCAACTACTAGAATTAAGCCAATTAACGCTGTCGTACCCCCAATAGCTAGCAGAATCCGCTTTAAAGAACGTTGTTGTTTTTTATTACTCATGGTCAGTATCCATGGGAGGTTAAAGAAAGCTTCTTCAATTTTACGTCCAAGGTGAATTTGCTTTCCTCAAATTCTCCAGTTTTTAAGATTGTAATTATTTTTACAAACTTGCCGAACTTTAGACAATTTGGGCAAAAATCTCGTTGGCAATCAGTATAAAATCTTTTATGATTGTTTGATTTCGATAATTATCGTTGTTTTATCCCCAATAACATTTAAGAATATTTAAGTTTGATGGATAGTAAAAATACTGATATATTATCAATAGATTCTATAAATTATTCTGGACATAGTACGAGCAAAGAATCAGACCTTTTTCAGGATATGTCTCAATCAAATTCTCTAGAAACCTTGAACCTACCAGTTTTAAGTAGTATTCAATCTAGACTTGGTTTTTTGGAAAATTTATTAGCTGGTAAATTGCCAGTCTTAGAGATACCAACGACTAAGACTAGAGCAAAACTTAATGAATTTACTTTTGCTAGTCAATCTTTGTTGCTGTCCAACGTGCTATTACAAGCTTTAAATAATATCAGTACTAGGGAGCAAGTATCTTTAGAATGCATCTTGTTGACGGCTTTTCAAATATTGCTTTATCGCTACACAAATCAAACTGAAATAATTGTTGGTACTCCTGCTAAAAATCAAAGCAACTTAATTATAGAAAATAAATTTGATCTTTTTGAAAAGGTTTTTTTGTTACCCCTGGAATTAAAATCTGTCAATAGCTTTAATCAATTAATTCAAATTTTACAAATTACGTTGGATGCTCAAGAGCATCAAAATTTATCAATCAATCCTGAAATAGCCAAAACCTTAATCCAGAACTCTAAAAATACAGCTTTGTTTCAGGTTTTATTTGAACTGCAAAATCTTGCTGAGGGGTTTTTAAATGAACCAGATTGGGATATTTTTCAGCTTGATTTAAGGTTGAAAATTATTGAACAGCCAGCCGGTTTAGCTTGCGAATTTACCTATAACAGCAATTTATTTACTGATGCCCAAATTATTAGGATGATGCACCATTGGGAAATTCTGCTGGAAAGTATTGTGGCGAATCCTGAGCAGTCGGTTGCTACTTTGAATCTTTTAACCCCAGAGGAACAACAACAACAAACGGTTTGGAATCATACCCAGGTCAACTATCCTGATGATCAATGTATTCATCAATTATTTGAACGCCAAGTGGCTAAAACCCCAGAGGCGATCGCCTTGCTCTTTGAAGAACAGCAGTTAACCTATCAAGAGTTAAACCAAAGAGCCGAGGCACTAGCTGCTTATCTACGATCAATGGGGGTTAAAGCAGAAGTTTTGGTAGGTATTTGCGTTGAACGTTCGATGGAAATGGTAGTGGGCATCTTAGCCATCTTAAAAGCTGGAGGGGCTTATGTTCCCCTCGACTCTAGCTATCCCATTGAGCGCATTGGCTATATGTTGTCAGATGCTCAGGTTGCTGTGTTGTTGACTCAACAAAGCTTGAATCTCGGGGAATTGTTAGTCAAGTTTCCCCAGCAGCAAACCAAAGTTATTAATTTTGAACAGATCCCCTCGGCGATCGCCCAGGAAAATCATCCGACCTTAGCCGCTCCCGTAAACCCCAGTAACTTAGCCTATGTTATTTACACTTCAGGCTCCACAGGAAAACCAAAAGGAGTGCAAATTGAACATCGAACGGCGGTCAACCTACTAACGGCGATCGCGCAAGAGCCTGGTATTGATGCGGAAGACACTCTTTTGTCCGTCACAACCATTTCTTTTGACATTGCGGTTTTAGAAATTTTTCTCCCTTTAATTGTGGGGGCAAAACTGGTGATCGTCTCGCGACAAATTGCGATGGATGGTCATCAACTATTACAAGCCCTAGAGCGATATCAAGCTACTGTGATGCAGTCTACTCCTGTTACCTGGAAAATGCTTTTAGCCGCAGGGTGGCAGGGCAGTAAAAACTTAACCATGTTCTCTGGAGGGGAAGCCCTCTCGAAAAAACTTGCCCAAGAACTAGTCAACAAAGGCGCTGCTTTGTGGAATTTATACGGCCCAACGGAAACCACTATTTGGTCATCCATTCAGCAAGTCAAAGCTGATCAAGAGTCAATTTCCATTGGTCGTCCCATTGCTAATGTTCGGTACTATATCCTGGATGCTAACTTGATGCCTCTTCCGGTCGGCGTTCCTGGAGAGTTATATATTGGTGGAGATTGTCTGGCTAGGGGTTATTTTAATCGACCCGAATTAACCACCGAAAGATTTATTCGCGATCCCTTTGTAGAGCAGCCTAAAGCTAGAATGTATAAAACAGGGGATCTAGCCTGCTATTTTGCCGACGGCACGGTGAATTGTCTGGGTCGTCTTGATCGTCAGGTGAAAATTCGTGGTTTTCGGATCGAAATTGAAGAAATTGAATTAGCTATCCTCCAATATCCTGGGGTGCAAGCCGTAGCGGTAGTGGTACAAGAAAACACCATGGGTTATCAGCGGTTGGTGGGCTATCTAGTTAACCAGCCTAACGTCACAGTAGATCACGAAGCATTACGCCATTGGTTGCAACAACAACTTCCTGCCCATATGGTGCCTTTTGGTTTTATGACCATTAACTCTTTGCCTTTAACTCTCAATGGCAAAGTTGATCCCAAAGGCTTGCCCCGCATCGATTTTGTTAATCAAACCATTACCGAAAAGTATGTTGCTCCTCGCAACGAATTGGAGATTCAATTAGCATCTATCTGGGAAAAAGTTTTAGAAGTTAAACCAGTCGGCATTAGAGATGATTTTCTGGCATTAGGGGGAGGTTCGATCTTGGCGATCGCTTTAGTCAATGAGATTGAA
>JBJOPG010000052.1:0-40457 GCA_046050865.1 Cyanobacteriota bacterium
GCGATCGCTGTCCCTGCGACGGTAGCGGCTCCTCCTCCCAAAAAGCTAGGGGCAACGCTAGCATTGATGGACTCAATGGAATGGAGAAAGGTTTTATCGTTCAGCAGGGTAGCAACTTTTTGCTGCACATCTTCAACTATTTCTTGGCGGCTTTCGATGGTGTTAACGGTGATCACATTAGTGCTTACTTGATTGACTTTAATATCTTGTAAATCATCCACCAGACTTTGGAGTAAATCTTTAATGCCGCCGACAAAGTGTTTAATACCATCTTGAGATATTTCACCGAGGGAAGTTCTTAGCTCATTTTCACAGCTTTGCTTCAGCTCATCCATCCAAACAGGAGCCGATTTTTTGGTACGAAAAAGTACAGAAAAGGAACTTGTGATTAAAGTCAGCAAGGATAGTCGCTCTCGAAAATCAGCTTTAACTCTGGCGGTGATTGTATCGTATTTAGCAAGCAGTCGATTGATCAAGGATTCTAGTTCAAAGCCAGACTGTCGCTTGTTTTGCAGTAGTTTAGTTTTGATCTTGCTCACCACAGCTTGATCTTTAATTAGCTGTTGTTGCACCATAACTAAGTCTTTCCTCAGTAAGTCAATAATTTGTTCGCTAGTTTTTTTGACTCCCTGAAGCTTGAGTTTTTTAGTACTCCCTTCTTTAAGAGTTTGCTGGATATAATTTCTAATTTCTGTAAAACCGCTCACATCCTGCTTGCCGCTTACTTCCCACTCAACAGAAGTAGCAAATACCACAGGGGGCTGAATCCCTTTGCGCAAAGCTAATTCTGCTAGTTTTTCCTGATTTTTCGCTAGTTCTTCGGGTTTGGCTAAATCCGCCTGTTGCAGCACAAAGACAACCTTTTTGCGCCACTCGCTATTGACATAATCTAATAATTCCCAAGCACTGCGAGTATAAGGATTTTTGGCAAAGAAGACAAAGAAAATTAAATCGCTATTCGGAATAAAATCTTTTGTAATCTCCTGATGATTTTCGACGATGGTATTAGTCCCAGGAGTATCCACCACCGATAAAGTTTTCAGAATTTCGTTGGGCAAACCAATCTTCCGTAAATATTGACTTACAGGTTGCTCAAACGGCTCCTTGCTGTAAACCAATTGTTGAATCACATCAGTGCAAGGGTCGGCGGCAGTTTTACAAATGTCTGCCTGCAATAAAGCATTCACAAAACTACTTTTGCCTGCCTTAACTTCTCCTACCACCACAAATAAAAATGGCTCATTAATATTGGTTCGTAAATTACGAATCGTTACCTGTAGCTGTTGATTATTAATTTCGCTGGCAAATATTTGTAATCGTTTTAAGAGACTGTCCAAACTTGATTGATATTGAACCAACGCCTGATCGACAATAAGATTATCCATAGTAAAGTAGTAAAAATATTAAGTAAGCTCTACTTTATCCATTTTGAGAGAAAAGTGAAGTCGAATGTCGAATAACGATAAAGTTTTTCTTATAGTGTCAAACTAGCTCCGTGTTTTCTAAGCCACCCCTTTCTCTCGGCGTAATCGAGTATCACCTTATCTACTTCATTCCAATTATTATGGCGGTTTTTAGCCAGCTTCATAATTTTTAGGGCAAGATGCTCAGACTCTAGTGAGCGCGTTTTAATTCGTCAAGCTAGCGGCAATTATAACGGCAAAATATTATAATTACAAATGCTATGATTCATATATGCTATGGATAAATTAACATAAAGCTAGCAGCAAAATGCAAGAATCAATTTCCTTGATCGAACCTTTAATGCCATCGGCAGAAAATAGACAACTGGTTGATTTGGCATCGGAATTAATTGAAGCGGCAGCAGGTTTGAATCAAAGCGTACATCCACTATTAAGAAAAGAACTGGGTACACTAGTGCGATCGATGAATTGTTACTACAGCAATTTGATTGAAGGTCATCGTACCCTCCCCAGAGACATCGAACGAGCTTTAAACAATGATTTTGTTGATGATGAAAGAACTAAGACTCTCCAGTTAGAAGCCCTAGCTCATATCAAAGTACAAGAAAAAATCGATCTTAATCTAGCGATCGGCTCGGCAGAATCACAGTCGCGAATTTGCTGGCTACATCGAGAATTTTCTAGTCACATACCGCCCTTTATGCTGACGATAAACAATAAGCCTGGGACTAAAATTATTGAGATTATTCCAGGGCAATATCGCAGTAGAGATGTAATTGTGGGCAAGCATATTCCAATTTCTGCTGCTGCTATTCCTGCTTTTTTAGACCGATTTGAACGAGCCTACAGTCCTGCCAGACTATCTAAGATTAATAAAATTATTGCTGCTGCTGCCTCTCATCATCGTTTGCTGTGGATACACCCTTTTTATGATGGCAACGGTCGAGTCAGTCGCCTATTTTCCCACGGCTATTTAAAAGAAATTGGTATTGGTAATAGTCTCTGGTCGGTAGCGAGGGGTTTGTCTCGTAATGTTGAGGATTATAAAAAAATGTTGGCATTAGCCGATTCTCCTCGTTGGAATGACCTGGACGGACGGGGCAATCTGACTACAAAAGGCTTGATTGAATTTTGTGTTTTTTTCCTCAATGTCTGTTTAGATCAGATCAAGTTTATGTCTGCTTTAATCGAACCAGAGAAGATATTGACCCGCATCGAAATATATACCGAGGAACAGATCCGCCTGGGTAATTTACTGCCCAATTCTTTTCTGTTACTCAAGCAACTTTGGTTAGAGGGAGAAATTCCTAAAAGCCGCGTTCCGCAAATTGTAGGCTATAAGGAAAGACAGGCACGTACCTTACAAAATAAACTGATAGAATCCAATCTCATCATCGCTGGTTCCGTTCGTTCTCCTCTCAGGCTCAATTTTCCCATCGCCGTCGCCGATCGCTATTTTCCTTCCTTGTTTTAAAAACATAAATCAACTTGAAGTACTTGAGGGCTGGATGCTGAACCAGCTTGGTTTTGTCCTTCTCGTCAATAACTTCCTCTTCGGACGATGCGCGAAGCTAATTCTTCAGGTCTTTAGGTCTTTAGGTCTTTAGTATAAGCTTCACGTCACAGCTTCTAGCTCATAGCTTATAGCTAAAAACAATGCTATCTTCAACTCAGCACTATCAAAGTTAACAGAAAAAATTAACCGAACTAATGAATCCAATTAGAGCAGTATTGTGTGGATATTATGGCATGGGTAATGCAGGAGATGAAGCATTATTGATGTCACTGTTACAAATGCTGCCCGAATCAGTGGAGCCAATTGTTCTCTCAGGTAATCCTCAGTCAACCAAAAAAAGTTATGGTGTGGCAAGTTGCCATCGCAAGTCCACTTTTGCCCTGTTAAAAACTCTGAGCCAGTCTGATGTTTTTATTTGGGGTGGTGGCAGTTTGATGCAGGATGCGACGAGTATTGCTAGCCCCATTTACTATGCAGGTTTGATGGCTTTGGCGCAACAGAGAGGGTTGAAAACTATTGCCTGGGCACAAGGGATTGGCCCGTTAAACAAATCTTTAACCCTTTGGTTAACTAAACAGGTATTACTAGGATGTAATGCCATCAGCGTTCGCGATCAAGCTTCGGCAGAGCTTCTAAGTAACTGGCAGATTAAACCCATAATTGCCCCCGATCCCGTTTGGGCGCTACAAAGCCAAACTCCACCATCATTACCCGCTACCGATAAACCAATTGTGGCAGTGGTGTTGCGATCGCATCCTTTACTGACTCCAGAACGACTCCAGACTTTGGTTTTAGCGCTTCAAGACTTTCAAAGGAAAAGTAATAGTTTCATCTTATTAATTCCTTTTCAGCCAGCTCAAGATCAAGCGATCGCCGAGCAAATTGCGACCCAGATTGACCAAGACTGTGAGATTATGTCCGTTGCTAATCCTCAACAATTAAAAGGATTATTTAAGGAAGTGACCATGGCAATCGGCATGCGGCTACACAGTCTGATCATGGCGGCGGCTGAAGGTTGTCGCTGTTTTGCTTTGAGTTATGACCCCAAAGTCTCTCAACTAATGTCTGAACTCCACTTGCCCGGCTATGAGCTACAAGACTTGCCTGATGAGCCAGAAATAATTAGTCTTGCTTGGTTGACACAATTCAAGTCTTCCGAGGCGATCGAGCCCCTGAAGATTCAATCCCTAATAGATCAAGCTCTAATACATCAACAACTATTAAGGACGACAATTATCAAAGATTAACAAACCTTGGCATTTTTTACCACAAGGTTTAAGCTGTACCTAGCTAAATCTAAACCAAAAGAGAAAACTCTCATCTCATTATTATATTTATACTATATTTAAAAGTTGCGCCTCTTAAGCAATTAAATAATAATTGATACCTAGCAATTGCGAGAAAATACGCACATACTTTGGATTTAGTTGTTGCTCTATTCCAAATCAGTAGAAAAGTACCAAAACCATGAACGAAGCAAACCAGAACGCTAATCCTTTCGATACCGATGCTCTTTTTTCTCATCAAAGCGATCGCTTAGAACAGCAAAAAGAGGCAAGAGAATTTGCTAGTGAATCATCAATAATTGACCACGATTCTTGCCTTGAACATGATCCTGATCAAAGAGCAACACAAGAAAATAATAATTCTGACAATAATTCTCATGGGGAAGAAAGGGAATCAGTGACAGGAATTATGGATTGGCAACGGGTAGCTCACAAATTGCGAGAATATAATCGTAAACTCCTCAAAAAAGTATTTCGTCTCGAACAAGAATTAGCGGAAATTGACAACAAGTTCAATAAATATGTCGAAAAATCACAAAACAGCGACTTGTTATTAGCTCGTCAAGCAGAAGAATTAGCCAGCTATCAAGAACAAGTTGCCCTGCTGATTCAACAATTGGCAAGTTCTCAGCAACAGATAGAGACTCAAGAGTTATTAATTAAGGAAGTATCCCAACGACACGAGTTTTCTCAGCAACAAACAGCCCAGCTAGAAAGAGAATGTACTCTTTTGCAGGAAAAATACAATCAACAATCTTTTGAATTGGTAACCAAAGAACAAGAAACCCAAGAATTACAAAATCAACTTCATCAACAACACCACAGTGTTTTACAGCAAGAAGCTCAATTAAAAAGATATCAAGAGGCGGCATCCCGCAAAGAAAAAACTGTTACTCAAAACCAAAATTATCCTCACAATCGTTTTATCAAACCCTGGTCAACCTCAACTATTCCTGAGCCAAAAATCGCTTTACCGAAAAATAAGTCTCAAGCCACCAAAGTTAAAAAGACAGCAGAAGCGATCAAAACCGCTGCTGAAATTGCCACTTGGTCAGCGTCTAGCATTCCCCGTAAGACAGCACCCCAAGCTGCCGCTTCCCAGCCACAGGTAGCCCACGTAAATCAAAGTGCCAATCAAAGTGCTAATCACAGTAAAAAACCTCAGTCTTTGGCAGCGGTTGATTTGCCAACTTTTCCTCGTCCCAAATAATCTTCATCCGTGAGGATTGTTGCAATTGATACTAAACTTGTGTCTCGACCTCAGCTATGTTCAACAACAGAGCAAAATGTTCATGGTGTCTAGCTGTTTGCCAGAAGATAAAATATGCGGATCGAGCAATTACAAGCCTTTTTAGCAATTACGGAGACGGGAAGTTTTGGGCAGGCAGCAAAAAGATGTGGGGTAACTCAGTCTACGATTAGCCGTCAAATCCAATCTTTGGAGCAAGATTTGGGATTAACCCTGTTTCACCGTAGTACTCAAGCAAAATTGACCGTGGGAGGGGAGAAACTTTTACCTCGCGCTCAAAGAATTTGCCAGGAATGGCAAAAAACTACTCAAGAATTTGCTGAACTTGTGGCAGGCAAGCAGCCTGAATTATGTATTGCAGCGATTCATTCCGTCTGTGCTCACTATTTGCCGCCAATTCTACAACAGTTTTGTCAGGACTATCCCGAAGTTCAGTTAAGAGTTACCGCTTTGGGGAGCGATCGCGCCTTGAAAGTACTAAGAGATGGTCTAATTGATGTGGCGATTGTCATGAATAATCGCTTCTTGACTAGTTCTGCCGAAATCGAGCTAGCCGTCCTATACGAAGAACAGATCAGTGTTTTAATGGCAGCTAACCATCCCCTGAGCAAGCTAGAGCAGATTCCCCTCTTGGATTTAGTTAAGTATCCTCAAGTGGTATTTAAAGACGGCTATGGTATGCAAAGATTAGTACAGGAATGGTTTAAACATCAAAACTTGCAGTTCAAAACAGCGATGGAGTTAAATACTTTAGATGCCTTTCGAGGGGTAATTCGCGAAGGAGAAATGATTGCGCTGCTGCCCCATAAAGCTCTGACCGATTCCTACAACGATCCCACTTTAGCTATTCGTCCCATCCAGCAATCACAGTTCCCCTCTACCATCGAAGAAGAATTTGATACTCATCTTGATTCCCCTAATCTTCTTACCCGCCAGGTAGTGATGGTCACTACTAGCGATCGCCTATTGATTCCTCCCATTGCCCATTTTTATAATTTAGTCAAAGATCTGAGCAAGTCATCTTCAACAGAAAAATCACAGCTAGTAAATTGGTAGTTTCTAGTAGCATTTATGAGCAATGAGTTTCGAGAATTACTAAAAAGAGTGGGTAGCGGGACTCATACTAGCAAAAATTTAACCCGTGTCGAGGCAGCCAGGGCGACAGAAATGATGTTGCTCCAGCTAGCAACTCCCGCTCAAATAGGTGCATTCATGATTGCCCATCGCATCAAACGCCCTACTCCAGAAGAACTAGCGGGAATTTTAGATACCTTTGATCAATTGGGTAATAAACTTGAGATTTGTCCTACTCATCAATATCTACCAGTGGTGCTTGGTAATCCCTATGATGGGCGATCGCGTACTGTTCCTGTAACCATCATTACCGCCCTGATCTTGGCTGCGGCTAACATCCCTGTGGTTTTACATGGTGGCGACTGTTTGCCCACTAAATACGGCATTCCTCTCATCGAAATTTGGCAGCAGTTAGGAGTGGATTTTTCGCCCTTGAATCTCGCCCAGACTCAGAATGTTTATAATCAGACCAATCTGGGAATGATCTATCTCCCTCAGCATTTTCCCGAGGCCCACAAGTTTGTAACTTTTCGCGAGGAAGTTGGCAAGCGTCCTCCTTTTGCCACCGCCGAACTCGTCTGGAGTCCCATCACTGGAGAGGCACATCTCGTAGCGGGCTTTGTTCATCCCCCCACCGAAGAGCGTTTTCGCGAGGCTTTCAAAATTAGAGGAACTAAAACCTTTACTTTGGTCAAGGGCTTGGAAGGTAGTAGCGACCTTGCTTGTAGCCGTACAGGAATTATTGCCTTAAGTCATCCAGAGCAAGATTTTGCCAGACTTTTGCTAGATCCCAATAAATATGGCTTCAACGGTGCTGATCTGGTTTTCACCTCAACTCCCGAAGCGATCGCCTTAATCCAAGGAGTTATTCAAGGTCATCAAAATCAACTATCACCTGCGGCAGTTTTCAATGGCGGTTTCTATCTCTGGCGTTTTCAGATCACCGATACTCTAGAAGCAGGATTTGCTTTAGCCGAAGAAATGTTGACCACAGGAAAAGTCGCTCGCAAATTATCTGAGCTTCAATCTGTTGTTAGTTGTTAGTTTTTGAATTCTTCACGATTATTCATTTTGACAAAATATGCGATCGCCATCAAATGTGCTGCTGGAAATAAATATCTTTAACCCGTCATCGGCAAGGGAAGTTGACATCGCGATCGCCTCACCTCACCAATTTGCCATAGAGCATCAACGGCAGCTATTACCAGGCTGGGACAATCCTTTGAGTTATTTAATCCTAGTCTTACAACAGTCATCTCTCTCTCTTCAAGCATCTACAGGGGCAGTGGCAAAGGAGAAAGAACGACTGCGAGCAGAATTTATCCGTTTTGCCTCTGGGTTAATTTTTGCCCTGCAAGACCAAGGATATAGCAGCGATTTATTCGATCCTCGCACTGGTTATCCGCTGTTAGCTTCTGGAGACATGGCTTGGGATGACAATGCAGCGGTCAAAGCTATACTGAACTATCCTCTGGTGAGCTATCAACAATGCTCTCTTATCACTCATCCAATTTGGGAGCACCATGTCTACCCTGCCACTGTTACTACCACTGCAACTTTGCCGACGGTGGAATTATGTTTAAAACAAGCAATCACCAAGCAAAATTGGCGATTAAAATAATCGGTAGAGTTTAAAGTTAAAACTTAAATCTAATGAAAGCTGAGCAGTTTCCCCAGCAACCATTAGCCAAATTACCTATTTAGACAGAAGAGAGAGCAACCCAGGGAAATCAATCTACAGGAAATTAACCAGAAGACGTTACGATTCAAACAGGAAATTAAAGAGAATCTGAAAATGACTCAGTTATTTGCTGTGGTAGTAGAAACCGTCCCTGAATATTACGCATACAAACAAGAACATCCAGAACACGATCGCGATCAGCTTGATTGGTTTAAACAACAATACAAACAAGGTAATCTACTTTGCTGTGGCCCATTTTTTCCCCATGATGGAACAGGAATATGGATTTTACAAGCGGCGAATTTAGAGAAAGCTTGGGAGATCGTCAACACTAGTCCTCGGGTTAGAGATGGC
Organism: Cyanobacteriota bacterium; assembly: GCA_046050865.1. Taxonomy (GTDB): domain Bacteria; phylum Cyanobacteriota; class Cyanobacteriia; order Cyanobacteriales; family Xenococcaceae; genus Waterburya. Next base: position 8,585 of record JBJOPG010000052.1, read on the forward strand.
ATGTTAGCGGATTCAGCTAGGGTTGTGGAATGGCAAGTTCACCTGGGACGCGATCGCCTGACTGGCGAAATAAATCAAGCAGCAAGTTAACCAGATAAACTTATGGGGTAACTTGTGATTACCCCGATGATTTATTTATACACTGACGACCTGGGCGCGTTAATAAGCTTCATCTAACACTTCAGATAGGGTTGGATGAGTTATGGATATTGAACTTAAAGGAAGATCTATCCTATGACAATTCTTAAGATGCTAAAAGAGCTTCCTGGAAATCCTTTTTATTAGACCATTTTTTGACTTCTGACCTTTCACTTAATAATTTTTTATCTCCCTCAGTCCATATTTTGAAACTTTCATCGGTATCTACTATGAGCGATATAAATTTGTAATTACTCTCTAGCTTATATCTCTCTAGATCTTGCCATTGAGTATTAACCATACACAAAATAGGTTTTGCACTTGATTTTTTGTCCGTATTAAGAACGTGAGTTAAAACATTATTTCCTTTGAAGGTTGTATAAAAATGAGGTCTCCAATTTCGATCAGTACCTCCCGTATATGGCTGTTCTCGTTCATAAGCTATCTCTATTTTTTTGATAAAGTCTTCTACCGAATCTAAAATTGTTTTTGTTTTTCTTCCTGCTTGCAAAATCCATAGGTCGGACAACCTAACTAAAGCTTGCCCTAATTCCAAGATAGATGAAGCCAACTTAGTCGAATCTGCGTCCGAGTCGAATCGCGAAATAAACATATCTCTTTTCACTTCCAAATTGTGAGTAAGACGTATAGTTTCGATTAATTCTTTCTGTTTTTCATTCCTCATTCCAGATACAGACTGAGATTCGAGCCAAAGCATAGTTTCGCCAAGGTCTGTTAAGATGAACCCCTGGTTTATCTTTCTGTAGAAAATATCTATCACATCTCCATCAGGGTAAATAAAAGGAGTAGTAATTTTGATAAATTCCTTGAATTCCGAACAGGTAAATAAGGTTCCAATATTTTTTGCTAATTCTTGACAGGGACTATTCATATAATTATTCCCCCTAAATCAAAGTCAACTTCAAGTTGTACGGGAGGAATTTCCTCCATCACTCCTTGAAAATCAATGTTTGCCTCTACGCAAAATTCTTTCCATACTTCTAATGGTTTATTTGCAGGAGAGGATATGCATTCTTGAGCAGAGTATGCTTTTCGATCTTCGTATTCTTCTGACCATCTATGTATATGATTTTCACCGACCATCACTCCATCAGGATTTCGATGTTCTTTACCCATGTCTAAACCATAAATTCTCCTACCAATTTCTCTATGAATAATTTTGTAAGATAGTCTCTCTAAATAACGGTTGTAACTCCCATCAATAAATACAGGGTAGCCTGGAGCAGAAACTACAGGGACTCTAAATTTTACGGTTTCAGAATTTTTTTTATCTCCCACCCAAGTTATATTTTCTTTAATCTTCTTGGTTTCGTTTGACAATATTTCATCAAACTCTGTTTGAGTTAAAACCATTCTGAAGTCTTTTTATATTATTTATCAGTAAAACATATTTACTATAATAGTAAATAAAAATTTTCAAATTTTATAAAAAGCATAGATTAGAAGGGAGAATTCTCCCTTCTCAACAAACCTTATACACCAATCACTTGGGCGCGTTTGTAGGCTTCGTCTAACACTTCAGATAGAGTGGGATGAGTATGGATATTGAAGGAAAGATTTTGCACAAATTCTCGGTTGGCGATCGCATTTGCCGCTTCTTGGATTAAGTCAGAAGCATGGATACCAATGATATGTACTCCCAATAATTCTCCTGTGTCCTGACGATAGATAATTTTAGCGACACCTTCGGTTTCTCCTTCCGCTAGGGCTTTGGAGTTGCCTTTATAAAAAGATTTGACTGCCGCTACTTGCCAGCCGCCTTTGGCGCCTTCTTCTTTGGCTTGGGCTTCGGTTAAACCTACATAACTAATTTCAGGATGAGTAAAAGCAGCAGCAGGAATACAGCGATAGTCTATTTCCTTGTCTGCGCCACACATGTTTTCAATGGCAATTACTCCTTGTCCTGAAGCAGCATGGGCTAACATCATTTTTCCTGTCGCATCCCCTACCGCCCAGAGATGAGGCACTGGTTTGCCGTCCCGTAATACCTGCATTTTGTCGTTGACGGGAATAAAACCCCGCTGATCGATTTCGACAGCTAAAGTTTCTAGACCGAGTTTCTTGGTGGCGGGAATGCGCCCTGTGGCTACTAGGCAGGCATCCACTTCTAAGACTTCAACTACCTCTTTAGTCTTTGCATCAGTTAATTCAATTTGTACAGGGTTCCCTGGGGTGATTTTCGTTGCAAACACACCCTTGTAGGTTTCAATATCTCGTTGATCGAGGAGTACTTTTTTGGCAATTTTGGCAATATCAGGATCGAAACCAGGCATCAAAGTATCGAGGGCTTCAATCATGGTTACTTCACAACCCAAAGCCGTATAGACATCAGAAAATTCCAAACCAATGTAGCCACTGCCAATGATGGCAATCCAGTCAGGCAGGGATTCTAATTTGACGGCATGATCGCTGGTGAAGACAGTTTTACCATCAACTTCTACCCCTCTGGGGACAAAAGGTACCGAACCAGGACAAAGCATAATTTCTTTGGCGGTATAGGTTTTCGCCCCATCATTCCCCGATACTTTCACCTTTTGAGTTCCCGCCAGTTCTCCCCAACCCTGGATGATATCAACCTTGAGGCGCTTGAGACTGTTGGTTAAATCTCCCTGAATTTTATTCACCAAATTAGTCGCATGATTAGCGATCGCTTGACGTTCAAACTGCACATCTCCTAGTTGAATGCCTAAATCTTTGAGGTGATGGCGATCGCCAAATTCTCTGACTCTGCCTGAAGCAGCGAGTAAAGCTTTTGAAGGAATACAACCACGGTTGACGCAAGTGCCCCCCATGTCCCCTGCTTCAATAATTGCCGTTTTTAAACCGCTTTTAACTGCATGTAATGCGGCACCGTGACCACCAACTCCCGCGCCAATAATAATTAAATCGTAATCAAACTCACTCATTGCTCTTTCTTCTATAATTGCTGCAATTTCTCATTGTAAAGTTTATCTGCGATTAAATAGGGGATAGAATCAACACCTAGAAGAACAAAAGTATTCTATGACAGAAACATATTTTTTAGGCGGTTATTTTCTGGTTGAGAGTTCACCTTGCAAAAGTTGGATGAACAACTCTCTCATACCTCAAAAATTTTATAGTCTCAGCACTTGTATTTGTTCTCACCATCCTGATTTATCTATTTTGACCTGGGTCAATGATAGTGAAGATAGGGAGCAATACAGAAGAAAATTAAAACTGACTATTGAAGAATTTAAGTTGCTGCAAGGTCAAGCAGATAAGTGGTTTGAGCAAAATAGATATGGTTGGGGCGGAGTTTTTCTCGATCTAAATCTGGTAAGAGAGTTTGCTACTGATTATTTAACCAACATCCCAAATATTAAGCTACTGGCGATCGTCACAACTGCTAAATATCGCGATCTTTATTTGCAGGAGGAATTATCCTCTAATAACTTTCAGGAAGGAGTTTGTAACGCCCTACGGTCAAATCAAACTATCGACATCAATCAAGACTGTCTTGGTTATGAAATTCTTGGCAACGATTATGGCGGATTTCATTCATTTGTTTGTAATAGTTTAGAAACAGAATTTGCACATGAACTAAATATCAAGTTCAATCAACATGGATTAATTGACCAATACGACCAAGCAATTCAAGGGAGTGATTATGCTAATCAACCAGATCTAGGTACAGAGCCAGTTTTATGGATGCCGTGGGCAATTATAGAATTGGCAATACAGGGTTAAAATTTTGCTGCTTCAAATATGAAATTTTCGTAGTTTATCCAATATGTGACGTATTGCACGATAGCCTAGTAAATTATGAGATTTTAATTCTTTTGAACTCTCTTTATATAGTTATTTTTTTACTTATGTATTTAAGCCAAATACCCAAATTAAAGCAGATCTTAGCGGGGGTGATGGTATTTATCTTAATCGCTTTTACTTCCTCTCCCAGCCTCAGCCAGGGAAACGCCAATTATGGTGAGGCACTACAAAAATCAATTTTATTTTATGAAGCACAACAGACTGGAAAACTTCCAGAGTGGAATCGTTTTCCCTGGCGGGGAGATTCTACCCCCAAAGATGGTGCAGATGTTGGGGTAGACCTGACTGGCGGTTGGGTAGATGCCGGGGATAACGTCAAGTTTAATTTTCCCTTGGCGTTTTCCGTAGTTAATTTAGCCTGGGGCGGCATCGAATATTATGACGCTTATCAAGCATCAGGTCAATTAGAGCATTTATCCCAGAACATTAAATGGGGGACGGATTATTTACTTAATTCATTTGCCAATGATCAGCCTGGCTCCTATGTCCTCTATGGACAGGTGGGCAATGGCGAAGTAGACCATAAGTGGTGGGGCCCATTGGAGGTGGTACATTACGAAATGGATCGCCCAGCCTATAAAATTGATACCATTTGTCCTGGAACAGATTTAGCAGCGGAGACGTCAGCGGCTCTGGCTTCTAGCTCCATTCTGTTTCGGCGCAATGGTAATGTGGAATATGCCAACCTACTAGTGCAAAAAGCTGAGGCCTTATTTGGCTTCGCCGACACCTATCGGGGCAAATATTCTGACTGTCTCCAGGCAGCTAATCCTTTTTACACTTCTAACAACGGTTATCAGGATGAATTAGTGTGGGGGGCAATTTGGTTGCACAAGGCAAAACAAGCTCAAGGTAGCGGAGATTCAGACAAGTATTTAGCAAAGGCAGAGGCTGAATATGTGCCGATGAGTAAACCCTATAACTATACTTATCAGTTCGATGATAAATCCTATGGTGACTATGTCCTTCTTGCCAAGGCAACGGGAAAGTCAGAATATCAGCAACGAGCGGCGGCTTGGTTGGATTTTTGGACAGTAGGCTATCAGGGAGAAAAAATTACCTACACTCCCGGGGGATTGGCTTTCTTGGTGGAATGGGCTTCAGTGGTTTTAAGCGCCAACACTAGTTTTGTCGGCTTTATTTATAGCGATTGGCTAAAATCCCAAGGGCAAACCGATCAAGCACAGCGATATTTTGATTTTGGAGTCAGTCAGATTAACTACATCCTGGGCAAAAATCCTGCTCAACGCAGTTATCAAATTGGCTATGGTGCAAATTCACCCAAAAACCCGCACCATCGCACTGCTCATGGAAGCTGGCTAAATAATATGTCTGACCCCGTAGAAACTCGTAATGTGTTGATGGGGGCTTTGGTGGGAGGCCCAGATGCGCAGGATAACTGGGTGGACGATCGCACTGATTATGTGAAAAATGAAGTAGGCGTGGGATACAACGCCGCCTTTACAGGGGCTTTGGCGAGAATGTATCAAGAATTCGGTGGCGAGCCGCTACCAGAAATAACTTTTCCCGCAGTAACTCAACCAGAAATTTATGTTGAATCTCAAATCAAGGAAATGCGAGGTGCCACTGAATTAACTCTGGATATTGTCAATAAATCCCATGCCCCCGCCAGAGGTATAGAAAATCCAGTCTTCAGGATTTTTTATCACAGCAAATCTCAGCAGCCAGAAGAGATTTCACTCTCGGCAGTATCCCCAAACTGTCCTGTTAATTCCGTCGCCCAACCAGTCAAGCTAGCCGACGGTACTTTTTCTACTCAAGTAACCTGTGAAGGAACAGTGATTTATCCAGGAGGAGAAGAAGATTACCAAAAGCGAGTTACCGTTACCCTCACCAAGAACGCAGGTAATAACGGCTGGTTTAGTGGTTTGAGCAGCCTATTTCGCAAGCCCATCCACATTACCAAGATGTGTTTATTTGATCGCGATGAGATGCTGTGGGAATCTAACTTATAGTTTTTAGCTATTTCTCATGGATAATGACAAGTAGTCCTTCGGCTTTATTGACGCGAGTAACAAATACGCAGGCTATAAATCAGGGAGATATTCGGCATATTTTTGATAGATGTTCAATCCAGGAAAATCTTGCTTGAACTCAGCAGGAATACTATATTTACTTTCGGTATATTCTTGACGAACAAGAGCGATCGCTTTATAAGCAGTCTCCCATTTTTTTAACAGTTGCACTAGCTGATCAAATTCGAGATATGCTTTACCGTGGCGGTTGATTAAACCAATTACCTGTAAGATTTTGGCATAGGCTTTTGGTGTGCTTTCAGCAGCGGAGATCCCGATAATTGGGCCGAGTTTTTCAAAACTTTCGTAGTTTTCGAGTACAGGAGATATTAAATCATCACTGTTAACTAAATCTTTGCTTTTAAAAGTCTCTACTACGTCAGCAATTTTTTTGAGAATGGAAAAATCTTTTAATTCATATTGGTTGAATAATGCCAACAGCTTTAGACCCAGTTTATATTGACCGAGAACATTTAGTTCTTTAGTAAAAGTTGGAGTTAACGAAGATTTAGATTCGGGTTTAGTTGATTCCCGCACTTTATCTGTGTTTAGCTCTTCAAGCTTCCCTTCTCTCTGCTGCAAAGTATCAAGCATTTCATCATCATTTTCCTGGGCTTGCGCTAATTGGTCTGTTTGACGAGCGATTTCCCTCTGGGAACCCTAAAGGACTTACTTCGTGTCGCGCTCCACGATCGCCATTGATGCGACTTTTGCAGAAATAGTTGTGGCATGGGAAAGATCGATGCTACTTGAACTTAAGATCAGTAAAATTGCCGTCCAGGAAATATGTTGCAGCTTAGTCATGATATTACTAAAAATTCATCTTATGCTATACTTCCCATTCGATAAGTAAAAGTTACTATTCCGCAGCTGCCTAATAATGTATCTAGCGATGAATTGTGTCAAAATGTAAAGCGTGTTTATAGCATCTTCCATCGAACAAATCAGAACCCCCACAGCGATCGCTCTTGGCAATTTTGATGGTATTCATCAAGGGCATCGTACTGTCTTGCGACCAATTATTGATTCGTTTAAATCTACCCAACAGCCCCATATCTATCCGACCGTAGTTAGCTTTACCCCCCATCCCCGGGAATTCTTTACTGGGGGAAAACTACAGCTATTAACCCCCATTCCCCAAAAAGCTGAATTACTAGCGGATTTAGGGATTGAGCAGTTAGTCTTGTTACCCTTTGATCAAGATTTAGCAGCCCTCACTCCTCAGCAGTTTGTCGAGCAAATTTTAGTTAAACAATTACAGGCTACTTTTATTAGTGTGGGGGCTGATTTTCGGTTTGGTTATCAAAGAGAAGGTACAGGAGCAGAACTGAAAAACTTGGCGGCTAACTATGGTATTAAAGTGCAGCTTAATTCCTTACACCAATATCGCGATCGCCATGAGCAAACAGTTCGGGTTAGTAGTTCTTTGGTTCGTCAGGCGTTAATGGCAGGGGATATAAACACGGCTAACTTGATGTTAGATCGACCCTATAGTCTTTGGGGAACCGTAGTTACGGGACAACAACTAGGTCGCACCATCGGCTTTCCGACGGCAAATTTACAACTTCCTGAGGAAAAGTTTCTCCCTCGCTTTGGAGTTTACGCGGTGGATGTTCTACTAGAGCCAGAAACAATTAAGACTATTAAAGGGGTCATGAATATTGGTTGTCGTCCCACCGTGGCAGGAGCAGCGACCATACCTACAATTGAGGTACATCTGCTCAATTGGTCAGGAGATCTTTATGGTCAGACTCTTAAAGTAAACTTGAGGAAGTTTCTGCGACCAGAACAGAAGTTTGATTCCCTAGAAGTATTGAAGCAACAAATTGCCCGAGATTGTCAATCGGCGTTAGAAAGCTAGAATTATTGACGTTTTAATTGTTAGTCTTGTTAGTTTTTAATCGTTAGCGCCCAAAACGAAAATATCATGGAAGAATCTGTGAATCAACCCACCTCTAGATTGTTGCTCCAGCCTGGTACTCTATGGTCAAAAGCTACTGAGCAGACAGAATTTGCTCGTCAATGCGGTGCTTTGAAATCGATTGAAACTGAATATCATTTGATTCGCCAGCAAGATATTTCTTTTGTAGTTCGTACTTTGTCTAATCTAGCCCGCAAAGAACAGGCAAGTAAGCAGCAGCATCAACAGGAACATCAAACCGGAAAAAAAATAGATCCTTTCTTGCCCTATGAGCAAGACTTATTTGTCGGCGATCTTTCTGCTTCTCATCTATGTCTGTTAAATAAATTCAATGTAGTCAACAATCATCTGCTCATTGTGACCCGTGCTTTTGAATCCCAAACTGACCTGCTCAATCTCCAGGATTTTACTGCACTGTGGCGTTGTCTAGAAGAAATAGATGGGCTGGCATTTTTCAACGGTGGCAAAATCGCTGGCGCCTCCCAAAGTCATAAACATTTACAATTGATTCCCCTACCTTTTATCCCCAATATTATGCATCGACCTTTAGAAGAGGCGATCGCCAATCTGACATTTAAAAATTCTTTGGGTCAACTAGACAGCTTTCCCTTTCGTCATGGAATTGCGGCTTTAAATATCTCCAACCAACATTCCCCCAAAGTAGCGGCAGAAATTATGCTGCAAAGCTATCAGGCTTTATTAAATCACGTGGGGTTTGAGATTGATCCTCAGACTCAACAACAACCTGGAGCCTATAACTTCCTCGCCACTAGAGAATGGATGATGATCGTACCGCGATCGCGAGAATCTTGCCAAAATATCCCCATTAATTCTCTTGGCTTTGCTGGCTCTTTGTTTGTCCGAGATCAGTCTTCCCTCCAATTACTTAAAGAGCTAACTCCTCTGAAACTACTCACTGAGGTAGCCTTTGCTTATAAAAGCTATTAGCTATTAGCCTTTAGCTTTTAGCTTCTTTAGATTATTGAGTATTTTATTTAGAAAAAAAGCTCTACCAAGAAGTTATGTAACTTGCTTATAGTAGAGCTGAGATAATGCTCGAGACGGATTAAACTAATTAAACCGACGGTGTTGCTGAATCTGAACATGAAAAGTCAAGTTATTATTTTGCCTACATTCTTAAAAAGCTGATAGCTAAGAGCTAAGAGCTAAGAGCTATGAACAGTCTTGTTATCGGTTTCATAGCTTATAATCAGCAACACTAAACCGACTAATTATCTCCAGAATCAGAATCGCCATTGTTAGTGTCTGCTGTCTCTTTGTTATCGCTGTTGCCGTTATAGTTTCTTTTGCCACGGTTTCCGTAGCGACTAGTTTGCTTACGGAATTTGCGCGCATTGATCTTATTACGAGCAGCTTTTTCTTTCTTCGCGTTACGACGTTTAGCCATTTAGGTATGATTCCTCATTACACAGTAAAACGCTTCTGAGAGTTTCTAGCATGATAATCTAGTTGCTCCCCAGAAGCGCAATTTCGATTCAATTTTGAATCTTAGAAGCGATCGCGACGACCACCGCCGCCACCGAAAGAACTTTGGTTTTCGCGAGGTCTTGCCTTATTGACCTTAATCTCGCGCCCCATCCATTCCGCTCCATCTAGAGTCTCAATTGCTTTATCTTCTTCTGCTTCTGTTTCCATTTCTACAAAGCCGAAACCGCGTTTGCGACCTGTTTCACGATCAGTAGGAAGATGAACTCGTTTAACTTTACCGTATTCTGAAAATACTTCGCTTAAATCTTCTGGGCTAACCTCATAGTTGAGATTACCAACGTAAATTGACATGGACTGAATGTCTCCTGAATGCACATTAGATGTAGAGAGTTTAAATTTCGGAAAAAAACCAAATCAATACTATATGGAAAAACCTATCAATACTGAATACAAACTGGATTGCCGATCTTTATCTCAATATGAATCCTAACACTTTATGCTATGAAAGCAAATCCTGGGTTCACAAGTAGTGGGTAGTAAGTAGTATCGCAAATTGCTACAGGGACGGCGCGTTTTTTGTATGAAGCTTCATACAAAAAAGCCGCCTAAAAAATCTAACATATATCCCTAGCTAGAATTGAAAGATTTGAGAATCCTGGTTAAATAGTCAAACAAATCCAGCAAGTTTATTACCGATGACAAATAATCGGTTAACCTACACGCACATTCAATGCCAATGTGACTGGAAGCATAATATTGCCACAATAGGAAGCATAAATTTGCCATTTTTGGCTATACAATGCTGATTATTACGTTGAGATATTTTAATAATTTCACTTCTTGAGGAAGCATAATATTGCCGAAAGTTTTAATAGGAATCATAAATATGCCATAAGTATCAAGTATCAAATAAAACTATTAAAAACATTGCTATTACTAGCTCTAAAGATACTTTTCAAAAAAATTATGGTTTTAGAAATGCAAGCTGTGACTTAAACCATGATGTTATCTAGAAATGGATTTAGCTGCCGATAAGATTAGAGTGAATGCAGTTTGCTCTGGGTCGATAAGCACGGAGGCGACCAAAGAACAGATTGAATCTCTGGGATTAGAGGAAGAACAAGCGTATAGAACTCATTTGAGATCTCTCGAGTTTTGGAATAAGCTAGTAGAAGAAGGCGCAGATAAAGCTACCATAAAGTAAAAGAAATAATGAGCAAGAAAAGAAAATTCGAGAAAAGAGCAGATGCCAAGACTAGTAGCGCTTCGCTTAAGTAACGAGTAAGAAGTAACAAGTAACAAGTTAGATATAATAAGGGTTTCAGGTTGACAAAACGGTGTCTTTACTTAAGCCTTCATCTACTAGCACCCAAACCAGTCAAGTTAGAAAATGATGAAGAGCAAGAACTAGAAAAGATTCTGGCTCGTTATAGTACCAGTCAACAAATCGCCAAGAGAGCGCATCAGTAGAGAGATGGCAAGACTATGGCGAGAAAGATGGTTAACTCTCAAGCAAGAAGAAGTTCCCGTACAAGAAAGGCTATGGGATGCAGAAAGACCAGGTGTCCCAACTAAATTTACGACGGAACAAGTATTGAAGTTATTCGCTTTCGCTTGTGAGTCACCAGAAAAATATGGAAGACCAATCAGTCATTGGACATCAAGAGAGTTAGCCGAAGTGATGATAGAGAAAGAAATAGTCGCCAGCATCTCCCCAAGGCACGTGGGAAGATTATTGTCAGAAGCAACATTAAAACCACATCAGTCAGAATACTGGCTGAATCCCCCCCCCCGACGAAAAGTTTGAGGAGAAAGTCAAAAATATCTGTCAATTATATCAACAAGCATATTGCTTAAGAATTCAAGGAGAGAGAGTAGTCAGTACCGATGAAATGACAGGCATTCAAGCGTTGGAAAGAAAATCTCCAGACAAGCTAATGAAACCAGGAAAGCCAACCAAAAGAGAGTTTGAGTATCTTCGTCACGGAACTCAAACTCTAATAGCCAGTTTCGATGTCAGTAGTGGCAAAATCCTCCAGGAAAGTATTGGTCAAACCAGAACCGAATCAGATTTTTTAGCTCATCTACAACAAATGATTAAAGCCAACCTTCAAGTTCAGAAATGGCATTTGGTGATGGACTGCTTAAATATCCATCAATCAGAGTCTCTGGTTCGTTGGGTTGCATCCCAAGAAGGTATTGCTACGGCAAACTTAGGCAAAAAAGGTCAGTATGGGATTCTTCAGTCTATGGAAACAAGGGCAGAATTTCTCAGTAATCCAGAGCATCAGATTGTATTTCATTACACACCCAAACACTGTTCTTGGCTCAATCAAATTGAGATTTGGTTTAGTATTTTGATGCGGAAACTTCTTAAACGGAGCAGTTTTCTCAGTGAGGGAGACTTAGCGGCTAAGATTCTAAATTTCATCGCTTACTACAATGACAAGATGGCTAAACCATTCAAGTGGACTTATAAAGGCAAGGCTTTAACTGCATAATGGTTGTCTTATTTCCGCCCACTTCCACTAGTTATAGGCTTTTATGGTCTAATCTACTTGTTTCAGTCAGATTATAAAAATCGACGTTGAACATTGAAGAGAGAGACAATGATGTTTTGTTAGTTAGCTGACTTTGATCGTTGAGATTTATGTTGAGTATTTTACTTAAAGTTGAAAGATCTTCTTTTATGAATTGACCGATAGATATTTTGGCTAAACTACTTACTGGAATTAGCAAAGCAACTACATTTAGAGGTTGATTATTATGCTGTGCGATCGCAATCTTCAATTGCTCTAAAATTTTTCCTAACGCTATAAACTCGGTTAAATCTTGTCTAAGCGATCGCTCGAAGGAAAATTGAATTAGTTGCAGTTTTTGGATTAAGTCCGAAAGAATAGGGGGAGTATCTAAACCAGGAGCGGTAGCGATCAATTCCGTAATTCCCATTACGATCTGACGTTCTTTTTCATTGATTTTGGTTTTGACGTAGTTGTCATTACAACCCAAAGATTTTTTACAGCGATCGCAATAACCCAAACGAGAATAATTGGCGATCGCATTTAAAGAAGAATCACAATCAGGGCAGCGATCGCATAACTGGCAATTGTGCTGTAGGCAGTAATTTACGTCTTTAAATGACCATAGCAGAGGCTCATATATGGTTTTGTTTTCTTGTCGCCATTGTTCAAAACATTGAGGACACCAAACTTTATTTTGACGGAATAATCCTTGTTCTTTAATGACTCCTTTCCAGGTCAGACAAGATAAATATCGTAAATCCTGACGTAGAGTTAATTGTTCTAAAGCATCAACGAGAGATCGCGTCATTTCTCTCATCCCGTTGATAGCTGGTTTGGCATCACTGTTACCGAGAAGGATGCTGACATTCTTGGTAAGCATTTCTGGTAAATACGTTTCACCCATTATTACAGGGGCAATTTCGCCCATGATTAGCTTTTTGGGACTAACACAGTGTTCCTGGGCTAATCTGGTTACATAACTGCTAATGCTCTCTGTATAAGATGTTCCTACTCCAATTGGTTCTAGAGAGTATAAACGGCTTCTTGGAGGTATTTTGAGAGATTTTGGCGGTGTGATGCGATCGTATATATGTAAAGCACTGATCTTGTGCATAATACGAAATACTTGAATGTATGCTACAAATGATTGACGGGGAGACTTGGGGAGGAGAAGAGATGGAGATCGATGTTTAGCATTCTTTTTTGGATTTTATATTAAGACCCGATCTATTTGATTTTACTTAGTTAATTATCGCCATTCTCCTTGAAGGTTAAAAGATGCCCAGTAATAAGGAGATTTCCACTCTGTTGTCTTTTGCATCTCTAACTGTGTTTCTCTCAATGCCTCTGCTGTTAGTAATTTCTTTCCTAAGATTAACCGATAGAATCTGGTCATAAATTCGGTTGTTGCTTGGTCATCAATTTTTCATAAACTGACTAATAAATGAGGTGATCCAGCATACACGAAACCTTTAATTTATTCTACTAAACCCTCTCCTTCCCCTTTTTCTCTGGACTAAATATTCAATTTTGCAACTGATCAAAGTCGCGTTATTTGACTTTGCCTCGAAAACGAATAAAGCCATAAGAATCCGTTGGGCTACCTGGAGTATTTCCTTTAGGCAGGTTTGGTATTTTTACTACCACCACGCCGTTATCGTTATTCGTGCCGTTAACATTAACCAAGGTGTTCGCAGGAGTTACTTTTTTACATAGATTTGCTGGGGGAACAGTACCTGGTCCATAAAAGTCTCCCTGATCGTCATTGAGTAAATTAGATAGCTTGAGATTAGGGGATGTCGGCAAAACTGTTGAATCAAATCCTAAACCGATGCCCGATTCCACACCATAGGTATTTTTTACAAAAGTCATCTGGTCTGGTATCGCGTCACAAATCTTAATTTCTTTGGCGTTTACATCGCCGCTAGAAAGAAAATAAACAGTGTATTCCACTACATCATTAGGCTCAACCTTGCCCGCGTCAATTACACCCCGAAGATATACATTGGAATTTGGCCAGAGGGGATGATTGTCATTAACAGTAGAATCGTTAACAAAATTACTAAATTGAATTTCTTTACCTGGTTGACCAGGATTGATTGCCGTAATCCGTTTGACCAACAAGAGTTCAGGACGAGGGGCGATCGCAATTTGATAATCTTCGATTTCGCCATTATCGGTACTGAGGGAAGCCCCTGTAGCTGATTCGGCTGTAGCTTGAACTTGACCTAAGCGAAAACGAGCATAGGTATTGCCAGTAGTCATCCCCGCAGGAGTAGTAAATGTAACGTTAACAGTTCTAGGGTTAGTTGAACTTGAAGGGACTGTTATCGTCGTTGATTTTTCTCCCGCATCTAAGAAGTCACCATCTTGGTTGAAGTCAATATAGCCGACTAAATAAGCACTAAGCAACGGAACATTATTGCTGACGGTGACAGGGACAGTATATGTTTGATTAGCTGTAGTGGTTAAAGCAGGAAAACTAGCAATTCCATCTTCATCATCGGGCGTACCGTTAGTATCGTCTGCATCAGCGGTAGCATTTTGTAAACTACCATCGTCAGTATCAATATTGCTGCCTAAACTCAGAATCTGACCAGCAGTATTGATTTTAACTTGGGCTGCACCACCATCAATGGCGGTAGTTTGATAATTTCCTGTTCCAGTACCAGCACTCCCATCGGGAGCATCACCATAATCGTAAATTGGAACGGCTATAGTTACTAGATAATCTTCTACTTCTCCGTTATTAGCAGTACCAAGAGAACGTTCATCAACGTTGATTGTCCCACTGTTATCGGTCAAAGCATTGTCAGTAGTTAGACGGAAACGGGCATGAGTACTACCAGGAAGAGTGCCAATGGGGACAGTCCAGTTCAGGTTAGCACTGGTAGCATTATTATTGACCGCAGCAGATTTATACTCCCCTGATTCAAATTTACCGTTCTTGTTGAAGTCAATCCAGGCATGTAAGGTCGCATTTGCGCCACTAGTGTTGTGTACAGGAACAGTAAGATTATAGTTGCCGACAGTAGAGACATTAGCTAAGGTCGTAAACGCATCTTCATCATCAGGTGTACCATTACTATCATCTCCTACTGCTGCTGCCCCCGCGTCAGTCCCAAGCTGAGTACCTAGTTCTTTATCAGGTTTAACGACACCTAAATACACGTTAGGGGTAACAGGAATGTCATGACTGGCATCGCCAAAAGAGCTAGGAGCATCACCATAATCATAGGATTTAGCGATCGCAATTGGATAATCCTCAACTTCACCGTTACTAGCAAGACCAACAGAGGCAAGATCACGAGTAGTTGTCGCGGTCGCAGCACTAAGGTTGTCAGTAGTTAATCTAATTCTGGCATAGCTATTGCCATCTGTAATATTTGCACCAGTGCCACCAATGTTATTCCAGGTGAGAGTTACTGTACCATTACTATTATTTGGGACTTTTCCACTGCTCAGGATGATTGAACCATTGCTGACTGTGGCGCGTTCATCCCCGTCAAATTTGCCATCATGGTCAAAATCGAGCCAGCCATAAACATTAGCTGCACTACCAGTAGTATTGTTAACCGTTGCAGTAAGACTGTAGCTGCTAGTACTGGTGTCTAAGCTGGGAAAGGTGCTGATTCCATCTTCATCATCACCATTATTGTCGTCACCAGTGCCATCTAAAGGAGTTTTAGCATCAGTTTCCGAATCAGGTGCGCTTGCTCCCAGTTTTAATGTATTAACAATAATGTGATTTGCACCTATTCCCTCGCCATTGTTATCGGTGGAGTTTGTGCCATAAGAATCAGGAGCATCACCATAGTCTTTGCTTACACCACAGGTATTATCTAAACTGTACACAATTGGCGTAGTTTCATTAGTAGCTGCATTATATTTAACATCGCTTTTAGTAGTTTGTACAGAATCGACGATATTACCTTGATCGTCAGTGGCAACGGCTTTGAGTAAATATTTTCCTTTATTTAAGTTTGTGGTATTCCAAGTAATAGTCCAAGGATTAATGGTATTGGCAGCTAATGTACCATTGCCAATGGAAACCCAAGATTCTCCGTCATCAACAATCCCATTACCATTCAGGTCAGCATAATAAAGAAATTGGACTTGAGAGATAGAAGAGATAAGACTGCCACTCTGTAACTTAAGAGAATCAATAACCTCTGCTGAGATAGAACTATTAGCTCCACAAGTGCCTCCAGTGACCGACTTAATACTTGGTTTGCTCTGGGTAGTGCCGTCGGGTAAAACTACATCCCCAAAAGGAATAACAGCATCAGGAGCAGGAGTAAAATTACCTGGGTAAGCTAGATCTTTTTGTACGGGATCGGTGTTAGAAGCAGCAGTGGAAAAAGCAAAAGCAATTGGAGTAGTGGCAGTGATTTTTGTCCCCCCCAAGTTGGTCGCATCTAAGGCAGCAATGGGAACTTGAATATCAAGATAATAAGTACCATCATTACGATTAACTATACGAGTTCGCTTAAAATCTTTGATTCCGTTGGTTTCTGTAACGTTCCAATTCGATTCTCCATCTATATTAGTTACAGGATTACCTTTCGCCGCATCTTGCACCCATAAAACAGCACTACCTACCGTTGCACTACCACCAGTTCCCGTTTGCAAATCACTATCGACAAAATCCTGACGATTATCATTTTTGTACAACACATAAAGATTGTCTGGTTGTACGTCAAAACCCTGAGAACTTTTTCCATCAAGGGAGACCACGAATTCACGATATCCATCCCCATCGACATCAATCAAGAGAGACCACGAAGTCGATGTACTATAAGGACTACTATTACCCCCACTAGGATTCCCATTCAAACACATCCGAAAATAAATATTATTACCATCGCGAGCAAACAATACCGATTGTCCTCCACAAGGCGCAACATCAGATTCATTAGAAGGAGCTGCACCTTTTGTTCCATCGCCACCACCATTAGTTTGATCTGCTAAAGGCAGACCATTAACTGTATAAGATGTCCAAGCAGAGGGCCAAGATAATGCATAACCTGATGGATCTACATAATTAGTTGCCCCTGGCGTACTAGCCAGGGTATAAGCTCTGGGTAAAATAGTAAATATTCCCAGCCAGGATAAAAAGCTAAAATATTTAACAATTGATAATTGTAGTCGTTTCATTAATTTTTTCTCCTTGATTCTAGTTGTAAATCAGCATCCTGTTTCTCAAAAATTGTGGGACGAAATAGAATTAATAATAAAAACGTGCTTAAGAAACTAACAAAGCTCAAATTATGCTGAAAAAAGCTATTTTCAAGGGAAATATAGCGTATAAAAAAAAGTGAAACAGGTTGCAAGTTTGTGCTCAAACTAGACTTGGTATTAATTATTAGAATGACTTGCGAAAAATTCGCAATACTTTGGTTTAAGCTTGAACATTAAGCCAGATAGAAAAAAAATCAAAGATTCATGATTTAGAATATAAACAAAAAGATTTGAAAGTAATCCGAAATACACGTATCTTTTGGTAAATGTATTTTGTTTAACATTGTTTTTACTTATTTCTGTGAATATTTGATTTCAATAAAACTGACTCTATTTATATTAAAAAAAACTTAACTTATTTATTGACAAAATTAATTAACGTAGCATAATAGTGAAGTAATAGAGGTTTTGTAGTTGTAAAGATAATTCTTGATAGCAATTAAATGCTGAAGAGTTATTATCATCTATGACCTTGGATTGGTTACATATTGGTAGAGCAAAAAGCCAGTTGAGCTAATTAGCTCAACTGGCTTTTCCTTAGTACTTTTGAATTAACTAGAGCTTTGATTTGCCAGTAGAAAAACAAAATACAAGAAAATTATTCATAATTATAGATTTGATCGATTAAAAGTAATTTAGAATACAGTAAAATTAGCTATTTTAGGTGTTAATTGCTCATGATATAGTAGGACAAACATTTGAAGTTACAAAGATAAAATTTTAATCAGATAGTCATTGTCCATAAATGCTTTTTTCTAAAGTGGTAAAATAGACTGAAGTGATCAAAAAATCTTTAGTAGCCTTAGAAAGCTTTAGGATAGCAACGGAGAAATTTTGGTCGAATAGCGAAATTTAAAGTACTGAAATCTTTTATTTATAAGAATTTTCATTTTAAGAGTAACAATGTATGGCGATCGCTTATAAAAAAGATGAGAGGTTTTTAGCTAGTGACCCACTTTAGTGTTTTACTGGGACATTTTTTTTAAAAACTATTACTAAATGGTCATTACAGACTATAAGACATTTAAGCGTCAATAACTGTAAGAGGGGTAGTATCGAGTGAAAAATCCTTTACCCACCAAAATTACTCTTTTGCTAATACAACTTATCAGACATAAAGAGCCTTTGAAAAAGTCTGATTCTAAAATCCATGTATATCAATGGTTTCAATCCTATGTTGCATGATTTTCCCCTTATCTCGGCTCAACGCTGAAATTAATCGAAGAAATAATCTACATAAATCGAATAATTAAACAGACGCGATCGCATACATCAAGTGACTAGCATAGAAACCATATTGTTTCATTAATGTTAAACTAGATAAGATGCACCCTCAGAATTCTCAATTTCGCGTACTAGGAAGCAAAATCTACGATCCAAACGGACAAGAATTTATTATCAAAGGAACTAATATGTTCGCTTGGAAAGGTATTAGTAATGTAGATAAATATCTCAATACTTGGGGATTTAATACCATTAGAGTTCCCAATTATCTCTTAGGTAGCTACGGACAACCTCATCCTGACGATAATAACTACGGAACTAATCATCAGATTGTTGATGCTTTTACCAGTCAAGGTGCAGTCGTAATATTTGATGCTCATGATCGCATTGGTGGTTATTATGAAGCCCATGAATGGGAAATCCTTAAAGACTATTGGCGTGATATGGCACGGGAGTTTAAAGATAATCCCTCTGTCTGGTTCAATCTGCATAATGAGCCAGGGAACGCTACTGCTAATCCTCAAAAATGGGTTAGTTACCATCGAGAATTAATTGATGTCATTCGTGCTGAAGGAGCAAATAATCTGATCGTTGTTGATGGCGAAGCTTGGGGGCAAGATTTGCCGACTCAGACAATTGCTAATTATGCCAACGAAGTTTTAGAGCAAAATGACAATATTATTTTTTCAATTCATGCCTATGAACGCTGGAACAAGAATGATCTTGCTAAATATCTAGATAAATTATTTGTGCGTGATATTCCCGTAATTATTGGCGAATATGGATCTGACAACAATGGACAAAGCACTTTGGAAGCGACGATTCAAACTATTGCTGCTACCCAAGAAAGAGAAATTGGACGTATTGTCTGGGAAGCGAATCTAACTAAATCGGCGACGCAAAACTTTAATGGCACAAATCCCGAAGTTTTAAACGATTTAGGTAAAATTGTCTGGCAGGATTTAAAAAGAACAGAAGATTTAGAATTCCTGGATAATCTACCCAATAACAACGATCAGCAAAAGTCTCAATATAGTTCAGGATTTTTTAAAGTCGAAAATACAGGCAAAGTAAACTACGAATTTTTGTTTGATGGTGGTTGGTTTCAAGGAGAACTAGCTGTTTTTAACTTAAAAGGGATGGAAGCTTATAAACCTGGTTCAATCGCATTTATTCAAGAGGCAGCTAGTCGCGCTCAAACTAATTCTAATCTGGGTTATGTTTTGATCAAAGATTCTACGGATAAGGCTTTATTTAGTCAAAGTCTACCTTGGGAAAAAGATTTTAACCAAGGAAATTATCGTGGAATAAACTCTTTTACCATGAATCAAGGCGATAAATTTGCCCTGATGTTCACGCAAAATAATACCACAGCAGCGATCGCCGAAAATCCCCATCAAATATGGCAATGGGGGAAACTACCGATCTTTTCGATCCCCGAAGCTAATCCAGGAGGAGATTTAAGCACCAAAGAAGCCAAACAAATAGTCACTGTTAACGATAGTGACACTTACGCTATGGAAGATATTCGCGTAGACTGGCAACAATCAGATAAAGACTATAACGACATAGTATTTAGATTAACAGGGGCGAAAGGTGTCGCTCCTGCAATTAATACGATGCAAAACAGTCAACGACGTTGGCAAAATACGGCAACTGGTCAAAAACTGTTGAAATATGTTGATGGAACTTTGTATGAAGGGGTGTTATCCGTTAATCAATCTGGTTTAGTTGATGTTGATTTTCTCTACGATGGAGGTGCTTATCAAGGAGAAATGGGACTGTTCAGTCTGTCTGGATTAGCTAATTTAGAGGTTACTTCTGTTGAGTTTAGAAAAGAAGCCATTAGAAGAGCTTTAAGCAATTCCAAACAAGGGTATGTATTTTTACAAGATTCTATAGATAGAGCCAAATTTACCGATCCAATTGAATCTAATTGGCAAAAGGATTTACTAACAGGAGAATACAAAGGAGTTCAAAGTTTAGCGATGAATCCTGGCGATTTTGTAGGCTTGGTATTCAACCCCAAAGGGACATTAGACCAACTGCTTAAAACAACTTGGAGTGATAATTTACGTCCAATGTTTTCCCAAGCAGCAGCTAATTTCAATCGAGTCCAAGTAACAGCAATTACTTCCTCAGCTAATAATACTATTTTGAGCTGGGAAGATATTAGTTTAAATTTGGGTACAGATTCAGACTACAACGATCTCGTTATTAGCTTAGAAGGACTGAATTCAATTGATATGCCTAATTTTCAAGATTATAATTTGAGCAATTCAAACTGGCTATAAAGTATGGTTGGACAAAATATTGCCAACTATTTTTAATAGATATTTTTTCAAAAAGCCTTTATTAAGCTTAGATAATCATTTTTAAAAAGCAACTCAATAATTTGGTAAATAAATTAGTTAAATTGGATCAAAGAATTATGTATTTAATATATATTTAAAAACCGAATGAAACCGATAAACATTCTAATTGTAGAAGACGAACTGATTTTGGCTAAAAATTTAGCTCGAAAATTGAAACACTGTGGCTATGAAATTTTGGGAATAGTTGATTCGGGAGTTAAAGCGATCGCTAAAGTAGCAGCAACCCAGCCTGACTTGATCTTAATGGATATAGTTTTCCGATTATTTATTTAAGCTCTTATTCTGATCGTAATACCTTAAAGCAAGCTAGAGAAACCCATCCTCAAGGCTATATTGTCAAGCCATATAATATTGAAGATGTAAAAGCCACAATTGAAAGTACTTTAGATCATCAAAACCCCATCAAATCCAATTTAAAACAAATAAGTCGTAAAGCCAAACTTGCCTCTTATAAAATTAAGCAAATTGCTCATCAAAACTTTCATTTACCCTCTCTAAGCGATCGCGATCGCCAGTTAAAACGCGAAAATTACCAGCATCGTCTTCCCCAATTATCCAATCAAGATGCCCAAATTGTTTCAACCCTTAGTCAATCCGGAGTTTATCTAACTTCTCTCGCAGAACTAAGATTGCCTCACACTAAAAGATTGCTTAAAGAAATGACAGTGCTTCATCCCCATCTTTATACCCTTTCTAATCTTAGTAATTGGCGGGAAGGTATACCTGCCAGTCGTAAATTCTTGCATCCCGAAATTCTGTTATGGGGTTTACAAGAAAGATTACTAAGTATAGTCGAAAACTATATTGGTTTACCTCTCTTCTTTCATGGTGTCGATCTCAGGCGAGATGCTGCTGATGCCCCTCTTACAGATGCTAGACATTGGCATCGAGATATTGACGATGAGCGGATGGTGAAGGTAATTATCTATCTTAACAATGTAGGAGTTACGGGAGGCCCTTATGAGTATATACCTCGCTCTTATACCGAACATCTCAACACGGCTTTAGATTATAAATCGGGATTTATCTCTGACGAGGCGATGGCTGAAATTATCCCACCTCAAAATTGGCAAACTTGTGTAGCCAAAGTAGGGAGTATTATTATTACCGATCCTTGTAATGTTTTTCATCGGGCAAAACCAGCCCAGCGCAATCGCTATTCCATTACGTTTGGCTATACTTCTAGAATTCCCAAGGTATTTTTAAGTGAGTTTCAACTTTCACCTGAAGAATGGCAGAGGATAACTCCTCAGTTGAGTAAACGTCAAATTGCTTGCTTGCGAAGAACCAAATAATTATCGATACACCGACATTTTTAGGAAATAATACCCACCTCAAAAATATATTGGTGAAGTTATGCTCGTGGTAGAAATTTATTTTTTATTTTTTCCTCAATAAATATTTTTTTACGGCTAAATATATGAAACCTAATCAATTATTAACTTTAACTATTTTGATAACTGTCCTGATATCAAGTTTCAAGTCGCCACCAACATTGGCTCATGAATATTGTGAATCTTATTTAGATTGTCATCAAGAACCCGAAGACTTAGAAAAAGTTGATTACTGGACAAACTACTTTTTTAAATTATTACGTCCAGAAATGCGTAATAAACAAATCAGAATACATCATACTCTTTATCGCCGAGAAAGAGCAGAAATTAGACGGGTAGTAAATAAAGTTGTCTATCAAAGTTGTCAACAACCAAATCTTGAACACTATTATTTATTGTCAGACCGTGAGCAAGCCCGAGAAAAGCGAGAACCCTGGCAAAGTCTGGATCGCCAAGCCAGAATGAGGAAAGAACTTAGAGATAATCGTGATGATTATTGGCATAAGTCTGATTATGGTGATGATGATGAATTATTATGGGACGAAGAATTATGGGACGAAGGGTACTATTGGGATCGCAGTAACGACTATTTTTTTGAAGGTTTGTATCACGATTTAACCGATGCCGTATTTTATGCTCGTCATCCCGAATTGTCTGCTCATCTTTCGAGAAGAGATACCATGAATTGGTCATCAGAATGGACATTTATTCGTCAACAATTTGCTGATTTTGAACAAGAAAAGTTTTTAAAGCAACATTTGATTCCTATTTGCGAGCGCCATCAATCTTTATATAATTAATCTATTTTGAGGTTGTGTAAACTAAATTACAAATATTTATTTATAGTGGAAATTGGGAACTATATAAACATTGAACCCTTAATAGTTTCTTGATAAATAAAATGACAATGCCTAATTTTTTGATTATTGGTGCAGCCAAGGCAGGCACAACCGCTTTGTATGAATATCTTCAACAGCACCCACAAATTTACCTGACCCCAACCAAAGAAACAAATTTTTTTGCTTTTGCAGGGGAAATAATTAATTTTCAAGGGCCTGGAGATGAAGCTTTAAAAGATTTTTCAATTACTGATTTGAATACTTATCAAGCCGAATTTGAGCAGGTTACTCAGGAATTAGCGCTCGGAGAAGCTTGTCCTTCTTATCTTTATTTTCCCCAAGCAGCAGCCAGAATTAAACAATATATTCCTGATACTCGTTTAATTGTCATTCTGCGTAATCCTGTAGAGCGAGCTTATGCTAATTTTCTGCATATTGTCAGGGACGATCGCGAAACCCATCGAGATTTTGCTTTAGCATTACAAGCTGAAGCTACCAGAATTGCTAATAACTGGGAATGGTTTTGGCATTATATCCAGGTTGGCTTTTATGGTCAGCAACTACAACGCTACTATGAAATGTTTGCTCCTAGTCAAATTAAAGTTTATTTATACGAAGATTTAAAAGAAAATGCGATCGCAACCTTACAAGACATTTTTCGTTGGCTGGAAGTTGACGATACTTTTGTTCCTGATATGGCTTTACGTCCCAACAAATCGGGAATGCCTAAAAATAAATTACTCCATCAAATTTTAACTAAACCCAATCCTCTAAAAACCCTCTTCAAACCCCTCTTTCCTGCCCAAATTCGTCAAAAAATTCAACATCAAAACCTCAATACTCCTCAAATTTCCCCAGAAGTTAGACAGCAACTCTTGGATTTATATCGCGTAGATATCTTACAGTGTCAGGATTTAATTAATCGCAACCTTTCAGCTTGGTTGACAGGAAGTGCAGCATGAAACCCACA
Organism: Cyanobacteriota bacterium; assembly: GCA_046050865.1. GTDB lineage: Bacteria > Cyanobacteriota > Cyanobacteriia > Cyanobacteriales > Xenococcaceae > Waterburya. Next base: position 32,444 of record JBJOPG010000052.1, read on the forward strand.
GTCTGGCATTTAATTGGCGATAAACGGGCAGGAGGCTCAAATCATCTAGTTCAACAGTTAATTAGTTCATCATTAGCAACCCAATTTAATTTTGAAGTATTACGGATCGAGGAAGCGAAAGCCAAGTTAAAACATTCCTCTCCCGATGCGATCATCTTTCACTATCCTGGCGCTTGGAAATATCTTTTAGATTTGTGGTTGCTGAAACAACATAGCAAACTTTATATTTACGATCATCACTATTCCCAGGGATTTGAACAACATCAAGTTGCTTCTAAATGTCGTTTTCGTTTCATGTTGTTTTTGGCATACGCTTTAGCCGATGGTGTAGTAAGTGTTTCCGACCCTCAACGAGACTGGATATTAACTCATAAATTAGTTAACCCCAGCAAAATTAGAACGATTTGTTCTGCTTCTCCTGTCGATGCACTCTTAAAAATCCCTCCTAAAAATCCCAGCATTCCTTTAAGAATTGGTGCTTATGGTCGATTTGCCCCTCAAAAAGGGTTCGATCTTTTGTTACCAGCTTTTGCCTCTTTACCGCCCGAAAAATTCCAACTATATTTAGGCGGTTATGGTCAAGATGAACAATTAATTCAAGATTTAGCTCAAAATTTACCCCACGTTAAGCTACTAGGTGCAATTGAGGATGTACCAGCTTTTTTAGCCGACTGTGACGTTATCGTGATTCCTTCCCGTTGGGAGCCTTGGGGATTGGTTTGTTTAGAAGCCAAAGCAGCAGGTAAACCTATAGTTGCTTTGGCCGTCGATGGCTTAACCAAACAAGTACAAGACTGTGGCTTATTAGTACCTGCTAACGAGCCAACCAAATTAGCAGAAGCAATTAAATCTTTACCACAACAAGATTTAGCAGCCTGGGGACAAGCAGGTAGAGCCTCGGTAGTGAATGCTTGGTCGGAATTTCTGCGTAGTTGGTCAGTATTTTTAGGGGAAGTGACAGGGTGAAACCAAACAAAATCTGGAGCAAACTTAATCAGCGACTAAAAAAAGCAGATAGTCCCTTTACTCACAATTTACGGTGGTTGGGATTATCTGGGGCAGTAATTCGAGTGACTCGGTTGCTGACTACTATTGTCTTGGCGCGGTTTCTCACATCCCATGATTACGGCTTAGTAGCGATTATCTTGACTGTCAATGATCTCGTGCGCGTGTTTACCCGCAACGGCATTGGTACTCGTTTAATTCAAGCCAAAGCCGAAAATATTGAACATCTCTCACAGTCTGCTTATTGGCTCAATTGGACAATTTCCATTGCCTTATTTGCAATTCAATGTTTAGCTGCTTTTCCCCTGGCTTGGTTTTACCGCGACGAGCAATTAATTCTGCCCATCTGCACGATGGCAGTTAGTTTACTCTTATTGCCTCATGGTTTAGTCCAAGCAGCCCTAATTCAAAGAGAAAACCGTCTTAAAGCGATCGCTGTAGTAGAAATGATTCAATTTTCTACCGATAATATCTTGTCTTTGATATTTGCGATCGCAGGTTGGGGAATGTGGGCAATTATCCTACCCAAGCTCCTTGTACCGCCAATTTGGGTTTATATAATGCTTAAAAATCACTCTTGGCGACCAAAACTAAAGTTTACTACCGTTGGCTGGGGGGATTTACTGCGTTTTGGCAGGAATGTACTGGGAGTGGAATTATTAAATAACTTACGGGGTAATTTAGATTATTTAATTGTTGGACGTTATCTTAGTATCGAAGCTTTAGGAATTTATTATTTTGCTTTTAATGCAGGTTTGGGTATCAGTTTAGGCATTATCACTTCCATTAAATCCGCTTTGCTTCCTCATCTCTGTGATGTTCGTGATAATTTTACTCAGTTCAAACAGAGGTATTTTAGCAGTCTTCAAACAATCGCTTTCACGATCATTCCTTTAGTATTGCTACAATCAAGCCTCGCCCCTTTCTACGTACCTATAGTTTTTGGCGAAAAATGGATTCCTGCTATTCCCGTATTAATCTTAATTTGTTTATCTGCTATTCCCCGTCCTTTTGCCGACTCTGCTTCTCAGCTATTAGTAGCTGTCGATAAACCCCAAATCGATTTACTCTGGAATGTTATTTTTACTGTTTTATTTACTATTAGTTTATTAATTGGCGTGCAGTGGCAAAGTATCGGTGTTGCAACTACGGTGTTAATCATTCATGTCGTTTGTCTGCCTCTATTTGCTATTTGGACAACGCAATATGTATTTAAAAGATCGCCCTTGAATAATCAATAAGGCGATCGCCAATTTCAAAGCAGACTAAGTTAGCCTAAAACCATCAATCAAAGTAATGAATAACTTCTTGACCAACGGTTGTCTTAAGCCAATCGCGATTGCTTGCCATCACATCTTCAATGTCGGCTAAACCAATTCTTTGCGCTCCTTCAATTGCTAATACCACGTCGTTGTAGTCGTGATTTGAGCCAAGATCAAGGCGGACATCTTCAAAACCAATAATTGTCCCTTTAGCGTTACTAAAAATATCGGCAAATTGAACCTGATCCTTATGGTTTGCTGCGGACATCGAGAAGAGGGGGTCTTTTTTAATTGCCCAATCTGGAGCAGTCAGAGCTTCATTGAGAGTGCCATCGGGAATCAAAACTAAACCAAAAGTATCACCAGGATTCATCAAGAAAGTTTCTTTTCCTTGATATTGTCCCCCATTAAAATTCCCTTCCCAGTTGAAACTGCCACTAAATTTTGCACCTTCATTAAGATCTTGAACTACGGTATATCCCTTGGTAGAATTACTTTTCGCCCGTTGAATTGCCTCTTGAACAAAGGCTTGAGAACTTGCCTCATAAATATCCATTCCTTTAAGACTGAAGATACCTACCTCGGCTCCTTGATAGAAGCCTCCATCATAGAGAAAATCAATGATTACTTGACCAGAATTCCCTACTTTAAATACGCCTTCATCAAACGTGGCTCGGTTAGCATACTTTAATAATTCTCCGCCGATGCTGGTTTTCCGCCAATCGCGATCGCTGTTAGCATAAAGATCTATGGAAGCGACTGTACCTGTTGCACCTGTGACTTGGAAAACAAAATCATTAAAATCGCGATCAGAATTGGCAATATCAACCCGTAAATCTTCAAAAGCATAAGTACCGTTGCCATCTACGTCTACCATCTGCCCTGGAGGTCTACCTCCTGGATTTGCGTTGGGAATGGAAAATAAAGGCATTTTACCTAATTGCCAAATTTTTGTGGGATCACTGATTTCTGAGACGGTAGTGTTTTGTACCAACATAAAAGCAAATTGGTCTCCTGGTTTCATTGTGAAGGTTTTAACTCCTTGATACTGATTGGCATCGACATTCCAATTGTTTTCCCAAGCCATTTTTTGCGTAAACCGCGCTCCTTCATTACGATCATCAGCTAAAATATGACCCAAATTACAATTAGTCAAAGCGCGACGAGCAGCTTCGGCAACAAAGGCGTTAGAACCTGGTTGATAAGCATCCATGCCTTCGAGACTAAAAACCGCTAACTCTCCTCGAAACGAACCGCCGTCATAAAGATAGTCAAAAGTAACCTTGCCAGTTTCTCCAACCTCAAATACTCCTTCATTAAAAGTATTGCGGTCTGTATATTTGAGTAAATTCTTACCTATTGTACTAGTTCGCCAATCTCGACTGGGATTAACTAAGCTATTTAAACTCGGAGTATTATCAGTTTGTAATCCTTTTACTTGGAAAACTAAATCATTAAAATCACGATCTGAACTACCATTTTTCACCAATAAATCTTCAAAAGCGAAAGTTCCCTTCCCGTCTAGAGAAGTTATTTGATTAGTATCAGTAGAAAATAAAACTGATTTGCCCCATTGAGAAGTACTTTGAGGGTTTTGATAGATATCTTGGATAGTAGTATTCTGCACGTACATGAAAGCCAACTCGTCTCCTGCTTCCATTTCGATGGATTTAACTCCTAGATATTTACTGGCGTCAGTATTAAAGTTATTCTCCCAAGCAACTTTGTCACTAAAACGCGCTCCTTGAGTGCGATCGCTCATCAAAATCCGTCCTTGTTGACTATTACTCAAGGCACGAGCCGTAGCTTCAGTCAAAAATTCTACCGATCCTGGTTGATAATTATCCATGCCTTTGAGGCTAAAAACAGCTAGCTCCCCTTGAAACCAGCCACCATCGTAAAGATAATCAAATTCAACTTGACCACTAGCATCAACATTAAAAGTTCCGCTCTCAAATTTGGCACGATGAGTATATTCACCTTGGTTGTTCCAAAACTCCCTGACTTTTTGTAACGGAATCGTTTGTGAGCCAGTATTAATAGTAGTTCCAGGATTTATCGTTCCCGCAGTTTTGGCACTAATTAGTCTTGATTGCACATTCCCTGTAGTTGTTACAGGAATCTTGTCTTGTAAAGCAACCCAAGCTTCGACTACTACTTCTTCCCCTGGGTCTAAATTGGCAAGTTGAAAGTTGGCTCTTATTTCGCTACCCACCAGCTTCCAAGAAAAGTTACTAATAGTCGCGTTTGTGTCTTGACGAGTATTGGGATCGCTAGGATCGACAAAAGCAGCAATCACCCCTAAATTGCGATCGTAGCCAAATAAACCACCATTAGTAGTTACAGTATCCCAGCCAGCCGTAAAATTAATCGTGTCGCCAGTTACTGTTCCCTCACTATCCACTGAGATCCGAAATTCAAAAGGAACGATTTGTCCTAATGCTAAACCTTTGGGCGCTAAAGACTCAACACTGGTGCTATCCATAGCATTGATCAGAGGATTGCTCTGACGACCATAGGGAAGATTAACTATTTGTTGAGGAAAAAGACGAGAGTAACGAGTAGGATCGGCGGCACTAAAATCAATTTTATATTTGTTTTCAGTCATGATGTTTTAAATTTTGGAAATTAAACTAAAAGAATTAACTTGAATAGAATAAAAAAGTTTTTAAGAGTATTTTGTCAATTTAGATCAGCTTGGATTAGCAGTAAAATTAGTACTAGCATTACTCTCAATAGCAAATAATTGTTCCAAACCCACTAAAGATAAAACTATTTCTATCTGAGGAGAAAAACTTAAAAACCGCAAGTCAATATTATTATTTTTGGCAAATTTAAGAATTTGGCACATACCAATTAAACCTTCATTATTAATAAATATAGTTTTCTTAAAATTTACTAAGATTTTTTTGATAATCAAGTCATTTGAAGTAACAGATAGTTGTTCAAAAGTACCTAGAAATTGTTGTAATAATTGTCTGAGTTTGTTTGCTTCGCTAGCAGTAAATTGAGATGACATATTGATTAATTGAACATTATCCAAATCGATTACCAAAAAATTATTGCCTATAGTTGTATAAGTCATTTGTCTAGAATAAAATTATTTGTCACTTTTAAGTATTACAAAACACCGTTTGTGTTTAAGTATATTTATTTGTTTGACTTAAATTAAACTTGTAATACTTTTGTATAATTTATTCTTAATGATTAAGATTTTTCATAAAAAAGCTCTTTATTTAATTCAAATAAAGAGCTTTTTAAATCGATCATATAAAAATCATCTGACTTAAGCTATCATATGTAAAAGATCGATATTACCTATTAATTCATTACTTAATTCTTCTATCACTAAATCATTATCAAATTTCTCTTCTAGTAATAGGCTGACTTGAGCATAATATTTAGCTGGAGTTGTCGAGAAATTAGCTAATATTGGAGTTTTTAAAAAACCAGCTAAGTCAGCTTGACTATTAGCAATTGAAATTCCTTGGTCAGCAAGTTTTTGGGCAAGTTCTACTTGATGATTATCTACATGTTCTTGAAAACAAGATTTACGAGGCACTAGTATAAAAGGTTTATTGATTAAATCTAGTAAATCAATAGATCCTTCACCACAGTGAGCAATAATTAGACGAGCTTTTGTCAGTAAGCTCAAAAAATCAGTTTCAATTAGTACTGAATAGTTTGTAACTTTACTAGGAACAATTGTACAACTACCATACTGAATTATAATTTCTTCTTTTTCTGGTTGAAGTGTACCTTTTTTGATTAAATTATCGATCCATTGCATTAAACGATTAAACGGAAATTTTTCTGTGCCAACTGTAACTAAAATCATAACTTTTTAAATAAATATTAAATACGAATTAATTTGGCTTTGGAGTATTTAGTTGCTAATTGCTCCCATTGCACGTAGATTACATCGAGAAATGGCATAACTAAACGGGCCGATAAACTAAGCTCTTCAACTCTGGTAAAAGATTCAATAAAAACTGTTTTAATTCCTGCTAGCTTTGCCAACATGATAAAAGGAACTGCTACCCCTGCACCTGTAGAAAGGACTAATTTCGGACGTTCTTGTTGAATAATTTGCCAAGCTAGCCAAAAATTACGGATTAAATTAAGCAAATTGCGATTAGTCGGACTGTAAGCCCAATATACTTTTTCATTGTTTAAAACTAATTCGGTAGAAGCAGTTTGGAATGTAACCCAGCAACAATCATGTTTTCCCCAAAAAGGATACAATCTTTGTAGAGCTTGGAAATGACCACCTGTAGAACTAATAAGTAAAATTTTCATCTTTAATTTATTTACTCTTATATTTTTAGTATCTCTAGTTGAAGTTAGCGATCATGTTTATTTAATTGTTTGACTTTTGGGGATTATGTATAACTTATGCATAAATTGTCTAACTATTTATTCAAGCAGGCTAATCTCCTCAAAAAATTTGAGTTAAAAAAGACTTGCTGACATAATATAGATCTCTTATTCAACAAACATTATTTATAAACCCATACTTTTTAATAGCTCAATCAATTCATTAACATTAACTACCATATCCCCATCTTTTTGACGCATTTCGCCCCGAGGAGGTGGACAGCCAAGACAACCATATTTGAAACCCATGCCTCTAGAAAGATTGGCAAATTCTCGACCGATATAAGCACCAAATAATTCTAAAATAGTTGGATGATCGGCAAAGATCAGATTTGTTAAACCAGCACCATGGGGAGCCACAATTACTTGTGCCTGGGCAAATAGTTTCACCTGTTCAAGATAGCTCATTTCTTCTAAGATATAAATTACAAATCCCAAGGGTTCTAAAGCTTCTATCACTTCATTTTCATTAGCAATTCGTCGTCCTAAAGCTTTACGTCTAGAGATAATTACTTTAGTCGAAGTAGAGGAAAAGTTATCTTCTGCTCTACAAACCCCATTCAAAATTTTCTGCCTTAACCACTGACAAGCAGCAACTGAAATTTCCCCGTGTATCTCTTCATAAGAACGTCGAAATGAAGGAACAATTAACTTATTAACAAGTTGTCGGCAATCTTGCCAAATAATTAAATTATCTTTGTCATAGCCTAAAAGTTCAAGAGAATCTCGTTGCCATGATCGCAAGTTCTTTTCAACAATTAATTTAGGTTTAATTCCTGTTTGTTGTTGATAGTATTCAACTCCTTCTAGCTGAGTTAAAATATCTACTGTCCAATGCCAATAGTTATTACCCCAAGGATTCGTTAAGATACAAGCAGTTTCTATTGCTGTTTGTTGATCATTTTTTCTGAATTGAGAGGCAATAATGGTTTTAATGGAAATATTTTTGGCAATATGAGCTTCGATTGAGGTAAATCGAGGTAGAGTGGTTTCTAAGATCAAGTTGCGCTCACGATCAAAAGCGACAGGATAATTGCCGATTATGTCAGCCTGTTCAATTTCACAGACAAATGGTTGAGCAATTTTAACCTGCATCGGATAGATCTTATTAGCGATACGCCTTGGGATAGGATTTGAAGAGTAAAAATTGCCAAAGTTTACTATTTCTTCTGAACTAAATGCTTGTAATTTATATTTTTTACTGGCAGTTAATAAATTATTTCTTGTTATTGTTTTAAATTCAGTTTGCTTTAAATAAAAGATAAATAATGATGCAAATATCTTGCGCCAAATATGATAAAACTCTCGATAAGCTATTCTTAAGCTTTGATTTTTTTTGAAATTAGACTTTAATTGCTTAATCATCAGAG
>JBJOPG010000053.1:0-19178 GCA_046050865.1 Cyanobacteriota bacterium
ATGGGAACGAAAAGCCTTCGAGAATTCAGTATCTCGTTGGGGCAATGATTCTTTCAACTCTCGCGAGTTGAGAATCTCCACTGATCTGCCAATCGAGTATTCGATGGAACCACACATCAAACAGTACAGTCTGACGTTGTGTTCCAGAACGGATTATCCTGGCACGATGATCTGCGAAGTCGCGACCACGCGGCGGTACTGAACTCAATTCGATGCATGCGGCGCGCAATCAAATGACCGGCGGAAGCAATATCCGCCGGTCTCTTTTTATGGCTTAAATACGGGATATAGTAGAGCTTGACTTTTGAATATCGGGTGCTATAATTCCCCGCAAGAAGTTCGATTCGGACTTCGTGTTCCGGTTCCGAAAGGAACTCTCAGCAAAAAAGGAGAATACCGATGCGAAAAATGTCTGCAGTGCTCATTCTTGTAGCTTCAGCAATGGTCTCGTCGGCGACGATGGCTTCTAACATTAAATGGGACAGCACCGAGGACAACAGCAATTTATTGGCGATTACCGTCAAGGACTCGCTGTGCAACCGCTTCCCGCACTGCGCAACCATCGGCATTGCCATTTCCCGATCTAGCTCAATCCGTAATTGGGGTTGAACCAATGTTGCTGAAGAGCTGGGTTTCCCTTCTAGGGATTTAACTCTAGTCAGTACTTCCTGATAAAGCTGGCAACAAAGAAATTCTAAGTCAATCGTTTCTGAGTCTTGGGGTGGATCAGCCATTAAGGCAGTTAGCTGTAATAAATCATCTACCACCGCCATCATTTTTTTGCCACTACGGTAAATTAATTCTACATAGCGACCCTGACGCTGATTTAAGTTGCCTAATTTTTGTGCTTGCAGCAGACTAGACAAGCCCACAATGCCTGTTAAAGGGGATTTAAGTTCATGGCTGACGGTGCCTAAGAGCTGATGATTGACAACCTCTGAAGTTTCTACAAAATCCTCTAAGATCGTTTCGGAGTTCGGCGATTGGATCAGCGGCGAAGCCACGGTCAAGTATGGTGAATAATAATCAGGGAGCTGATGAGAATCAAGCTGAGGTTTTGGAGCTGATTGTTGATCGAGAGGTACTGAAGAGGATTTTAGCGCTAAATACTGAATGATTTTATCCCGATCAAGTCTTCCTTCTAACTCTCCTTGTTGATTGACAATCAAGTATGTTTGCTCCTCTGTTAGCAACGCAGACTGTGGTGGATGGAGGAGAAATTCATCTAGTTTAGTCTCAGCTTGGTAGACCATAACTGGTTTAATCAGGGTTTTGACCTCCGGAATCAAGCGAGAGGTAATATTGTGCTGATAGGGCTGATAGATCATGTTGCGCGGATGACTGGTTAAAGCAATGCGATCGCCCAGCCAAGCTTCTGTTACGAAAGAGAGTAAATCTGACCCATAGATAATGCCCCAACCCAATTTACCCTGGGGAATTGCCAACATCTTGCAGTTTAAATGCTGAAAAATACTCAATATGTTGCCCAAATCAGTCTCTGGTTGACAAATTGCTATGGGAGTAACAAATTCTTGCAGAGAGGGAGAATAATTAGACATAGAAAATTAAACATAATGTTGGTTGAGTTGCTGACTGAAAAACGCAGGTACCACTCAAATCTATTTTTAACTGAGTTTTAATTGAGTAAATTGAGTAAATTTAAACGAAAGTCCAATTATCTTTATTAATTGCGATTACTTAAAGTAAAAAAGAATTTATTGATTACGACTAAATAATTAAGCATAGTAGTTTTTATGGTAATACTTTTCGTCAACGAAACTAGTTTATTTTTAGTAATTTTTTATTACAATCTGCAAAAAGGCGCAATAAATGTTAAATTTTTATTAAACGAGCTTAGCTGAAAGTCAATAGTCACTGCGGTGTATAGTGCAGACCACAATGTCAGATCATCAAGAGAATCACTCCTTGTCAGGAACTACCCCAACTAAGTTACAGATCTGCTTGTTTTTTACCCAGCCGCAGCTAGGGGATCTCGTCAGCACACTGTTAAATTGCGATCGCTACGAGCTTAAATGTCTTGATCTGAGGTCAGATTTCACAGACTTTATAGTCAATAATTATGAACATATTGACTGTCTCGTATTGAGCCACAATGAGCACCTTGGTTCGCTATTGCATCGACTATGGCAATCAGAAATTTTGTTGCCGACAGTTATTTTAGAAGCAGAGTCCATTAACTCAGAAATCGAAGATGCAAAAGGTTTCCCAGCTTGTTTGATCGATCTAGAAGCCAGTAACATCTATCATCAAGCAGAGGTCAGGCTCTACCCGAAACAACTTAAAGAAATCAACTCCTATATCAATCTGGCGATTAATAAATTCATTAGTCTAGCCCCTAGTAACAAAACTGGTAGTTATGCTCTTAATCAATCGGCGCAGTCAATTGTTGCCCCCAGGTCTTTGATTCTCCAGCAACGACGCTTGACGGATAAACTCAAAGAAAGATTGGGTTACTTGGGTTTTTTTTACAAGCGGAATCCGGAATCTTTTTGGTCTAACTTATCGGCAGCAGAGCAGAAGAAGCTAGCCAACCAGTTCGCCCAAAGTTATCGCCAAATTCTATTGCTTTATTTCGACCATGATGGTGAAATTAACCGATTAATTGACGAGTTTGTTGACCGAGCTTTTTTCGCCAATATCTCTACTTCTCAAATTTTGGAAATACATATGGATTTGATGGATGATTTCGCTCATCAGCTAAAGATAGAAGGGCGTAATGATGATATCTTATTGGACTATCGCTTACCCTTGATTGATATCATCTCTCATTTATGTGAAATTTATCGTCGTTCTATTCCTGAGTCCGATGCCTCAATAAATTTGTTGTTCACCGTAGAATAAACACTCGACTTTAAGTTAGATTAATTATCTGAAATCTTTTTTGTGTTTCTTAAGCAAAATTTAAAGCAAGTATAAAGCGAATTTTAGAAATTATCTCTTGACGATAGTTGATAAATTGTTAGGTATTATGGATCAATTTAGAAAAACCTACGTACTCAAACTGTATGTAGCAGGAAACACGCCGAATTCAGTAAGAGCCTTGAAAATGCTCAAAAATATTCTGGAAAAAGACTTTCAGGGAGTGTATGCTCTCAAAGTGATTGATGTCTTAAAAAATCCTCAGTTAGCAGAAGAAGATAAGATTTTGGCTACCCCAACGTTATCGAAAGTTTTGCCTCCTCCTGTGCGCAAAATTATTGGTGACCTAAGCGATCGCGAGAAAGTGTTGATTGGGCTTGATTTGCTCTATGAAGAAATCCGCGAGCAAAGATTGTAAAATCTGACGGTTGATTAGATGTAAAATATTATACTGATTTACATATTTACTAAATATTGCTTAAAATTGCTTAAGATTTAGTTATCATCGATTAATTTGAACCATCTAATCTTGACGACTCAATTCTAACCATACAATTTTAACGGTATTCTTAACCATGGAAACTCGCTATTCTTACTTTAGATGAACGAACCAAATCCTAACAATCAACCTCAACCAGAAGAACTAGCCGCCCAGGGAGTCCAGAAGACTCGCACGATGATTGAAGGGTTTGATGAAATCACTCATGGTGGTTTGCCCATAGGTAGAACCACCTTGGTGAGCGGAACTTCAGGCACAGGAAAAACTTTACTGGCAGTGCAGTTTCTTTATCTCGGTATTGAATTTTTTGATTGTCCAGGAATCTTCGTTACTTTTGAAGAATCCCCCAAAGACATTATTGAAAATGCCTTTAGCTTTGGTTGGGACCTCCAAAATCTAATTGATCGAGGCAAACTGTTTATTCTTGATGCTTCTCCCGATCCTGAAGGACAAGAAGTGGTAGGGAATTTTGACTTGTCTGCTCTCATTGAGCGTATTCAATACGCTATCCGTAAATATAAAGCCAAGCTGGTTTCCATCGACTCGGTAACAGCAGTGTTTCAGCAGTATGATGCCGCTTCCGTCGTGCGTCGAGAAATTTTCCGCTTGGTAGCAAGACTCAAACAGCTGGAAGTCACTTCGATTTTGACCACCGAAAGAATTCAAGAATATGGACAGATTGCCCGTTTTGGCGTGGAAGAATTTGTTTCTGATAATGTAATTATCATTCGCAATGTCTTAGAAGGGGAGCGTCGCCGTCGCACCATAGAGATTCTCAAACTTCGGGGAACTACCCATATGAAGGGAGAATATCCCTTCACCATTACTAATGATGGAATTAATATTTTTCCCTTGGGGGCGATGCGTCTTACTCAACGCTCTTCCAACGTCCGCCGTTCTTCTGGGGTTAAAACCTTGGACAAACTCTGTGGCGGTGGTTTCTTCAAAGATTCAATTATCTTGGCGACAGGAGCAACAGGGACAGGGAAAACTCTGTTGGTGAGTAAATTCCTGGAAGAAGGTTGTCGTCAGGGAGAAAGGTCAGTACTGTTTGCCTATGAAGAATCGAGAGCACAGTTATCCCGTAATGCTTCTTCTTGGGGGGTAGATTTCGAGGAAATGGAGCGAAAGGGACTATTAAAGCTGCTTTGTTGCTACCCAGAATCGGCGGGCTTAGAAGATCACCTGCAAATGATTAAGTCAGAGATTACTGATTTCAAGCCTTCCAGGATTGCGATCGATTCCCTTTCTGCTCTGGCTAGGGGAGTAACAAATAATGCCTTTCGTCAGTTTGTGATTGGGGTCACGGGTTATGCCAAGCAAGAAGAAATTACCGGATTCTTTACCAATACCACCGATCAGTTTTTGGGGGCTAATTCCATCACCGAATCTCATATTTCCACTATTACCGACACCATTATTCTTCTGCAATATGTAGAAATTCGAGGAGAAATGTCCCGGGCGATGAACGTATTTAAGATGCGTGGTTCTTGGCATGATAAGGGAATTCGGGAATATGTGATTAGCGCCGATGCTCCAGAAATTCCCTACATCAAAGAATCTTTTCGTAACTATGAAGGAATTATTAGTGGTTCGCCATCTCGGGTTTCGATCAACGAGAAAAGTGAACTTTCGCGGATTGCCCGCAACGTTAAGGACATTAATCTTGATCTAACCAAAGATGATAAATAGATAAATAAGTAGCTCCACTTAATTAAACATGAAAGAATTTTGAGATAGGGGCTTAGGGATTTGGGGATTTAGGGGAAACTCAGTTTAACGTTATAATTAGGTTGACTTACTTAGTTGAAAAAGCAAAGACAGAAAAAAACCCTCAACCTACTTGCAAGAAAAGGCTAAGGGCATTAATCTTAACTAACTTTTGGATATTGATCTATTGAGCCAGCCAATTTGCGTCTACTACCTCAGACCGTTTTGTTGAAGGGTTGCGCCTTCCCTCGGTAGTAATTAAGTGGAGGAAGCGATAAAAACTCCACACCTAAGCAACTCAATTTGACTGTCCGAAAACCTGCCACGATTGGCGTATTCCTACAGTCTCTCCTGGGACAGTGGATGTCTCCAGATAACTATTAGGAGCATCACGAATCAAATTCGCTCTCCTTCGGTTTTCAGCAATGGGACACAACGGTACAACTCCCATCCAGCCTCAATATTCGTTTTTGAATATACTCAATATATTAGCGAAAATTTACTATGGCAACTTGCAGGAAAACTTCTGTCATCAGTTTTATTTTTACTGGAAGTTTTTTTGACAACACAATAACCTGAAATAATCTGAGTTGAGAGAAATAACTAAGCAATCTTAAGAAAATATAAATATGCAACGAAATAAGGGCTAAGATAAGAAGAATTAGGGGAAGAAGTAGGCTAAAAGCTAATGCCTTTATTGATTTTGGTTGCCGAAGACGATCCAGCGATACGCCTGTCCATCAACGATTATTTAGAATTGAATGGCTATTCAGTCATTACAGCAGAAAATGGTGAACAAGCTCTGTTGATGTTGGAACAATATCATCCTCATCTACTGATTTCCGATATCAAAATGCCTCATAAAAATGGCTATGAGCTGCTCAAGAATATTCGTCGCCTACCTCAATATCGTTTACTACCAGTAATCCTACTTAGTGAATTTAGTGAGACCACAGCCCGTATTCATGGCTATCAGGTAGGCTGTGATCTATATCTCCCTAAACCTTTTGAAATGGAAGAATTGGGAGCTATTATTCGTAATCTTCTAGAGCGATCGCAGGTCATTCATGCCGAAATCAGATTTTCCCACGACGATCGCGGAGCGTGGAGGTTGTCCAATCCCCTTGAAGAGAATAGAGCGATCGCCGAATCTTCAAAACCTTCTAGTACAGAAAAAAATGACGAGACATATCAACCACAGCAACTATCTGATCGACTCAAATTAACCCCAAGGGAAACAGAGGTTCTCAAATTAATCATGGAAGGTCGTTCAAACATCGAAATAGGGCAACAGTTGCACTTGTCTCACCGCACCATTGAAAAATACGTTAGCAGTCTATTGCGTAAATCAGAACTTAATAATCGTATTGAACTAATTTGCTATGCTATGGAACATCATTTGTGAGTTCAGTTTTTCACTTTACTTTTACTGTTTAACTTTACTGCTTGTTAACCGTACCTGAATAGACTACCCCACGCTTGGCATCAACCGTGAGAATTGCCCCCTCTCGAATTATTTCTGTAGCATTTTTCAAGCCTACAATCACTGGAATGCCCAAACGCAAACCAATTACTGCGGCATGACTGGTGATGTCATCTTCCTCCGTGATAATTCCTGATGCTTGACGAATAATATCGACAAACTGAGCATTGGTGGAAGTCGTAACCAAAATTTCTCCTGGATTAAAATCGTTGATATCGGCAGCATTTTGAGCGACTCTAGCGCGACCGCTAATAGCACCCTGTCCAATCCCCGAACCTTCCCCTAAAATCGCCTTCACTAATTCAACCTTAATCAAATCAGTCGATCCAGACACCCCTTGTAGAGTACCTGCCGTCATCACCACTAGATCCCCCGCCGCCAGCCAATTTTTCTCTTGGGCAACATTAATCGCAGCCTGGAAAGTTTGCGTGGCAGAAGATAAATCTAGTACCAGCAAAGGTTTAACTCCCCAGACTAGTTGTAGCCGTCGAGAAACATAGACATGAGGAGTAATGGCGAGAATTGGCGTTTTTGGTCTAAATTTAGAAACATTACGAGCTGTTGCCCCCGTTTTCGTCAAGGTCATGATCGCTGCCGCATCTAGCTGGGAAGCGATTTCTCCCACCGCCGCAGAAATAGCGTGGGTGATGGAGCGTTTGGTGCGTTTTAGCTTATTGGTACCTTGTTCCTGTTCAATTCGACAGGCGATCGTTGCCATTGTCTCTACTGCCTCTACAGGATAGTTCCCCACCGCAGTTTCATTGGAGAGCATGACAGCATCTGTACCGTCCAAGATGGCGTTAGCCACATCCGATACTTCCGCACGAGTCGGTCGAGGATTATTCACCATACTATCCAACATTTGAGTGGCGGTAATGATGGGAATACCTAAGCGGTTAGCAGTAGCAATGAGCCGTTTTTGCAGAATTGGCACATCCTCTGCGGGTAACTCTACCCCCAGATCCCCTCTGGCTACCATTACCCCGTCACATAATGAGAGGATGGCATCCATCTGTTCGATCGCCTCATGCTTTTCAATTTTGGCGATGACAGGAATAGACTTCCCAGCACTAGCAATTAAATCTTTAATTTCGAGAATATCTTGAGGATTACGGACAAAACTGAGGGCAATCCAATCTACCCCTTGGTCTAAACCAAACATCAAGTCTTCGCGATCCTTTTGAGTTAAAGCTTTGACTGAAAGGCAAACTCCAGGAAAATTAACTCCTTTATTACTGGAGAGAGTTCCCCCCACCACTACTCGACAGTGTAGATCTTGATTTAGCTTATCAATGCTTTCGACTTGCATTTCGACTTTGCCATCGTCCAACAAAATAGTGGCATTGGCTGGCACTTCCTCTGCCAGTTTCTGATAGCTAATACAGCCAATATCTTGGTTACATTCCACTTGACGACTAGTGAGGATATAGGGGTCGTCTTTTTTCAGTTCTATTTTCCCCGCTGCGAATTTCCCCAGGCGAATTTTAGGACCCTGTAAATCTTGTAAAATGCCTACAGGCTGGTCTAGTTCAAAAGCAGTTTGCCTGATTAAGCGTATCGCCTTTTGATGATCTTGTTGGGTACCATGAGAAAAATTAATTCTTAAGGTAGTTGCACCGGCTGTAATCAACTGCCTTAGAATATCAGGCTTGAGAGTGGCTGGTCCCACTGTGGCAACAATTTTTGTCCGACGCGGGTTATTGGGCGATGACATTACTTTTCTGCTCTCGATTTTCTGGATTTATTTCAGTTCGCTGCATCTGGGCGACTTAAGCCAAGAGACTATGCAGGAATTCTAGTTGCCAGCCTAGTTTACAACACAACTAATTCCACTAGGTATATTTTTTAGTTTATTTATTTTGGCTAATAAAACGGTGTTGCTGAATCATGATCAAATCTGCACAAATATTAATTCCAGTAGCGATTAGAGATTCCGAATCTTTTACTGGAGGCGAATTAACGGCAAATTGAGAGATTATGCGCAAAAATGCGGTGAATCGACTCGATATATCAACCATAAGGTTGATTTTTAGTGATGAAATTAAAAAGCAAGATGAAACACAATTAATTCTCCTCTGAACATCTTGGTTAAACATTTTCTCTGTGACTAATTGCCAACACTTCAAAAGATAATTTTAGGTAGTTGATTTCTTTTAACTAAAAAATTTTATTCGCTATTCAGGTTGATTTTCTGATAAAGTTACTTAAAATATTAAAAATTTTTGTTTTTCTGTCAAATAATTTTAAGATCTGATCTATATGAGGCGATGCTAATTGTAATCGTCGTTTTTTGCTCAATTCAACTAGCTCGATAGCTTTAAGATAACGTTTTATCTATTATTTTAGATGAATTTGCGATGTTTTAAGATATTTAGCTTAACTTGCGGGAAACAAGTTAGTATTACTATCTGCTTGAATAAAGCTGTTTATTTAATTGACCATTTTAATATTATTTATATGTTTAAAAAGAGTGATGTTCTTCCTTTGATTTTGGCTTTAGTTTCAACAGTGCTAATTGTAGGAACTGGTTTTGCTTGGTTGGCGAAGAATCATGTTGCTGGGTTGGGGAAAGGCAAATTTAATCAAGGAAATGGAATTCTGAAAACGTCAGATGTTCAAGCTAATACTTCTCCTATTTCTGTTGCCTCAGTTAAAACTAACAAGACCAAAAACAGCAGAAGTAATTTTGTTACACCCGTTATTGTGCCTCAAGGAACTTCGGTAATTATCAATGGTTCTGACAAGCTAGAACAGATTAATATCTCTCTTAGAAGAGGTTTTCATGAAGAATATCCTGGAACTGTAATTACCACAGCGGCTGATGGCATTGCTGTGGGCTTAGATCTTCTTCGCTCTAGGGATATTGATCTTTTGGCCCTAGATCGTCCTTTAAATGCGGCAGAGCAGTCAGCAGGCTTAACTGCTATCCAAATAAACAACTCTGAGATTAAAGATAATCAGACTAATGTTGCCCTATATTATGTCTATCACAATCCAATTAATCCAGATGTAGAAGCTTTTTTAGGTTACGCACTTTCTGACAAGGGAAAAGAGGCAATTCGCCATCATTGAAGAAAGCCTCAAGCTACCTCCATTGACTAAAAAAGTAAAAAAGTTAACTAAGGTGTTATGGGAGTGACCTTTGAGTTGAGGGGTACAGATAGATCAATTCCCGTGCCACGATCATAAATCTCGATGTCCCATTGTCCAGAGCGGTTTCCTTCAAAGGAGATAAAACGTCCATTACCGCTAATACTGGGATAGCGCACTTCACCGATAAAATTTTGGGTAATATTTTTACTGATGGCTGTGGAGCGATCATATAAATAGATATCAGATTTCCCCAACTGTTCTGAGCAATAAACAAGATAACGTCCATCGGCACTGAGATCAGCTTGAGATTGCATACTGCCAGGCTGATTTAATCCTGGTAGGGGAATCAAACGTCGTTGCTGAAGATCGTATAGGTACACGCTCCGTTTTGCCGCGCGATCGCTCGTGTAAACTAAATAGCGACCATTATGGGAAAAATTGGCATCCGCTTCCGAAGCGAAAGAATTTAAGGCAGCATTAAGAACCTGGGGAGCAGAGGTAATGTATCCAGAGCTTTGGCAGCCACCCAAAATTAAAGTTGTGCTTGCCAGAATTGATCTAAGGGAAATTGAGGGCGGTTTAAGACACCACTTCATCTTGTTTGAGACTTGATTCGAGATCGAGGATAGAGCAGCAATTTACATTATCAAGGCAAACTTTTCCCCACTGCAAAGACCAGCGTACTAGTTCAACCCGATTAGTAGCACCAGTTTTTTTCAAAATATTACTAATATGATTGTCCACCGTTCTCTTGCTGATTTCTAGTCTCTGAGAAATTTTATGATTACTCAACCCAGTTACTACCAGCTCAACAATTTCCAATTCTCGGGCTGACAATAATGCTTCATGACTAACTTTTTCAGCTTCCATTTGGGTTTACCCAGTACATTTACTCACTACATCTCCTCATTGTAGAAGGTAAGGTTTCCTCTTAATTACCGTTGAAGTTAGAAATGAATTATTCTTTAATAATTAAAATAATTTTTGTCATAAATTACTAAAAATAGTAACAGAATCTTAATGCTTTGTTACCAAGCTGTCTCAAGATCTTTCAGAATATCTCAGATTATTGTAAGTGCGAAGTTCCTGTTTAAAATTCACTTGTTTTTTCCTAGGTTTCGATTCTCGTCGTTCCCAAATATTCAAATCGAGTTACCTCACTAAAACCATCTAATTTTAGATGATTTCAAGACTAAAAATAGCAAACTTCGCAATACAACAGCTTAATTGACTGTAGTAAATTGGGACAACCCTAAGCATTCCTCAAGAGATTTTTGACCAAATTATCTTTGACCATCATCTGACGGAACATTTCCAACAAATATTCTTGCGCTTGTTCTTTGCTTAACCCTTGTACCTGTTCCTGAAGCACTTTTAACTTAAACTGCTGCTCCATACTCAGTTGACCTGATAAATCCATGGGCATCACTCCTTACATCTAATAAGTACTCAGCCTCTAGCAATACTATTTACGAAGCTAAGTGTTGATTTGAAATCAATCTAACACTTGACCTATAAATAGTCCATAATGTCAAGCAATAGTTAATTGAAGCAACAAAAAGTTATAAAATACTTATTGAACAACTATGGTTTTGGTGTATTTTGATGCGGAAAAAATTTTAAAAGCAACTAGACAGGGGTAATAGCGACTAGTTTATTAATATATCGATATAGTAAATAATAATTAGATAAACGATAAATTAAAGACTATATCAAGGATGAATTCGATCAAAGACGCTAAAGTATTTTTTCAACAAAGCGCAGGAAGATGGCGATCGCAACGTACGACTCACCATCTTCCCTTTAGACGAGCTGAAAGTGGTAGTTCCGATATTAATGTCGAGTTTTTGGCGGCGGGGGACGAAAAGATCGCAGCAATTTGTCAAATGCATGAAGTAGATCCTCAGACAGCGATCGGTGGGGCATTTGTGAGCTGGGATGGCTCCATGGCTTGGGACAAGGAGAATGAAGACCATAAGGGCACAACAGTATTCGCCTTGATTCCTGACTCAGAAGACCTGCGAACAGGCAAGCTCCTAAGAGAAAGAGGTTATGCCGAAATCGTCCCTGTGGCGGGGAAATACCATATGGATCATGATGATGGATTAGTGCTCATCACCGAATACGAAACCATGAGTATTATTGAGCGTTTTTGGTTTATCAATCCTGACCTTCGGTTGCGCAGCAGTACTGTTAAAAGATTTGGGGGGTTTAATACCGCCACCTTCTGTGCGGAATCCCGGGTGGGAGAAACAAATGATGCTTCCAATGCTTCTACTACTACAGCAGCCAGTAGCAATACTCAGTCATTTGCCATTTCTGGATGGTAATTGATTAACTAGATTTGGCGATGGCTCCTAAACATCGCTACTAAACAAACAACAACTAGCTCAGCATTCTGTAATATTTTGTTACTGTTGTTTATTTGAGACCCCTGTCTAACGTATGATTGGGACTAAGATTTTTAACATAATTTACAATAGGCGGAGGTTTTGACTTGTCTATTCCTTTATTGGGTTACAAACCCAGCTCTCAGAATGGTCGTGTTGCAGGATACGATATTGGAGGGGATGAACAACCCAGAATTTACTCAGCGGAGAACCTACTTTCTTTGTCTGAGATGAATGATTTGATCGAAGTAGCTTATCGTCAAATATTTTTTCATGCTTTTCGTGCAGATCGCGAAAGATTTCTAGAATCTCAGTTGCGTAATGGTCAAATTACTGTGCGTGACTTTATTCGCGGACTTTTGCTTTCAGAAACTTTTTACAATAGCTTCTACGTTAAGAACAGCAACTATCGCTTTGTCGAACAATGTGTTCAAAGAGTCTTAGGACGTGATGTTTATAGCGAAAGAGAAAAAATTGCTTGGTCAATTAAAGTAGCTACTAAGGGTATTGAAGGTTTCATCGATGAGCTATTAGACAGCGACGAGTACATGGATAACTTTGGTTATGATATCGTACCTTACCAACGTCGTCGAGTACTGGCCAGTCGCGAGCAAGGAGAACGTCCTTTTAATATTACTTCTCCCCGTTACAACGAATACTATCGTGCCATTTTAGGTTTTCCTCAAATTATTTGGCAAAGCGAAGTTCGTTCTTACAAACCCCAAGAAGAAAAGCCCAAAGCAGGAAGTCCAGCTTTGTATATGGATATGGCTCGTAGTCTACCTAGCAGAGCTAACGCGCCTAGTTCAACATCCGTATCTAACATTAACTATCTGTCCAAGGTTCCCTATCGTAAAACCACTTAATTCATTATCGAACTATTGATGGTGCTAAATCTGTAGTCAGCATTCTAGTTTGACTAGAAACCGTTAAAGAGGGAAGGTTGCAAATTAGCTTCATATTTTCTGAACAAAAACAGAAAGTATGTTGTTAACTTCTAATCTCCCTCTTTTTGCATCTTTTCACATCAAATATTTAAAAAACATTTAAAGATATTCAAATTATAGAAATTATTTAATCTCTTGTTAATCAGGTATTAAAAAGGTATTGATATCTTAACTTTTGTTTCAATAGAAGCCAGCAAACCGACTAAAGTAAGCGGTGGCTTGTTCTCAATGGCTATAAATGACAACAAAATACAAGAATTGTGGATGCAGTCGATTAATTTGTGTCTATAATTACTCTAGATAAACCGCGAAGTCAACTTGCGGATTATTTTCCAATCATGATCGTTTTTAATCAGTCCTACGAGTTTATTGCATTGTAATTTCAATATTTGATGATGAGGCATTTCTCAGGTTAAAGCGTCTGTTTTGTCATTTATTGCAGAAACGCACATGAAGTTTAAAGATAGAATTAATAGAATTAAACGATTAACAAGTATCAAAAGTAAGGGTCGGGCAAAGAATAGTAATCGCTCTTGGTTTCTATTGGTTGTGCTGCCAATTGCACTTAACTCTTTAGCTATTTTCGGGGTCATAGAATATCTGTCCGAGCAAGAGGATCTCCGGACTATTAGTCATTTTGGTAATCGCGAAGCATACCCGCAGGGTAATCGTCCAGCATTACCCAATGTAGATACTGCCGAAGCAAAAATAAAGCTCAAGTTAAATAATTCTCAATTGGGGATTTTGGAGCCGGGCATTTACAAGTATTGGTCAGAAATTAATTACTTACTATCAGCTGTTTTTGTGGGTACATTAATCTATGGCTGGACAACTTTATTGCTTAGAGACCAAAACGGAGGAAGCGGAGAGTATCTTAAGCCAGTCTTAGATATTTCCCCCGACCTTGAGAGTCCCCAGGTAGCCGCTATATCACCATCCCCTAACAATCAAATAGATGTAGAGGTTAAGCACCCAGAGCAGACTGTCCATGACGTATCTGATGATGAGCCATATATTTTATTGGCGGATATGAGTCACGAATTGCGATCGCCCTTAAATGCGATCTTGGGATTTGCGCAAATTATGGAGCAGGAATTATCCACGATCCCCGCAAGTCTTGAAAACTTGGCAATTATTAATCGTAGCGGAGAAAATTTACTATCGATTATTAATGATGTCGTTGACTTTGCCAAAATTAAAACTAATCGCTTAACTCTGGAAGACAATAATATTGATTTTTATGCTTGGTTAGACAACATCGAGAAGAACTTTCAGTTCCAATCCTATAGCCAAGATGGGGAATTTTCCTTAATTAGAGAAGGTAATATACCTAAATGGATTTGTATTGATGAGCGGAGACTGCGGCAGATTTTGAGAAATCTCATCAACTATTGTCTTCAATCCGCCACCACTCAAAATGTGAGTCTGAAGGTCAGTGCCCATAGCATGTCGCAAAAAACGCTGACAGCCAGCCACCAAGATTCTCCTAAGGAGTACCAAATTGTGTTTGAGGTCGAACATCACGATCTATCAATTTCTCCTCAAGAATTAGCTACTTTATTCGATCCCCTCGTTAGGGTGCGACAAGAATCAACATCCCAAGAAGGCAGTTCTCTGAACCTACCGATTAGCCTTAAGCTAGCTCAATTAATGGGAGGAGACATCGCTGTCAGCAACAACACAGTTGCTCCATCGGGGATCATTTTTAATTTACAGATTCACACCAAGAGTATTGTTCCTCAAACGCTGCAAACTCAATCAACCTTAAGAAGAATTGTTGGTCTGGAATCTGACCAGGTTGAATATCGGATTTTAGTGGTAGATGACTCGAAAACCAATCGGGCAATTATGAAACAAATCTTAGAACCTGTGGGTTTTAAAGTTAAAGAGGCAGTCAACGGTCAAGAAGCGATCGATGTTTGGTTTAGTTGGCAACCCCATATGATTTGGATGGATTTAAGAATGCCTGTAATGAATGGTTGTGAGGCAACCAAACGGATTAAGTCTTATTCCCAGACCCTATCTACACCAATTGTGGCATTAAGCGCCAGTACTCTGGAAGAAGATCGAACCCTATTTCAAGCAGCAGGGTGCGACGATTTTGTCGGCAAACCCTTTTCCGAAAAAATTATTTTCGACAAAATTGCGCAACATTTGGGAATCCGTTATGTATACGAATCTATTAGTTCCTCAACTACCAGAAATTTGAATACCAATTTGAATAGCAATTTTAAGTTGACAGCAGAGAGTTTAAATGTCATGCCTCACCAGTGGTTAACTCAGCTAGAGGAGGCTGCAATAGTTTTAGATCAAGATGCACTGATTCAGTTAGTCCAAAAAATTTCCCCAGAACACCCTGATTTAAAAAATGCTCTCCTAAAGGAGGTTAACAACTTTGATTTTGATCAAATTCTCAACCTGGCAAGGAAAAGTAGAAGTAACTAACTAACAAATTATCATCCCTGTCCATTAGGCAGCGGTGTTAATTTGCTGATTCACAGGTTTTTCACAATAGTCTATCCTCACCCCCGATAAAAAAATGACGATCTCAGTTTCAGATCAACAAATTAGTATTCTAGTGGTCGATGATCTTGCTGATAATTTACAAATTCTGGCAAAAACCTTAACTAACCAAGGATATCAAGTACGCTGCGCCAAAAATGGTTCGATGGCATTGCGGGGTGCTAGTACGATTCTGCCGGATCTAATTTTATTAGATATTAAAATGCCTGACCTTGATGGTTATGAAGTTTGTCAACAGCTTAAGGCTAATAAAGAAACCTGTGATATTCCAGTTATTTTTCTCAGCGCCTTAGATGATGTTTTAGACAAAGTTAAAGCCTTTGAAGTGGGGGGAGTCGATTATATTAGCAAACCCATCCAAGTTAAAGAAGTCTTGGTGCGGGTTAAAAACCAAATTTCGCTGCAACTAGCTAAGGCAAAGATTACTGAATTAAATCAAGATCTAGAAAAAAGAGTTTATCAACGCACTATTAAACTAAAAACTGTGGTGCAAAAACTACGGCAAGAAATTAATGAACGTCGGCGGGTACAACAGCAACTAGTTCACGATGCCCTTCATGATAGCTTAACTGGATTGCCCAATCGGGCGTTGTTACTCGAAAGGATCGAATTTGCCATTTCTCATGCCAAACGAAATCCAAATTACCGCTATGGACTATTATTTATTGACCTCGATCGCTTTAAAGTGATCAACGATAGTTTAGGTCATTTTATTGGGGATCAATTGTTAATTGCTGTATCTCATCTCCTGCACGAATGCGTCAGAGAGAATGATTTGGTGTCTCGCTTGGGAGGAGATGAGTTCGTCATTTTACTGGATGGCATTGAGAATATCCAGGATGTAACTTCTATTGGGGAAAGAATTCAACAAAAATTGCGATCGCCATTTGAATTAGAAGGTCAGCAAATTTTTACCAGTGCCAGTATTGGGATTGTGTTTAGCTCCGACGAATATGGCGACCCTGCCGATTTGATGCGGGATGCGGATATTGCCATGTATCGCTCCAAGGACGAGGGAAAAGCACGCTATACAATTTTTGACCAGAAAATGTATGATGAGACCCTCAAGTTAGTTGAGTTAGAAAATAATTTGCGTTTTGCCCTTAAACGGGGAGAGCTAGCCATGCACTATCAACCGATTATATCTGTGGATAGTAATAATTTAGTGGGTTTTGAAGCTTTAATTCGCTGGCACCATCCTGTGCGGGGTATGATTTCTCCCGTGGAATTTATTCCCATCGCTGAAGATACAGGATTAATTGTCGAGATTGGGGAATGGTTACTGAAAGAAGCCTGCCAGCAACTGCAAGCCTGGAGACAACAATTTGCTTTCATCCCCAAGATCAACTCCCTCAAAATGAGTATTAATCTGGCAATTCAACAGCTACAAGAACCAGATTTCATTAGGAAACTCGATCAAATTCTTTTAGAAACGGGATTAGATGGTAGTTCCATAAGGCTAGAGATTACCGAAAGCGTCCTCATTGAACCGGAAGGAAATATCCAAAACACCTTAAGAAAAATCAAAAACCGCAATATTAAATTGAGTATTGATGATTTTGGCACAGGATATTCTTCTTTGAGCTATTTACGCCGTTTTCCCATTGATAACTTAAAAATAGACCGCTCTTTTATTCACCAAATGAACTTTGATTCAGAGAATTTTGAAATTGTGCGGTTAATCATTACTTTGGCGAAAACCTTGGGGATGAAGACAATTTCCGAGGGGGTAGAAACTTCGCTCCAGCTCAATCAATTGAAAGGGTTAGGATGTGAATTTGCTCAAGGATACTTGTTTTCCATCCCCTTAGCTCCCAAGGAAATTGAATCAATGTTAGTTAAGTACCCTAAGTATTAATAACTTCCCTTTAACCCATCCCTTGATTATGCAACCCGCAATTACCTTGAAAGAATTAGCTTACCAAGCGATCGCCAAACACTATGGTCGAATAGTTAAGCAGGAAGCTGGGATGCTGAAAGATAAAAACCCAGAAAAATTACATCAAATGCGGGTTGGGATGAGACGCTTACAAAGTGCGATCGCCAGTTTGGCTTTGGCGATGGATTTACCAGAAGCGGTGACGATCAAAAACATTGCCACTGTCGGACGTTCTCTAGGTAAGGTCAGAGATTTAGATGTTTTGTTAGCTGTCTTAACTGATAGCTATCGACCACTATTACCGGCGAAAGAGCAGAAGAATTTAGATAAAGTAATCAAATTCTTGGGTAAAAAACGCCAACCTGAATTAGAGCGGGTGCGGAAAACTCTCAACAGCAAACCATATTTACATCTTAAGCAGGAATTGCATGATTGGCTTGAAGAACCAAAGTACACTATATCTGGCGATTATCCCCTTGATTTTGTGCTACCAGATTTACTTTTACCCCAAGTTTCCCAATTTTTACTGCATCCTGGCTGGTTAGTCGGAGTCAAATTTAAAGAGGGTGAAATCGAATTTCCCGCAATATCTAATCTGGATGCCATAGATCGCTTATTAGATTTAGAAGATACTTCGCTCCACGATTTGCGGAAATCAGCCAAGCGAATCCGCTACAGTTTAGAGTTATTTTCGCAATTCTACGGCGAGTCTTACCAGGTTTATCAGCAGCAAATAGAAGGAATTCAAGAAATTTTAGGAGAGATTCAAGACATTCATGTTTTGATCGAGGTGCTAGAAAAAAGATTACGATCGCCGATCTCCGAAAAACTACCCGAACTAGCTGATTTACTCTTAAAAACTAGAAATCAGAAATGGCTGGAATGGCAAAAATCACAAAAACAATTCCTGGCAGTTAAAACTCGCATAGAATTTAGACAGATAATACAATAATCTGAGTTACCCTTTAGAAAGTCCTTGTAGCTTATAGCTTATAGCTTACGGACTGAGATTAATTGCGATTTCGGAGAACTTGCAGGAGTTTGCTAAATTCGGTAGGAAGAGGGGCGATCGCCGTAATCAACTCTTCAGAAATCGGATGAATTAAGGATAATTGTCGGGCGTGGAGTGCTTGACCAGAGAGATTGATGTTTAAGGAGCGATTTGAGCCATAGGTACTATCTCCCACCAAAGGATGACCGTAATGGGCGCAATGGGCTCTAATTTGATGAGTTCGTCCTGTTTCCAGAAGAAATTGCATCAGGCTGTAGTTGCCGATTCTTTCTAGAGTCTCCCAGTGGGTCACTGCTTCTCGACCACCATGCTCTACTGGAATCATTGTCATTTTCTGGCGATCGCTTTTATGACGACCAAGGGGTAAATCAATCGTGCCAGAGTGATCGGTAAAAGAACCGTAGATGATACCCCAATATTCTCGGCGAGCAGTTTTGGCTTTAATCTGAGCTTGGAGATGTTGATGGGCGAGATCGCTTTTGGCGACGACAATTGCTCCTGTGGTATCTTTATCGATGCGGTGCACGATTCCCGGACGCTCTACGCCGCCAATCCCCGCCAACTGCTCACAATGATGCAAAAGAGCATGAACTAATGTCCCCGTATAATGCCCTGGGGCAGGATGAACTACCATCCCCACTGGTTTATTCACAATAATCAGATGTTCATCTTCATAGAGAATGTCTAAAGGTATATTCTCTGGGGTGAGGTCTAATTTTTGGAGTTCAGGAATCGTAATATGTAGCGAGTCCCCTGAAGTAA
>JBJOPG010000054.1:0-28943 GCA_046050865.1 Cyanobacteriota bacterium
GGAATCATCACTTCTTCGGCAGTATCATCACGAAATTCAAACACATTTTTTAACAGTTGTCTTTGTTCTGCTTCCAAACCAATCGATTCTCTTTCAGTAGCAATCATCAACTGTAATTCTTCAGAGGTGACTTTCTCATACCAGCCATCGCCACTATATTCAACTCCAATCAGCTTCAACAACAGACTGGTCGATAAGTTTAAAATTGCCACAAAAGGGCTAAAAATGCGCGCAATAGCAACACTAGGAGGGCCAAAAAACCGAGCTAGTTGCTCAGGGTACATCAAAGCTACCGACTTAGGACAAAGTTCCCCTAAAACGATTTGTAGGTATGCCAAAATAATAAATGACAGGGGAAGAGCTAGAGAATGAGCCAAAGATTTAGAGATATAAGTCGGCAAGTTGAGCCGTTCAACTAAGACCATAATTGAGACAGCGATCGTTTTTTCGCCTACCCATCCAAGCGCCAAGCTAGAGAGAGTAATACCTAGTTGGGTAGTGGATAATAAACGATTGATACTTCTTTGAAGAGACTGTACGGTTTGAGCCTGAACATCTCCATCTTTAACTAACTGACTGATGCGAGAGCGACGAACTGAAACAATCGAAAACTCTGCGGTAACGAAAAAAGCATTGATCGCAATCAAGAGTAAAACACCAATCAGAGTCAACCACAAATTTTGTTCAGCCATCAACCAACTAACGACAAATGAAGAGTATGAGTTTGCATTACGAGCCTAGCTTGCTGAGTCATGATTTATTTTAGTTACTTTTTTGATTCACCATGTCGTACGCTTCCTGTAAGACCTTTTTCTCCTCAATAATTTTCAGACCCTTATATTTTCCCCCTACAGGCTTTTGACTGAGATTCTTGTCGTCAGAATTAATATCAGGTTGAGTTACCACCTTCAGCGCTTCTCTACCCATAAAGTAGCCAATATAAGAGCTAGCTAAACTAGCCACCACCATCATTAAGAATAAGAATATAGTGAGCCACAACTTAACTCTGATTTTCATGCGATCGCAGTTTTTTTAGTAGATATTAATGGATGTTGTTCAAGATAACCGACTTATCTAATATAATGGTCTACCAGGGAAAAAATAAATATCCAGGGTTGGCCGAGCGGTTTAGGCAACAAACTCATAATTTGTGCAAGACAGGTTCAACTCCTGTACCCTGGACTATATTGCATATATGGTTGACATATACAGTGCAAGAAATAGAAAAAGTAGAAAAGAGTAAAGGAAACAAAAAAGGAGTAAGTGTTACTTTTCCCCACTAGTTTTATTCCTTGCTTAGTTTAATTGAATAGAAATATTCAGTTCTGCATATCCATCAAAGAGGTATCGTAGGGACTTTCGAGATCTTGGGTCGCTAAATACTCTCCTGATGAAGTTTGCTTGGCTAGACTTTCTTGATATAGGCGATCGACTGCCTTGCCATCAGCGGAAATATGTTGTTCAGGGAATCCTGTGAAACCAAACATCGCATTAAACTGACCGAAAATGCTACTTTGTTGAAAAGCATCTTTCCCTCTTTTATGATAAGCATCCTTGAACGCTTCGTCTAAAGGTTTCGTTTCGGCTTTGACATCAATGGCAAATAGACTAGCAATAGCCGCTATCACTAGGACTTTACTTAATTTAGTAAACTTAATAGACATTACTTTACTTAATATTTGTGAATAGACTGACGGTCACAGATTACTTGGTCGTGGTATTATTTCCCTGCTTATTAGGGTGACAAAGTTACTGTAACTTCTGCTCAATCCTAGCTGAAGATTTAATGAAAGAACAGTCCACAAATATCTTTTCTACTGCACTCAACCTATGAACATAGAACAAACTTCTCATTCTTCTTTAGCTACAGCTAATACAAATATTTTACGTCAGCTTCTTTTAGATTTAATCGTTAAAGATGCCTATGTGGAGGGAGATTTTACCCTTTCTTCAGGTGCTAAAAGTTCTTACTATATTAATTGCAAGCAGGTAACTCTCAGTGCCACAGGAGCATTAGCTCTGGGTCGTTTATTATTACCCATGTTGCCCTCAGATACCGCCGCTGTCGCAGGTCTAACCTTAGGGGCAGATCCCATGGTGTCAGCCGTGAGCGTTGTTTCTGCCTATGAAAACAGACCGCTTCCCGCATTAATTATCCGTAAAAAACCAAAAGGGCATGGTACCAAAGCTTATATTGAAGGACCTTCCTTAGGAGAGGGGTCTAAGGTAATTGTGTTAGAGGATGTGGTGACTACTGGAGGCTCGGCATTAACTGCCGTCGAAAGATTAAGAGATGCGGGATATGAGGTGACACAAATTTTAGCTTTAGTAGATCGAGAACAGGGAGGAACAGAACTATATCAAGCTCAAGGAATTGAATTTCAAGCTTTATTTTCAATTCAAGAAATACAACGACAATATGCTCAAAAACACTCTTGATTTATCAAAAACTATAAGCTTTTGTTCTAGTCTTAGGGCTTCTTCAAAAGACTTTACCTTTCGTTATAGGAGTCAGTAAAGTAATTGGTTAAGCTGAAGGAGTAATAATCTCTTTTATATTCTTATGCAAGGATTTTCTCCTCGTAATTCCACCCCCGCAAACTGGTCAACGGTGATCATGTTTGCTTTAGGATTTTGGCTTAGTGGTAGCTTAGTTTTTGACTTTTTAGTTGTGCCAGGAATGCTAACCACGGGCATGATGAATGAGTCTGGATTTGCTAGTGCTGGTTACGTGATTTTTGGCACCTTCAATCATCTAGAATTGATCTGTGCTGCTACGGTTCTAGCCGGTTGTTTGGTCTATCGCTATGGCAACAATATAGTAAATACTGTGGACAACAAGTCAGTTTTGCTAGCTAGTAGTTTATTAATTATTGCCCTGGCATATACTTATGTTTTAACTCCGCAGATGAGTAGCATGGGTATGTCCTTGGATTTATTTGCTACAGCTAAAGTTATGCCTCCCTCCATGACTCCACTGCATCTTGCCTACTGGAGTTTGGAAATAGCTAAATTGTTGGCTGCTGCCGTTTTGTTGCGACTTTTCTACCGCAATTCTTGTAGTATCGGTTAATGATTTGCTGCTAATTACTCATTGATTTGACCCTCTCCACCCTAAAAGGGAGAGGGATTGCTCGTGACTGTAGGTAGGGAATGCTAGAGTCCTAAAGGACAAAGGCTTTAACCGCCGCATGTAGCTTCGCAAATCAATGAGTGCGTAACATCAATTAATTAGAAACTCAATTTAAGAGAATTAACAGGGACATCATCCCAAGAATTGACAATGCGCAGACTGGCAACCCAACCGTTTCGCTTTTGTTCGTCAGTCAAGTTGTTAATCCAGTTTTGATGGCAGTCATGGGCAGCATCTTCATTCATGCAGGCAATACAAGCATAGATCAATCCGCCTGGATCGATTTGCTCATTCACCCAGATAGTCTTGTGGGACATTGATTAAAAATAATTTGATTTAATTTGATTTTTTGAGCTTGATTATTACAGAGATATTATCTCTCATAAATTATAACGAGGGGAGCTTAATCCGATCATCGGAGTTTGAGTCATCATTATTATCATTGTTGTTTAAACCAGGAATGCGGGGAATTTCAGCAGTTTTACGGCGACATTTTTTGGTAACCGCATCACAGGTAAAAGCCTCGCACTTTTGCTTGTTGTCGTCTACTTTGCACTTGGTACAAAGAATTGCTCCAGCGCTGGCGGTTTTACAGTCGTATCCCAGCTTGCTTAAAACACTCACAGAAGCATTACTGAGGTCATCAGCGATTCCTGCCGAACTAGAGCCAGGGGCGATCGCATTCAGAGAGACAAAACCGACAGCAGCGATTAACAAAGAAGACATTTTCATGGACTGATTGATTAATTTCATGGTCTACATTTCGTGGGTTACATGATTAGCTTCACTACTATACTGGAAGCTTAGAATTTTGCTAGTTGTTAGTTAGCAACTACTCCAAAATCTGGCTCATTTTTTCTAGATCTAGAACTGTTGCCAGTTGTTCTTCGCTCATCAAACCTTCTTCAAGGACTATCTCTCTCAGGGTTTTACCTGTTTCTAGAGATTTCTTCGCCACATCTGCGGCTTTGAGATAGCCAATGTGGGGATTGAGGGCGGTTACCAAAGCGAGACTAGTTTCAGCATAGGCTAAACAGCGATCGCGACGGGCGCTAATTCCTGTTAAACAACGTTCACTTAAGCTATCGATGGTGTTGCCCAGGATTTCGATACTGTGGATCAGATCGTAGGCAATCAGCGGCATCATCACGTTTAATTCCAACTGTCCTGCTTGGGCAGCAAAGGCGATCGCTGTATCGTAGCCCATCACCTGAAAACAAACCATCGAAGTCATTTCCGCCATCACGGGGTTATATTTACCTGGCATGATGGAAGACCCTGGCTGGACGGCGGGGAGTTGAATTTCTTTGAAACCTGTTTGGGGCCCTGAATCCATTAGTCGCAGATCGTGGGATATTTTGACTAAATCCTGTGCTAAGTTCCGCAAACTACCTGAAACATTAACAAAGGGACTCATGCTCTGCATCGCTGCCATCAGATGGGGGGCAGGCTGTAGAGGCTGTTGAATCAATTCTCCTAACAATTGGGCGACTCGCTGACGATATTGGGGATGAGTATTAAGTCCTGTGCCAGTGGCGCTGCCCCCTAAACCTAATTTATGTAGGTCAGTAGCAGCAAGTTTAATTCGCTGAAGATGCTCAGTTAAAATTGTCTCCCAGGCTCTGAATCCTTGTCCTAAGCGCACAGGAACTGCATCCTGCATATGGGTGCGACCAGACTTAACAATATCCTGGAATTCTCTGGCTTTTTGTGCCAGGGCAGCGATCGCTTTGCTTAAAGCAGGATACAGAGTGCGATCTAAAGCCAGTAAAGCGCCAACCCGAATAGCAGTAGGAATTACATCATTCGTAGACTGTCCATAATTTACGTGATCGTTGGGACTAACCCTTTGATAATTACCTTTCTCATCCCCCAGAATTTCCAAAGCCCGATTTGCCAACACTTCATTGACATTCATGTGGTGGGAAGTTCCTGCCCCTGCCTGATAAACATCTACCACAAATTGATCCCGCAACTGACCAGCCAAAATTTCATCCGCAGCCAGGACAATTGCCTGACTGAGATCTTGACTAATACAGTTTAGTTCCCCATTGGCGATCGCTGTGGCTTTTTTGATCAAAACACAGGCATCAACATAAGTTGCCAAGGGTTTGATGCCGCTGATGGGAAAATTCTCCGTTGCTCTTAATGTTTGAATGCCATAGTAAACGTCGGCGGGAATCTGTTTCTCCCCCATTGAATCTTTTTCGGTACGGTAATTATTGCTCATTTTTTTAGTTTTTTTTAGTCTTTAGTTTTTAGTTCTTCCGAAGTTTTCTCAACGGGGGGAACCCCCGCAACGAAACTTCGCGCTAGAATTTTTAGATAGACTCCAATCGTAAATAGTACTTGATTTTATGTTTTTAACTGAGCTAGCCCCCGCCTTGCAAAAACTAATCCAACAGCCTGCGGCTTTTGCCAGTGGGTTTGTTTCAGGGGTTTTACATCTCAATATTAACGAAGAGCCATTATCTCAATGGTTAGAAAAACAGGGATATGATGCCGCCAACAATAATTCGTCCAATTCTTCAGCAGGAAAGAAGAGCGATCGCCCCCAGTCAATTAAGATTGACTAAATTAGCTTTCTTACTGCCTCTAAGAGCTAAAAGCTAGAAGCTAGAAGCTAGAAGCTAACTAGTATCAGAAATGGCAAAATCTGAAGCTAATCTGAAGCTCGTCTTAAGGTTCTGGTCTTGATTAAAATTCCCTTCCTAAGATGAATTAGTAGAGTTAAAAATAGGAAAAGCTTAAAAAACTAGCTAACTTAAACGAAGCTAATCCAGATCAAACGTCAGAAATATTAGGCTTAGGAAGGTTAATCCCATGGAAAATTTAGACCAAGCTGTCATTCCAGAATACAGCCTGGATAGAGATTGCCAGACTCTATCTCAACATGTGCTTCAGCAGTTTCCTTCTTTTACAACTCAGGCGCAAGATATTAGCGCGATCATGAATCGTATTGCTTTGGCGGCTAAGTTAGTGAGCCGTCGCTTAAGTCGAGCTGGTTTGATGGCTGGGGCATTGGGTTTTACGGGAGAAGTCAATGTTCAGGGGGAATCTGTCAAGAAGATGGACATCTATGCTAATGATGTTTTTATCTCTGTCTTTAAGCAAAGTGGCTTAGTTTGTCGCTTGGCTTCAGAAGAAATGGAAAAGCCCTATTATATCCCCGAAAACTGCCCTATTGGACGTTATACACTGCTCTATGACCCCATTGATGGTTCTTCCAATGTGGATATCAATCTCAACGTAGGTTCAATTTTCTCTCTCCGTCAACAAGAAGGTGATGACCTTGATGAAAAGGCAGCAGATTTATTACAGAATGGCGATCGCCAAATTGGCGCCGGTTACATTCTCTATGGCCCGTCAACAGTACTGGTGTACACCGTGGGCAAAGGAGTTCATTCCTTTGTTCTTGACCCTAGCTTGGGGGAATTTATTCTGGCGGAAGAAAATATTACCATCCCCAATCATGGCCCTGTCTATAGCTTGAATGAAGGTAATTACTGGCAGTGGGATGAATCCATTCGCGATTATATTCGCTACGTTCATCGGCATGAAGGTTATACCGCTCGCTACAGCGGCGCACTAGTGGGGGATTTTCACCGTATTTTGTTGCAGGGGGGAGTATTCCTCTATCCCGGTACCGTAGATAAGCCTGAAGGAAAATTGAGATTGTTATACGAATCTGCCCCCTTGGCTTTCCTTGCCGAACAGGCTAAGGGAGCTGCCAGTACTGGTACCCAGAGAATATTGAGCTGTGTCCCCCAAGAGCTACATCAAAGAACTCCTTTGATCATTGGCAGCACGAAAGATGTGCAGCTAGTCGAGTCTTTTATTCAAGAACGGGTGCGCCATGATGCTGAGGAAAAAGCTCTAATTTAATAGACCTCCTGCATAAATAGCAGTTTCATGTTTTCCCCTTCTTGATGCAGTCGCTCATGGGGGAAACCCCCAAGACCGCGCTGCATCGCTTTCCCCTTTTCCCTTTTCCCTTTTCCCTTAACAGGATTATTTTCGGAGTATTTACTGTTATGTCTACCACAAACCCAATTTTAGAGATTGAAACCCAATATGGTCAAAGTATTTGGATGGATAATCTCAGTCGTGATCTGATTGAATCAGGAGAATTAAAACAGTCTATTGCTGACAAAGGTATCCGTGGCATTACTTCTAATCCTGCCATCTTTGAAAAAGCGATCGCCGGCAATAAAATCTACGACCAGGCGATCACCTCAGGAATCCAAGCTCAGAAGTCAGTCCAAGAAATCTACGAAGACTTAATCTTTACTGACATTCGTAATGCCTGTGATACCTTGATGCCTGTCTATGAAGCTAGCAATGGTTTAGATGGTTATGTCAGTATTGAAGTCCCACCCAGTTTAGCCAAGACTACCGACAATAGTACTATTGAAGAAGCGCGCCGCTATTATCAAACTATTGAGCGTCCTAACTTGATGATCAAAATTCCCGGAACTCGAGAAGGTTTGCCGGCGATCGAACAGGCAATCTCTGAAGGGATGAGCATCAACGTAACTCTGCTGTTCTCTGTTCAAAGCTATATTGATGCTGCTTGGGCGTATATTAGAGGCTTAGAGAAACGGGCAGAATCGGGGGCAGATATTAGCAAGACGGCTTCTGTTGCCAGCTTCTTTCTCAGTCGGATTGATGTGATGATCGATGAGCAGCTTGACAGTAAGTTAGAGTCTGCGGAGGGTGATGCTAAAGCTAAACTTGAGGCAATTAAAGGTAAAGTAGCGATCGCCAATGCCAAGGTTGCTTACCAGAAATATAAAGAAATTTTTAGTGGCGATCGCTGGGATGCTCTAGTAGCTAAAGGAGCAAAGGTTCAAAGATTACTTTGGGCGAGTACTGGGACTAAAAACCCTGAATACAGCGACGTGATGTATGTCGATGAATTAGTGGGACAAGATACCGTCAATACTTTACCCCCTGATACCATTGACGCCTGTGTCGATCACTGTGATCCCGCCAGTCGCATCGAAAGCAATCTTGAGGCAGCCTATCAAGTTATTGAAGGTTTAAAAGACCCTGCTGTAGATATTGATTTGGATGAAGTAATGGATGCACTTTTAGAAGAAGGAATCGACAAGTTTATCAAGCCTTTTGAATCTCTAATGTCATCTTTAGAAGCTAAAGTTAAGCAGTTGGCAGCAGTATAAACGGGCTTCGCCCTAGCTATTGGCTTTTAGCTTTTAGCTCTTAGCTGCGATCAAATAGAGTCTTAATTTATCTACTTTACCCAAATTCTCATCAAGCAAAATATGGTTGCAATCTTAGAAAATCCGTTACGAGTTGGGTTACAGCAGGCGCGCACCGCTGACCCCGCTATTATTGTCATTTTCGGGGCATCAGGGGATCTTACCCAAAGAAAGTTGATTCCTGCAATTTATCAAATTAGGCGCGAGCGTCGTCTACCGCCAGAAATGACGATTGTGGGGGTTGCTCGCCGAGATTGGGACCATGACTATTTTCGCCAACATCTGAAAGATGGCATTGAAGAATTTGGTAACGGTGTTGGGAATGAAGAACTATGGAATGATTTTGCTCAGGGCATTTTCTATTGTTCAGGCAATATGGATGAGGCGGCAAGTTATGAGAAGTTAAAGAACTTTTTGGCGGAACTAGACGATAAACGGGGAACTAGGGGCAACCGTATTTTCTACTTGGCAGTGTCCCCCAATTTCTTTAAACCAGCCTTGAAAGAGCTTGGTGCCGCAGGAATGCTCAAGGATCCGCTAAAAAGTCGTATTGTTATTGAGAAGCCATTTGGGAAAGACTTGAGTTCTGCTAAGTCTCTCAATCGTGCGGTGCAGCGGGTATGCAAGGAAGAACAGGTATACCGCATCGATCACTACCTGGGCAAGGAAACTGTCCAGAACATTTTAGTATTTCGGTTTGGCAATGCCATCTTTGAACCTTTGTGGAATCGTCAGTTTGTCGATCATGTGCAGATTACCGTAGCGGAAACTGTCGGGGTGGAGGAGCGAGCAGGATACTATGAAAGCTCTGGGGCAATGCGGGATATGTTGCAAAACCATTTGATGCAACTTTTTGCGATTACAGCCATGGAAGCACCTAATTCTCTGGATGCGGATAGTATTCGTAATGAGAAAACCAAGGTTTTACAGGCAACTCATATTGCTGATGCCAATAACCTAGACCAGTCAGCAATTCGAGCGCAATATTCCGAAGGCTGGATGAAAGGTCAACCAGTAAAGGGTTATCGTCAAGAGGAAGGGGTCAATCCTGAATCTACTACCCCCACTTTTGTCGCCCTGAAGCTAGAAATAGATAATTGGCGTTGGAAAGGTGTGCCGTTTTATCTGCGAACCGGCAAGCGGATGCCCAAGAAAGTCAGTGAGATTTCGATTCATTTTCGGGAAGTGCCGTTATTAATTTTTCAATCCGCAGCCCAGCAGACCAGTCCCAATGTCTTAACCATGCGGATTCAACCCAATGAGGGTATATCTCTTAAATTTGAAGCCAAAACTCCTGGCCCAGATTTAAGAACGAGGACGGTCAATATGGACTTTAGCTATGGTTCCTCATTTGGGATGGAAACTGCCGATGCTTATCATCGTCTGTTACTAGACTGTATGTTAGGAGATCAAACTCTCTTTACCCGTGCCGATGAAGTGGAAGCAGCTTGGGATATTGTGATGCCGTTAATTAATGCTTGGGAGTCCCCTAGCGATCCTAGCTTGATGCCTCAATATGAAGCAGGGACTTGGCAACCATCAGCAGCAGAAATGATGATCAATCGCGATCGCCGTCGCTGGAGAAGACTTTAATAACTACGAACTCCGAATTACTAACTACGAACTAATAACTATATATGGTTTCTCCGATAGTTTCCGATCGCTTTGGCAGAATCAGGGTACAGATGAAGATAGTGCCCTCGTTACCAGAGCCGCAACTTTTAGCCTCATTGTCTACGAGCCTGATGGTACGCAACAGTTACTAGCTTCCTTGGGGTTTTATACTGGCCCGATTGACGGGATCGCCGGGCCTCGAACCAGTGCTGCCATTAAAGCGGCACAGAAAGATTACGGCATGGATGCCACAGGTAAATCCAACGAGGCATTGCGGACGAGACTCCAAGCAGAATTTGTGCAAGCGAAAGCCAAAGATAAATTGAGTCCTGAAAACAAAACTGCCGCCGTCAGCTATACTCCTGATTCAGAAGGGATTACTGCCGATGTGATTGCGGCTGCTAATCCCTGTCGAATTATTACCCTGTGTCCGATTTTAGGGGAAGATCTGGGGGTAAAGGCTCAGGTATCCGCCTATTGTCCCATTAATAAGCAAAGCCAAAATACCTTGATTTGCTGTGAGTATATTACCCTGAGTGGCACAGCGGAAGCTTTAGATCGCATTGGCGGCATTATTGCTCAATTGGCGATCGCCGATCTGCCGAAGTTTATTTGGTGGAAAGCAACTCCCACCCCTGACTTGCCTCTATTCAAACGTCTCATTGCCTCTAGTGATACGGTAATTTTTGATTCCAGTAGCTTTATGGAACCAGAAACCGACCTCCAAGCCTTAGCAGAATTGCTCAAGCATGACAATACTTTGGCAGATATTAACTGGCGTCGATTAGCACCCTGGCAAGAATTGACTGCGGCAGCTTTTGATCCCCCAGAAAGGCGATCGGCTATTTACGAAGTAGACCGAGTGACCATTGACTATGAACAGGGTAATCAATCTCAAGCATTAATGTTTTTGGGTTGGCTCGCCAGTCGCCTCAAGTGGACTCCCGTGGAATATAACCTTGAAGGAGGCGACTACGATATTCGTCGGGTTAGGTTTACTGATGAGCAACAGCGCACCATTGAAGCGGAACTAGCAGGGTTGCCTACTACTGACTGGGGAGAGATTCCAGGAGATTTAGTCAGTTTACGCTTAACTTCCACCAATGAGGAGGCTGATTGTTGTACCGTTCTATGCTCCAGCACTACCGGCTGTATGCGGATGGAAGCGGGGGGAGGAGCCCAGGCTTGCTATATTGAGCAAGTAACCCCTCTATTGGATCAAAAAAGCGAAGATTTATTGGGGCAACAACTCCAACGGTGGGGCAGGGAGATGCTTTATGAGGAAAGTATGGTCATTTCAGCGCAGATTCTCCAGCTCGCACCATAATGTTCCATCAGAAAAGTTAGTAACATTAGTTACATAATTTTATTTTTTAGCTTATAATTCATTAACCTTAGAGCAGCTAGCGGATGTTTAAATAAGCTAGCTGCAAATCTACAATCAAATTAACTTAATCAAACTATTAAGCTTGCCGGTTTAATAGTTTTTTTCATTGGCAAAATAAGCCATGGTGCCTATGGCTACGGCAAGTACGTAGCCACTGGTCAAAACTGCAATTAGAACGATCGCTGTGGGTGTAAAAGTCATCCTTAAACCTCTGTTTATTTGTGCACCCATAACCTAACAGTAATGTCAATTAACTTCAATAAATATTAATGATCCCAGGAAATTGTAACAAAAGTTAATTCCCTTTTCAGAATAGTCTTCGTCAAAGTTAGTCGAGAAGACCGCCTGCCGTGATGACACTAGGTAATTTTGCAGACAGCAAGCTATATTAAGCGGTTAATTTAATGATTATGAGAAAATAAGCTGCAAGGAAAGAATTATGAGAGAAATAGCATGGTATCTAGAGTGTCAATACTTCTCGTTTGCCGTTGCCGTTGCTGTTGACCAATAAGCGATCGCCTGGAACAGGTATTGGTCAATTTATATTTTGTCAAAATTGTCAAATCATTGTGTAATTTTTGTGGAGATTGTGGGTATTTTGTGTTTAACAAACATACATCTTTCAATTCTCAATCAATGAAATTTTATGAATATCGATTTACAGCAAAGAACTACAAATGCCAATATTTTAGACCTAAACTTGTTTAGTAAAGCTAGCGATCGCTTACGTCAAGATTCTGAGTCGTTTAAACAGCAATATAACCAGGGTAAACCCTATCCTCATCTAGTTATCGATGATCTATTTGAACCAGAACTACTAGATCGCTTAGTAGCTGAGTTTCCTGATTCTGAAAATCGGGACTGGATTACCTGGGATACTAATAACGAATTAAAAAGTACCTCTCGGGGTATTAATGGTTTATCCATGTTTAGTCAACTCATGTGCTTGTGGCTCAGTTCCAGTGAGTTTATTAATACTATTGAACCAATTGTGGGCATCAATTACTTAGTAGGTGATCCTGTATTTCATGGAGCAGGTTTTCACGAAATGTTTCCCGGTAATTGGCTCGATATGCACGCCGATTACACCAGACACTTTTCGTTACCTCTAATGCGTCGAATCAATCTCTTGGTTTACTTAAATCGCGACTGGGATGCTAGTTGGGGCGGTGAACTGATACTGCAAGATGAAAAAAATTCTGATGTTCAAGTCAGCTACCCTCCCTATTTCAACAGGACGGTAATTTTTCCTACCACTGCCAAAACTTTTCACGGCGTACCAAATCGCTTATCTTGTCCTCCAGACCGTAGTCGTAAACTCTTGTCGATTTACTACTGGACTGCTGTGCCAATGCCATTATTTGCCAAGGCTGGTACACCTCTGCTCTGGGCATCGGAGCAAAAGAAAAAGCTCAAAAAAGCCTTAGGTAAATCCTAGTCTGAAGGGAATTTGCGATCGCAAATATATTCTGGGTAGCATTAATGGGATAAGGAAGAGGTTATTCCTCCTGGAGAATTGCTCCCTGTTTTTCGATGTATTTCGATATTCTGGCGATCGCAAAAGTCTCGTTCTCATTGTCATAAAATTGCAACAAGCTTGTCATACTTGTCATACTGTTTGAACTAACTTCCATGCTGTCTTAAAACGCGCCGTATAAAAGCCGTATAAAATTAGGTTAGAGAGAATACTCTTTGGGGGGTCGAGAAACTATACAATTAGACCCTAGCAGTATAAGTTAGACAAGAGACAGAATAATATGCCCCGTCGCGAAGATCTCCATAAAATTCTCCTCCTTGGTTCAGGGCCCATTGTGATTGGACAAGCCTGTGAGTTCGACTATTCAGGAACCCAAGCTTGTAAAGCGCTACGAGAAGAAGGTTATGAAGTAGTCTTGGTTAATTCCAACCCTGCTTCGATTATGACCGACCCAGAAATGGCAAACCGTACTTATATTGAACCTTTAACGCCAGAAATAGTAACGAAGGTAATTGAACAAGAAAGACCAGATGCCCTGTTACCCACCATGGGGGGGCAAACGGCGTTGAATATTGCAGTGGCTCTAGCAAAAAGCGGCGTGTTGGAACAGTATGGAGTGGAGTTGATCGGGGCAAAACTACCCGCCATTGAAAAGGCTGAAGACCGTCAGTTGTTTAAACAGGCGATGGAGAAAATTGGCGTACCCATGTGTCCCTCGGGTATCGCTAATAACTTGGAGGAAGCCAAAGCGATCGCCCAAGAAATAGGCAGTTATCCTTTGATTATTCGTCCTGCTTTTACCCTCGGTGGTACAGGAGGCGGCATTGCTTACAACCAAGAAGAATACGAGCAAATTTCTGCTTCAGGGATCGACGCTTCCCCTGTAAATCAGATCCTTGTAGATAAGTCTTTACTGGGTTGGAAGGAATACGAACTAGAAGTAATGCGGGATCTGGCAGATAATGTGGTGATTATCTGTTCCATCGAAAACATTGATCCCATGGGGATACATACAGGGGACTCCATTACTGTCGCTCCCGCCCAAACTTTGACTGATAAAGAATATCAGCGCCTCAGAGACTATTCTTTAGCGATTATTCGTGAGATTGGAGTCGAGACGGGGGGGTCTAACATTCAGTTTGCCATTAACCCCCTGAATGGTGAGGTGATCGTGATTGAGATGAATCCACGGGTATCTCGGTCTTCCGCCTTAGCGTCCAAAGCCACCGGTTTTCCCATTGCCAAATTTGCGGCGAAGTTAGCGGTAGGTTATCGCCTCAACGAAATTTATAACGACATTACCCAAAAAACCCCTGCCTCCTTTGAACCCACCATTGACTATGTAGTCACCAAAATTCCCCGCTTTGCATTTGAAAAATTTCCTGGAACTGAACCAATTTTAACTACGCAAATGAAATCGGTAGGGGAAGCAATGGCAATTGGCAGAACCTTTAATGAATCCTTCCAGAAAGCCCTACGCTCTCTAGAGACTGGTCGGGCTGGCTTTGGTTGCGATCGCCAAGAAATCTTACCCTCCATTCCCCAGGTACGAGCTAGTTTACGGACTCCCAACCCCGAACGAGTTTTTAGTATCTATCAAGGTTTGAAACTAGGCATGACCGTCGCAGAAATCCATCAACTAACGGCGATCGATCCTTGGTTTCTCGACAAGATGCAGGAATTACTGCAAACAGAAACGTTTCTCAAGGGACAGGAGCTAAAAACCATTGCTGCCGAACAGATGCGCTTTGTAAAACAACAAGGCTATAGCGATCGCCAAATTGCCTTTGCGACTAAAACCCAAGAAGACGAAGTGCGCGCCTATCGTAAATCCTTAGGGATCATTCCCGTGTATAAGCTAGTGGATACTTGTGCTGCCGAATTTGAAGCTTTTACCCCCTATTACTACTCCACCTATGAAGAGGGAGAATCGGAAATAACTCCTTCTGCTAAATCCAAGGTGATGATCTTGGGGGGTGGCCCTAACCGCATTGGTCAGGGGATTGAGTTTGACTACTGCTGTTGTCATGCCGCTTTTTCCCTTTCGGCTGCCGGATATGAAACCATTATGGTGAACTCCAATCCTGAAACCGTTTCCACTGATTACGATACCAGCGATCGCCTTTACTTTGAACCCTTAACCAAAGAAGATGTCCTGAATATTATCGAAGCGGAAAACCCCGCCGGGATTATCGTCCAGTTTGGAGGACAAACACCGTTGAAGTTAGCGATTCCGCTCCAAGATTATCTAGAGCAAACTCCAGGGACAGAAACCAAGATCTGGGGCACATCACCAGATTCCATTGATGCCGCTGAAGATCGCGAACGATTTGAGCAAATATTGCGGCAGCTAGATATCCAACAGCCCCCAAATGGTCTGGCTCGTAGTTACGAAGAATCCCTCAAGATTGCTAACCGTATTTCCTATCCCGTCGTGGTGCGACCTTCCTATGTTTTGGGGGGAAGAGCGATGCAAATTGTCTATTCCGATGCTGACCTCAAACACTATATGACCTATGCTGTCCAGGTAGAACCCGACCATCCTATTTTAATTGACAAATTCTTAGAAAATGCGATCGAAGTGGATGTTGATGCCTTGTGTGACCATGGTGGCAATGTGGTGATCGGCGGCATTATGGAACATATCGAACAAGCTGGCATCCATTCAGGGGACTCGGCTTGTTCCATTCCCTATAACTCCTTACCCGAATCGGCGATCGCCGTGATTCGTGACTGGACTGCCAAATTAGCCAAAGCCCTAAAAGTAGTCGGTCTAATGAACATTCAGTATGCAGTGCAGGGAGAGCAGGTGTTTATCATTGAAGCCAACCCTCGCGCCTCGCGGACTGTACCCTTTGTTTCCAAAGCAACGGGAGTTCCCCTGGCAAAAATTGCCTCCCTAGTTATGTCGGGCAAAAGTTTAGAATCTTTGGGGGTAACCAAGGAAATCATTCCGAACCATATTGCCGTCAAAGAAGCAGTGTTGCCCTTTAACAAATTTCCTAGTACTGATACTCTCTTAGGCCCTGAAATGCGATCGACAGGAGAAGTAATGGGGATTGATAGCGATTTTGGTAAAGCTTTTGCGAAGGCGGAAATTGGTGCAGGAGTAGACTTGGCTCTGGCGGGGACAGTGTTTGTCTCGATGAACGAACGGGATAAGATTGCGATCGTGCCTGTAATCAAAGATTTTATTGACCTTGGCTTTAAGATTGTTGCCACCTCAGGAACCCAAAAATCTCTCCAAGAAAATGGGATTAAAGATGTGGAGTTAGTGCTCAAACTCCATGAAGGCCGCCCCCACGTCATCGATTCCATCAAAAATAATCAGATCCAGCTCATTATCAATACTCCCACAGGGGAAGAATCTCAAACCGATGCTCAATTAATTAGAAGAATGGCATTAGACTATCGACTACCAATTATTACCACCATCTCAGGAGCAAAAGCTACCGCTGCAGCAATTCGTTCCCTCCAATCTGGGCCTTTAGAGGTGAAGGCTTTGCAGGATTATATTTAACGTATAGCTTCTAGCTTCTAGCCCGTATAGTACAATATTACTGAGTAATATACATACAAGGAAATGCAAGATTTTGCACAATTAAAAGTTTGGACGGAAGGGAGGATAAGCTTCGCAAGACGTATTTAGTTTATTGTTCTTAAAAAAACAGCGCCCTGTCGAAATAGAGCGCTGTCAAAGCTAACTAATGGATGGAATGTTATAGAAAATTCTTAACTTTTAACCACTAATAGTAGGGGCAGTCATGGCTACAGGTGCTGCTTCACCACTAGCTAAATCGAGGGGGAAGTTATGAGCATTACGTTCGTGCATTACCTCGAAACCAAGATTGGCGCGGTTGAGAACATCTGCCCAAGTATTAATTACATGACCTTGGGAATCTAGAACAGATTGGTTAAAGTTAAAACCGTTGAGGTTAAACGCCATGGTAGAAATCCCCATTGCCGTAAACCAAATCCCCACGACTGGCCAAGCCCCTAGGAAGAAGTGCAAAGACCGTGAGTTATTGAAAGAGGCGTATTGGAAAATCAGACGACCAAAATAGCCATGGGCAGCAACAATGTTGTAAGTCTCTTCTTCTTGACCGAATTTATAGCCATAGTTGAGGGACTCGGTTTCAGTGGTTTCCCGTACAAGAGAAGAAGTCACCAAAGAACCATGCATTGCTGAGAACAAAGAACCGCCGAAAACACCAGCTACACCAAGCATATGGAAGGGGTGCATCAGGATATTGTGTTCAGCCTGGAATACCAACATGAAGTTGAAGGTGCCGCTGATTCCTAGGGGCATCCCATCGGAGAAAGAACCTTGTCCTAAAGGATAGATTAAGAAGACTGCGGTGGCGGCTGATACTGGAGCAGAATAGGCTACGCAGATCCAAGGACGCATCCCAAGGCGGAAGCTAAGTTCCCACTGACGACCCATCCAGCAG
Organism: Cyanobacteriota bacterium; assembly: GCA_046050865.1. Taxonomy (GTDB): domain Bacteria; phylum Cyanobacteriota; class Cyanobacteriia; order Cyanobacteriales; family Xenococcaceae; genus Waterburya. The sequence goes on from JBJOPG010000054.1 coordinate 17,285, forward strand.
AAAATACCGATGAGGAAGTGGAAAATAATTAACTGATAAGGACCACCGTTGTAGAGCCATTCATCTAAAGAAGCGGCTTCCCAAATGGGATAAAAATGCAGACCGATCGCATTACTCGAAGGCACCACTGCACCAGAAATAATATTATTTCCATAGATCAGTGAACCAGCTACAGGCTCGCGAATACCATCGATATCTACAGCAGGTGCTGCCACAAAAGCGATTATGAAACAGATAGTAGCGGAGAGAAGACAGGGAATCATAATAACGCCAAACCAACCTACATAAATACGGTTGTTGGTGTTAGTGACCCAGCGGCAAAACTTCTCCCAAGAACTATAATTGCCATCTTGGCGGATAGTAGTTGTCATGGATTATGTATAGCTGAATATGTTTTTCATCATTTTGAGGTAATAAAGCAACTACCTCATTCTCTAAGTATATTTACATCTCTTCGGATTGGAGCATATAATTTAGTGAAATTTTATTACTTGCAATTTATAAAAATATATAAAAATAAATGAAAACAATAAAATAATATATTTATTTAAAGTTAAGTAAACTCTTTGTTTCAAGGGGAGATAGTTCTCGCCAGTTACCAGGATTTAAACCCGCTAAATCTAATTTATGATCATCCCTACCGATGGATACTCTAACTAATCTGAGGGTAGGATAACCAACCGCAGCCGTCATTCTTCTAACTTGACGATTTTTGCCTTCGGTGAGAATCATTTCTAACCAACAGGTGGGGATGGACTTGCGATCGCGAATTGGTGGTATCCGGGGTGGAAAATTTGGCTCAGGAGAGAGGAGTCTCACTTTGGCTCGACGAGTATGATAATTTTTAATTGTTACACCATTCTGTAGTTGATTTAATGCCGACTCATCAGGAATTCCTTCTACTTGCACATGGTAGGTGCGGGGATGGGCAAACTGAGGATTGGCTAAACGGTTTTGTAATTGACCGTTATCGGTGAGTAATAACAGTCCTTCGCTATCGCGGTCTAATCTGCCCACGGGATAAATTCCAGTCAGGGGAATGTAGTCTTTTAAAGTCGAACGAGGATGATCGCTCTGGTCGGTAAACTGACACAGTACTCCATAGGGTTTGTAAAATAATAAATATTTCATATAAACATTTCAGGTTGATCATTTCAGGGATGCAGATGGGGGGAGTTCATTAGCTCGCTCACTGTAACAATACGATAGCCTCTCTCTCTTAAGTCTTTTAAGATCATTTTTAGGGCGATCGCTGTTTTCTTTGCCACCTTCAGGGAATTAGCGTGAAAGACTAAAATTGCTCCAGGAAAGATCATTTGTTTGGTATACATAGTGGTTAACCAAGGCTGATTAATTAACTCAAAAGTATCAAAGGGAATCATCGAAGCGAGGACTAATTGCAAGTCGTAATTCTCGGCGGCGGTTAAGTTAGCGATCGCTTGCACCATAGTCTGATTATAAAAACCTCTGCCAGGACGATACCAACGAATGTCATTTCCTGTAAGTTTTAGTAGTTGATCGTGTGCCTCTTTAAGCTGCCGCTCAAACTGTTGAGGAGTTAAGAAGGCGTGGGTTTCGTCGATGACTCCATGATTAGCGATTTCGTGACCATGAGCCATAATTTCGGCAATAATTGACCCATTAGGAGGAATATAGCTGCTGATCAGAAAAAATGTAGCCTTGGCTGCCTCTAGGTGACTGTATGCTTGATTGTGTTGGGCGATCGCTTCTAAAATTAACTTTGTGCCACAATCTTCCTGAACCAAAGGGCAAGGAGCATCATCGATCGTCAGTGCTACGATCTTTTCTGTAGTCTGGTGATAAAAAATCGCATCAGGAAATAGCTGCGCCACACCATGTACCAAGTCCTGAGATAAATTCATGATCGCCATAAATAATTTCTAATCTATCGTATTTTTCAGTTTATATTGTTGCGATCGCCAAATTTTTCGTCGAACTTGCGTTTCTGTCGAACCTGCATCAGGTTATAATTAGATGCTCTGAGGTGCAGACAAAAATCGCCACATCAAAATCAAGTAATCGATATAGGAGAATTTAAGTAAAACAATGGCAAAGCGCGTATCCGTAGTATTGAATCAAAGTGTCAGTAAATTGGGCAAAGATGGAGATTTAGTTGATGTTGCCCCTGGGTTTGCCCGTAATTATCTAATTCCTCAAGGTTTAGCTAGCATTGCCACCAAAGGGATTATTCACCAGGTGGAAGTCAGAAGAGAGAAAGAAAGACAAATCAAACTAGCGGAAAAACAGGCAGCGGAAAACAAAAAAGTTGCTTTCAAAACTATTGGTAAGTTGACCATCCGCAAACAAGTTGGGGAAGAAAATGCCATTTTTGGTACCGTGACCACCCAAGAAATAGCCGATATCATCAAGGAGCAAGCAGGGATTGAAGTTGATCGTCGGGGGATTGAAGTTCCTGATGTTAGCACCACTGGAAACTACCAAGCAGAAGTTAAGCTACACCCTGAAGTCAGTGCTACAGTTGATTTCCAAGTAATTCCACTTTAGGAATAGATTTGTAGAAATAAATTCAATAATTAGCGATTGGAGATTGAGAAGTAATTATTAATTATTTTTTGAGTCTCCATTTTTATGGATTGCCGATTGCTTGCTCTGTGTCCACCAGGCTAAAGCATAAGACTGGACAGGTTCATTTAGTTGATGACGATAATAGACGCGAATTTTATAACGTCCTGTAGTGGGGATCGGACAGAAAATATGTTCAACACTATCTTCAAAACTAGAAGAAGAACAAATATTTCTCATGTTACTATCCTCCCCCATGGGCAATAGATAAACATCCAAATTATTCAATTGGCGATCGCTGAATGTTTCTCCCAGATCATATTGCTGATTAGCATTAAGGTCATTCAGCAAGACCAAGCGATCCCAAACTAGAGTAATAGCGGCATGACTACCCCCCACTAAAGGTTTTTCTAGCTCGTATTCTTGATATTGATTTGCTCTCACTGTTCCGTAGTCCCAGCCCAAGGGGGCAACAGCTTGTTTTGAAGGGGCTTCTCCAGCACTAAACTGCTGATAGGCTCGCCAAGCATTAATTTGCCCTGTCCCCATTTGAATATCCAAAGGAATGCGGGGGTTAACATAGGCATCAGCATCAAACCAAGTCTGATTCTTTTCGTTGACGATGGTACGTTCCATACCTAGCAATAAACCATCTCCAGCATCTGCGATTTTGTCTGCGGAATTGAGTAATACCGCCTTCATCACCTCATGACGACGGGAGTCCAAACTCCATTTAACTGATTTAGTTCTTGATTTAGCTCTTGATTTAGTCCTTGATTTAGACCGTAACTGGCGATCGCCATATTCTTGTAATAAAGCGATCGTCCCCGTAATGTGGGGGGCGGCAAAACTAGTACCACTAACCTGTTCAATTTCACCTTTTTGGTTGTAGACCGAAATTTGACCCCCAGGAGCTAAAAGACTGACAGAGCGTCGCTCACCAGAATTAATTTCTTTTTTAATGAAGCTACTGCCAATGCCGATGGGGAAGGCGCTAAGATTGGCAAAATCAACCTTACTAAATTTTCCCTGTTTTTTTCTGGTGTATGCGGTGGTGATGCCATTAAAATTATCCGTGGGAATGGGAATTCCTCCTCTCCCCTGATTCCCAGCGATCACATATAAAACATCATGCTCTCTTGCTGACCAATCAATACAAGAGGTTAATAATGCCTTACCATTTAATTGAATCTCGTCTCCCTGATCATTTTCTAAGGACTCGCCAAAACTAAAATTAATCCCACGAAGATCACCACTATTCTGTAAAGCCACATGTTGACTTGTCAAACACTCATAGGGTTGACCACCTTCACTCAACGAACCCACAGCAGAAGAGTATAGTTTCGCTTGAGGAGCAACTCCCAATAGACGCTTATCTTGAGCAATCATCACCTGTGCCACCATACTGGCGTGGTCATCAACGTTTTCATCGGCAGTGGGTGGCTGGTTACGATAAAAAACTGCGGAGGGAGAGATTTTGCCCAAAGTGTTGGCGGCTTTATCTTGACCCAACTTAACTGGACGACCCACTTCGATTTGACCAATGCCAATTTTTCGACCCAGCAAATTGTAGGGAGGCTGATGCAGTCGCAGAGCATTAATTCCCTTAGGTCCTAGGGAATCAGGAGCCATATTGAGAGCAACAACAGGAGCAATTAAGCAAGAGATGCCGAGCAAAACCAAAATCCCAATCTGCTTATTCATTAACTTTTCTGCCCAATTTCTCTTGCTCAATTCTCAATCATTATCGGATTTCACGACTTAAGAGAGTAATTACCGAAATAATCGTTACAATCTCTTGCCAAAGTGCTGTAATGTAAGTTAGAAGTATGTGAGGTTTTTCCGTGAACTTCAGGCAAGCGACAGTTAGAAGTCGAGCCAGACGGATTAACTCTCTACTTATTTAATCAACATATCATAACAGGCAAGATTGAGAGTATGACAAAGCAAGTTGCACATCCCATGATGAAATTGCAACGGAAGGTATCTTCCTTAGTAGAATCCAAAATTGTTACCCCAGAAGATCGCATCGGTAAAATCGCCCTTCTCTTAGGCAATGACTGGCCTCATTGGAAAAGTGAACTATTGGACTTTGACTTTTCCCCCCAAGATCAGATTCGTGAATTACTGTTAGTTGAAGACTGGGATGAAGATTAGTTAATCGATGTTAAGCACCCATTGATTTGTGAAGATTGGAAAAAGGTTAAAGGGAAAGGGGAAAAGGCTTCACTGTTCTATTTTCATCCCTCACTGAAACTATCTATTTGTCGTTGTTTTGTGTAACATCAGTTAGTTGAGTTGAATCTTTGAATCTTCTGGATATCTCTAGACTCCAGAGAAGATTAGAGACAATTGGCTAAAGCTTCCCCCAGTTCCTTGGCTGTCTGATAGCGATCTCTTGGTTCTGGCTGACAAGCAATCCCGATAACTAGACCCAGTTTAGAGGGCAAATTAGGGATATTCTCAATATCGAATTCAAATTTATTGCTTTGATAACGATAGTATTGCATGGGTGCTTTCCCCGTGAGCAAGAAAATAATCGTGGTACCAACCCCATAGATATCTGATTGAGGACAGGGTTTCCCTCGATATTGTTCAGGAGCGCTATAACCCTCTACCCCAATGCGGGTTTCCAGGGCAGTCCCTAGCTCCTTGACTGCGCCAAAATCGAGGAGCATCAGACGACTGTCCAGATTTCTCAACATTAAGTTAGCTGGTTTGATATCCCGATGCACCAAGGGGGGGTCTAAGTTATGGAGATAGGTCAAGATATCGCAGATTTGGATCATCCAATTGATCGTCCTGACGGGATCATTAGCCCCTCGCTGATTAACAAACTGTTCTAAGTTATGACCATGAATTAACTCCATGACAATATACTTGTGATTATTCTCTACGAAGAAATCATAATATTTGGGAATGCCAGGATGTTCTAGGGATTGTAAGATCCGAGCTTCGCGTTCAAACAGTTCTCTCGCTTTGGCAATGCGAGCCATATCTGCGTTCATTTCTTTGAGCACTAAGAGCATTGGTGCGTTTTGCACAGTGCGATCGCGATCCCAAGCAAGATAAGTGGTTCCCATGCCCCCTCTGCCAAGAGTACGCAGAATTTGGTATGAGCCAACAAAATGTTCTTCTTCGACAATCGGTTGTCCACAGTGTCGGCAAAAAATGCTGCCATCGGGATTATCTCGGTGGTCGCAAACCTCTGGGCTAGAAAGAATATTAGTTTGTTCGAGTTCTGGCTGTGGTGGTGCTAAATGAGATTCTAATTCAAACTTAAAGACAGGCCCGTTTTCCGCCAGTCGAATCAGATCATCGTGATTAATAATCGCCTCGGTCACAAAATGATTATTGATGAGAGTCCCGTTCGTTCCTCGACTAATCAACTGCCATTTTTCTTGGGGAGGATCAATTAGGGTTAACTCTAAATGTTGTCGGGAGACTTGAAAATAACCATGTAGTACAATGTCGTTGTTTTGAGCTCGACCAATCCGAATTACTGATTGCTCAGAGAATTCCCACTGTTGAAGTGGTTGGTTTGTCTGGGGCTCCAAGAGGGTAAAAATAACCATATTGGACAATTTATCAGTTAAATAACTAAATAACTATAAGAAAATCAAACATATTAGCCCAGCGTAACTTTTAGCAATCAGGCTTTAATTTAATTCTAAGTAAAATTGTCGTAATATTATCATGACCATTATGCTGGTTAGCCAGATCAACTAAATTAAATAGACCATCTTGGAGATTTGCCTGAGAACTAATCAGCGGCTCTAGATGCTGGGAAAAATTTTCTTCCAGAAAATCATTGTCGGAAAAACCATCAGAACACAGCAGAATTAAGCAATCTTCCGTGAGATCTAGAAATTGGATTTCTGGTCGCACCGAGTTATTGTCCCTGGGGCCTAATGCTTGGGTTAGTTGATAAGCATCGGGTCTACCATAGGCGATTTCTGGCTCTACCCCACGATTGATTTCTCTTTGACCAACTTCATGGTCTGAGGTGAGCTGCTCTAGTCCATGCCTGCGGCTGAAGCGATAGATGCGACTGTCTCCCACATGGGCGATCGCCAGCTTGGTATCCTGAAGTAATGCCATCACTAAAGTTGTGCCCATTCTGCCACTACCAGAGCGGGAATTGCTGAGGTTGGTCTGATAGAGAGCCTCATTTGCCAGCAGTACCCCAGATTCGATGATCTCGTGGTTCGGTAATTCCGACTGCCAATAGGCTTGAAAATATTTTTGCAGACTTTCCACCGCCATGGCGCTAGCAACTTCTCCCGCTGCGTGTCCCCCCATGCCATCACAAACTATATATAAACCACGGACGCTCAAACTACTTTCGGTATTGTTCTCGACCTTCTCAACTTTGGTACTAACCCCAAAGAAGTCTTCGTTGTGGTCTCTTTGAGCTCCAATGTCAGTGCAGCAAGCATCAGTAAGACTTCGTAACTGCATCGGTATCATCTCCGTTGCCTCTTCTTCAGACTCACTAGAATACATCATATCATCGTCAGTTTCCTCTGAGAAAGTTTCCGTTTCAGAAGCGATCACTTTAGAAACATTAGACACAGTTGGTTTAACAGCTTCAATATCGTTTATTTCCATCATCTCCATCTCCAGGGGAGGAACATCAATCGGATATGCTTCGGGAATATCCAAAAATTCAATTTCTGGCTCATCTAGACCCAGATTGTGTAACTCTAACCTTAATTGTTCAACTTCGATAATATCTCCTGAGAGCATCTTGTTCAGCAGGGAATCTAGCTGTTCGATATTTTCTAGGTGAGTTTGTGCCAAACAAAACTGCCAAGTTTGGGCTAAATCCTTTAAGGTCGGCAGGTCATCCCCATCCATATATAACTGCTGTAGACAAAAAGCTTGGTCTTCATCGATCCGCAGGTTTTCTTGACATAAGAGACTTTGAGCACAGTTAATTCGTTGCAAAGGTTCCCAAAGCTTGACCATTTCATCCAGAAACCAAACAATTTGTGGTAAGGCGAGGTTTTGCTGTGACCATAGTTCAGTGACCAATTGCCATTGAGAACGATCTGGTAACAGGACAACTCCTTGATCTTGCTGCTGCCAAGCATCATAGAGCTTGGGAATTGTGGGGGTATACTTTTCTAAAATTAAATATGGCAAAGCATGAGTGGGTAAGCCGATCAAATTCCAATATTCAGTTACCGCTAGATAGGAATCACTCAGATCTTGACTTAGTTCTACAAATAAATCCATTTGCTGTTTTTGTAGGGTTGCCAAATGAGATTTTTGCAGGGGATATTGGTCAATTACCTGACTCTGAATAAAGGCACTATCATTACCACCATAGTTATTGCTAAAGTTATTGCTCAACAGTCCGGCTGAATCCGCCTCTGTTTTGAGGGCATAGCGATTGTAGGTCTGCTCTGCATCCGTTTGAATTTGTAAAGCAGGGATGTTTTTCGACTGGCTATGGGCAAATAAATCTGCCAAGCTAGAGATTTCTAAGGGTGGTTGATGGCTTACGGTGTCACTCCCAACCTGAGCTAATTCTGGGCACGGTTCTAGTTGCTGTCGAGTTTTTGCCTGAGAGATGATTGCCCATAAAACAGTGTGGTTAGCTGCGCCGCAAATATGGCAAGTTTCTGCTTCAATGGCAATACTGGTTCCACATTGACAACAAACTTTGTGAGTCAAAGAAGCACCACAACTTTGACAAAATCTATTGGACTCAGGATTTTCAAATTCACACTGGGGGCATATAAGCATATTGTGTTTTCCCTAAATATGGTTGCTTTGCCTACATTGAGCTGGTTTTAAGATTGGTTCTGTCATTTGTCATTAATTGGATTTAAACCCGAGAAACCGTAAGTTAAAAATTAAAAAAATTTATTAGTAAACACAACAAATCGACATCATTTAAGACATGTGACCATTATTGCGATCTTAGCTCATCATCTTTTTTTGGCAATGTTCTGCTCAGGAATTAATTTTCCCTGCTGATATTCTGAGGTAAAACCAAAGTAAACTCCTATTCTGAGCCAAACTTCTGAGAAATTTTACTAACTCCCCAAGTGATAAATGCTCCCAAAAATAGAATGCCGATGGCAGGATTAAATAGGGGAATCCATAGGCGATACCACAGGTCAAATCCTAATGGTATGTTTAGGTAGCGACCAACTACAGCGATCGCAAACCAAAGAAAGCCTAATATAACGACAAATACATCGGCAACCAGCAGACGATTTAACCACAGGATAATTTGTTCTTTCATATGTTTTTTTGCAGTTTGTTGTAATATGTTTGCTATTAATTGATCTTGGTGGTTGCTTATAGTAATTACGACCCTAGCACCACTGCTTCAGGAGCGAGAGTTTGTTTCCAGTTAGTTAGATCTGCCAAAGAGCGATCGCGGTATTGACCATACCTTTCTTGCTTACCCTTGACTCTAGTCGCTAAAGGGGGAATGACCCCAAAGTTTGGGGGCATCGGCTGAAAATGCTTCGGTGAGGCAGAGCTAATAAAGTCAAACAATGCTCCCATCATAGTAGTGACCGGCATCGTTAATGGCTTTTGACCTAAAGCCAGCCGAGCGGCATTGGTTCCCGCTAACCAGCCCCCCGCGGCAGCTGCGGTGTAACCTTCTGTCCCCACGAGCTGCCCTGCTGCCAAAACATGAGGTTGATGTTTAAACTGGAGAGTTGATTCTAATAACTGAGGTGAATTAATAAAGGTATTGCGGTGCATTACACCCATGCGCACAAATTCTGCCTGTTCTAAGCCAGGAATGAGGCGAAAAACTCGCTTTTGCTCTCCCCAACGTAAATTGGTTTGGAAGCCGACCATATTCCACAGTTGACCAGCCTTATCTTCTTGCCGCAGTTGTACCACTGCATAGGGACGCTTCCCTCTATTTTCAGGGTCACGAAAATCGCCCAAACGAGCATCAAATAAACCCACTGGTTTCAACGGGCCATAGCGCATCGTCTCTTCTCCCCGTTGGGCTAATTCCTCAATGGGCAAACAGCCTTCAAAAAACTTGGCATTTTCTCGCTCAAAATCTTTTAATTCTGCCTGCTCTGCCTGACATAGTTCCTGGCGAAACTGGAGATACTGCTCCTTGTTCAAGGGACAGTTCAGATAAGCGGCTTCTCCCTTGTCGTAGCGGGATGCTAGAAAAGCTCGCTCTCGGTCAATGGATTCCCCCACAATAATCGGACTAGCCGCATCGAAAAAACTCATATACTCCATTCCTGTAAACTGTTGGAGGTTTTGAGCCAGACTGGGACTGGTTAGAGGTCCTGTGGTTAAGACCACAATACTATCTTGGGGAATTTCGGTAATCTCAGCGCGAGTTAATTCCACCAGGGGATGACTAGCCAGGGCACGGGTTAATTCACTGCTAAATACAGCCCGGTCTACTGCTAATGCTCCCCCGGCGGGAACAGCATGACAATCTGCCATGGAAATCACCTGGGAACCCAACTGGCGTAATTCTTCGTGGAGTAAACCAGCGGCGCGATCGCTATTTTTAGCCCCAAAAGAGTTGCTACAGACTAACTCTGCCAGTTCTTCTGTATGGTGAGCAGGGGAGGTTCTGACAGGACGCATTTCGTAAAGAGTTACTGCTACTCCTGCTTGCGCAATTTGCCATGCCGCTTCTGTTCCTGCTAGACCACCTCCAACCACAATTACTTTCTGTCTGGAATTAATTTGAGTCATGTTTTTTGCTTTTGCTCACCGAATATCTTTGAGGATCTGTTAATGTTTGCCACAGATCTTTACTCATTGGTTGAGTTAATCATACAAAAAAATGAAAATCTTGCTGAAGATACCAGGAATCCTTTAACAAACTAATTGTCAACTTGATTCTCTTCGATTAAATTTCTGAAAACATTAAATAGCCAACAAGATCAGTATTTTTACTGAAGACGAAAATACTCAGTAGATTTATGGTGTAGTCGCGTTAAATTTCCAGCTAAATACCGCATCCTCTATTTCAGGATTGTGATTTTAGCAATATCGGTTAAGTCGTAAATGAACTCGTGTATTAGCAGCCACTAATACACGTTTTTTTTAGGATTTTCCAAGTCTTTAAAATCCCATTTCTTGAGCAACTCGGGCAATATCGTTGGGAATGCCTTTTTTGAGTTCGTTCAAACTATGTTCCACTGCACAGCTAGGATCTTTTAAACCATTTCCAGTTAGGACACAGACTACGGTAGCGTTATCAGGTACAGTTGATTTAACCTTCAGCAACCCCGCTACCGAAGCCGCACTAGCTGGCTCACAAAATATCCCTTCTTCTGATGCCAGAATCTGATAGGCAGCCAAAATTTCCGCGTCCGTCACAGCATTAAATTCGCCGTTACTAGCTTCTTGGACGGCGATCGCTTTTTCCCAGTTCGCAGGATTACCAATCCGAATAGCAGTGGCTAGGGTCTCAGGGTTGGCAACTTTTTCTCCTGAAACAAAAGGAGCAGCGCCAGCCGCCTGGAAGCCCATCATCTTGGGTAAACGAGAACATTTTCCTGATTGACGATATTCACAAAACCCCATCCAATAAGCACTGATATTACCAGCATTCCCCACGGGAATACAGAGCCAATCTGGAGCATTGCCCAAGACATCTACTATTTCAAAGGCTGCGGTTTTTTGCCCCTGGAGACGATAGGGATTGACGGAATTGACTAAGGTAACAGGATATTTTTCGGCAAGCTCGCGCACGATCCCCAAGGCATCATCGAAATTGCCGTCAATGGCAATTACCTCCGCTCCGTATAAAAGAGCCTGAGCTAATTTACCCAAAGCTACATAACCATCAGGAATAATTACAAAAGCCTTCATCCCTGCCCGACGAGCATAGGCGGCGGCGGCGGCGGAAGTGTTCCCTGTGCTAGCGCAGATGACTGCTTTCGCTCCTTCTTCCTTGGCTTTAGAAATTGCCATGGTCATCCCTCGATCCTTAAAGCTACCCGTCGGATTCAGACCGTCATACTTCGCATATACCTGAACCCCGCGACCAAGACGCTCGGCGATCGCTGGAAGGGGAATCAAAGGAGTATTGCCTTCTAATAAGCTAACTACAGGAGTAGCTTCGCTAACGGGCAGATAGGAACGATAGGTTTCG
>JBJOPG010000055.1:0-18359 GCA_046050865.1 Cyanobacteriota bacterium
GTAACATCAGTTATTCACCGCTACAGCTACTCTTGCTCTAGCAAGCGGCTCAATTTGTCCTTAACATCTTGCATCTGCTCATCGCATTTAGGGACAGCAACCACTCGCAGATCGATTTCCAAAATATTGTCTAATCTAGTGGTTTTTTCCCAGACTTTTACTTCCTCGATAGATTCATGCTGATAGCGAAAAGTTACCATATCTGACTCCACTTCCAATATTTCGACATTTTTCACCCAACCGCTGCTGCTTTTAACATATAGCCAAACGTTAGGCTGACCAATAAGTTCTCGTAGTTTAGTTTCCATAACTAGCAATTAAATTAGTTACATAGATGTATAAAATATTTCATCCACTATAAGAGATATTTTTTGCCTTGGCACGTTCAAACAAATATCAGACATTTCGGTTTAAACTATTGTCATTTCAGAGTTTTAAGGCTTATAGCTTATAGCCTTCATACCTACTAACTATCAAGATTGCGATTAATGAGCGACATTCTCTTTCAAGAAATTCCTGCCGTAGACCTTCTAGATTTTACTTCAGACAACTCTCTGGTCAAGGATAACTTTGTACGAACCCTAGGTGATGGGTTTAAAAATATTGGTTTTGTGGCAGTGAAAAATCATGGACTATCCGATGCCCTGACGGAAAATCTTTACCAATCAGTCCAACAGTTTTTTGCCCTCCCCGAAGCAACGAAACTAAACTACGAAATACCAGGAGTAGGAGGACAAAGGGGCTATACCGCCAAAGGAAAAGAACACGCTAAAGGCAGAAGCATCGGCGATCTCAAAGAGTTTTATCATGTGGGACAAGAAATCCCAGCGGCAGAGTTAACTCGTCTGAATTATCCCCAGAACATCTTTCCCTCAGAAGTACCAGAATTTGCGATCGCCACCGTTGCCGCTTACCGTACCCTAGAAGCAGCAGGAATTCAAATCCTAAGAGCGATCGCCCTTTATCTCCAGCTAGAAGAAAATTATTTTGATCGTCAGGTCAGACTCGGCAACAGTATTCTGCGCCCAATTCACTATTTTCCCCTCAATAATCCCCAAGCTATTCCTGTGGATGCCGTCCGAGCCGCCGCCCATGGGGACATTAATTTAATTACCCTTCTAATGGGTGCCAGTGCCGCCGGGTTACAGATTCTCCGTCAGGATGGCAAATGGATTCCTGTTACTGCCCTGTCTGAGCAGATAGTGGTAAATGTGGGAGATATGTTAGAAAGGCTCACCAACAAAAAACTGAAATCTACTATTCATCGGGTGGTTAATCCCCCAGAGCAATTGTGGAATACTTCCCGATATTCAATTCCCTTTTTTATGCATCCAGTTTCCGAAATGGATCTTAGCTGTTTACCTAACTGCATTGATGATGAACATCCTCAACAGTTTGCTGATATTACCGCAGGAGAGTTTCTCCGTCAGAGATTACGAGAAATTGGCTTGATTAAATAGAAGATATCTGAACAGTAAACTAGCTAAACTAGCAAAGCTGAATTAGAAAAAACCCAGAAAAAACTCTAAACTCCTTCTAGTTGTGAACCAAACGTTTATTCCACTGCTTTTGATTTGCATAGGCATCTTTAACGTACGGTGAGTAGCGAATTAAGCTAATTAAAAAATGATTGAGCAGTGACACAGGAAACTTAGTCGGTCTAATAATATCCAGAAACAAGACAACTCGTATCTCACTGGTTTGATTCCAGGCTTCATGGACAAAAGAATCATCAAATAACAGACTTGTCCCTTCTGCCCAATGACGAAATTCATTACCGACCCGAATTAAACAATTTTCTCGATCCTGGGGAACTTTTAAGGCTAGTTGATAACGCAATAATCCTTTATAAGGGCCACGATGTTCGGGAATATGTTTACCTGGTAACAAAATTGAGAAGAATGCTGTTTTCATTCCTGGTATGCTTTCAATCAGAGCAACTGTTTGCGGGCAACAATAGCAGTTTTGCTCGATCTTGATGCCATAGCCATAAAAAAAGAAAGTTTTCCATAAACCATCATTACTTAAGCGATATTGATCTTGAGAAATATCATGAAAGCTAGGTAATTGCTCAGTCGATTGTAATACCAGATCTAGTTCTTTTCTAATAGTTTGCCAATTAGCTTCTAGGTTTGCTGTCCAAGAAAAGTAATGGGCATCGAAAAAACAGTCATTGCCGATCGCCGAGTAACGCGCGATTATTTTTTCTAACCAATGAAGAATTGTTTTACCAACTTTATAGATTAAAAAATCTCTGATTGTTTGTTTGAATTTCATAGCATCAATTTTTAAGACAATTTAAAGCTATGAGATTACTATAACGAACCTATATTGAGAGAGGCAGAAACTCTATTGTACTGGTTAAACTAGTATCAAAATTTGCGAGGAATGTCATCAAACGAATAACTATTACTATTTTGCTGATTAATAATTGGTGCTAGCAGGCGATCGCCTTCGGGGACAAACTCCTGATATTTATATTTGGCAATATTTACTTGGGGTTGGCTGAGGATTTTTCGTAAATTTTGCTGCTGTTGGGGACTAGCATTTTGGTTAATGATATCCCTGGCTCGATTCCCCTGATGATCCCTAATCAGCAAGGATGCGCCACTGCTGACTAAAAGCTCTACTACTTCTAAGCGAGAATTACCCACCGCATACATTAAAGCAGTTTTTCCCTCTGGTGTTTGGGCATCAATTTCTGCCCCACTATCCAACAGATGCATCATAATCTGTAATTTGTCCTGCATTGGTCGGGCATCCTGAAGACCCAAGATCGCTGCCTTCATTAAAGGAGTTTTACCATTTTTCGCTCGAAAGTTGGGGTCAGCACCATTGAGGAGCAATAACTTAACCGTGTCTGTCAAGCACCAGAGAATAGCAATGTCTAAAACGCTGCGTCCTTGACTATCCCGCACATTGGGGTCAGCACCATATTTGAGGAGCAAACTGAGACACTTGGATTTAGCCGTAATCTTATAGGAGGTTGTCGGGCGATCGCCTGTTTTCTCCAAAGGTAAGGTAAACCATTCTTTGCTAAAGGTTAAAAAGATTAGGGGTTCATTAGCTTGACCGACAAGGCGAACATTAGGGTCAACGCCTTGATCCAAGAGTTTTTTCACCAGCAACAGGTCGTTATTTGCCACTGCCTCCGCTAACTTTAATTCCTGGGGTTTGCCAAAAGAGCGATGTTTTTTGACAAGATGATAGATTATCCAACTCACAAGCTTAAATTTCATCATTTACAAGACATAACCTTTTGCCATAGTGCTGGTTATATTGCTAGGTTACCCAACTCACAAGTTTAAATTTCATCTAATTTCACCTTTAATTTAGACGAGATGTATGTTACGGAGCTGGATAACAAAAGCACTAGCAGAGTTTAGGCCATTTATTCGAGGTTAATCGGCGCCCGTCCATAGAGATAGGTGAGATGCTTCAAGCGACCACTTAATTCATCATTAAAGGCTTCCCCGCGACAACGCCAACCCCAATTACCTGTGGGCTGAGCAGGAGTATTCATTTTGGCATCTGTGCCTAAACCCAAAATATCCTGAAAGGGCAACACCGCCGTATTAGCCACAGAACTAAGCGCCAAGCGAATCATTGCCCAATGAATGCCATCGTTCCCCACACAGCCCAGATAGTCCACCACATTAGCTTGCGCTTCAGGAGATCGCTCTTTAAACCAACCGACGGTAGTGTCGTTATCGTGAGTTCCTGTGTAAACGATGCAGTTACGGTCGGCGTAGTTATAGGGTAGAAAACCATTGCCTCGGTCAGAATCAAAGGCAAATTGCAGAATTTTCATGCCAGGAAAACCAAATTTATCCCGTAGTGCCTCCACTTCAGGGGTAATAACCCCCAAGTCTTCTGCCACGATGGGCAGTTTACCCAACTGTTTTTCTAGCAGTTGAAAAAATTGATCTCCAGGAGCATCTAACCATGTGCCTTTGATGGCGGTAGTTTCTCCCTGGGGTACTGCCCAGTAAGATTGAAAGCCTCTAAAATGATCGATGCGGATGATATCAACATATTCTAAGATGGCTTCTACTCTTCTAATCCACCATTTAAAATTGTTTTTTTCCAAGGCTTGCCAGTTGTAGACAGGATTCCCCCACAGTTGTCCTGTTTCACTAAAGTAGTCTGGTGGTACCCCAGCCATTAAGGCTGCTTCTCCTGTATCAGGGTCAAGCTGAAACATATCGCGGTGCGCCCAAACATCCACACTGTCATGGGCAACATAGATGGGAATATCGCCGAAAAGCTGCACTCCTTGATCGTTAGCATATTGTTTAAGCTTTTGCCACTGAGAGAAAAACTGATACTGGACAAACTTATGGAAAAAAATATCATCAGCTAATTTTGCTGCCCACTCTACCATTGCTTGGGGCTGACGAGAGGCAATATCTGCTGACCACTGATTCCAAGCTTTGCCTTGGTGAGCCTCTTTCAAGGACATAAATAAAGCGTAGTCACTCAGCCAATCATTTTGTCGGTTACAAAAACGTTGGAACTCCTCTTGTGTTTCATGGTCGGCGATCGCTTTAAAGCGATCGCTCGCTCGCCGTAGCAAAGGTATTTTTGTCCGAATTACTCCCTCAAAGTCCACCTGATCCAGAGGAAAGTCTGGTAAATGCTGAAGTTCTGTCTGAGTTAATAAATCTTGTTGCTGGAGAATTTCAGGGCTAATTAGTAGCGGATTTCCTGCCAAAGCAGAATAAGATAGATAAGGAGAGTTGCCATAACCTGTCGGCCCAATTGGTAGTATTTGCCATATTTGCTGGTCACTATTTGCCAAAAAATCGACAAATCGATATGCGTTCTCGCCCAAATCGCCAATCCCAAAACGGCTAGGTAGAGAAGTGGGATGAAGTAATACACCGCTAGCGCGAAAATCTAACATTTATGATTAATCAATTTTAGTGGTTTTTGTCTTGATGCTCTGGTCATAGATTATTCTGCCTGTAAAGGACAGACACATAGGGCAAGCCCTGGGAACTATGACTTTTGGTGAAACCATTGCTTTTTCGAGGCTTTGGTAGCTGTTTAATTCTACAGAAGTTTGGCTGACGTGATCTAGCGTTGTGTAACAAATTCCTGCTCAGATGTAGTCGATTTTTGGTAGCGTAATATATCAGGAAAAAATAACCAAATTAAAACTTTATTTAGAAGATTTGCCCCTGGCTATCTTGCATTTTAGGAGAATCAAACAATGACTATTTTATTTCAGTTGACTTTAGCTGCTCTAGTGCTGTTTTCTTTTGTCATGGTGATCGGTGTGCCCGTTGCCTATGCTTCCCCCCAAAACTGGGAACAATCTAAGTCTTTGATCTATGTTGGATCAGGCATCTGGACTGTTCTGGTCGTGGTTGTGGCAGTGTTAAACTTTTTTGTGATCTAGTTTTTGTGATCTAGTTTGTGCTCTAGGACGACAAATACACAACATTCAGGGGTGATTGCTGGAATTCATAGCGATCGCCCTGTTGCACCAAGAATTTGCACTCAAGAAGTTTTGCGAGAAATTTTACTATTTTAGCTAGTTTTGCTTTATGGCTGTTTTTGAAGGAACCTTTGCTGGAGATTTATCCAAGCTGCGGATGGCGATCGTGATCGGTCGTTTTAACGATTTAGTCACGGAAAAGCTGATTTCTGGCTGTCAAGATTGCTTGAAACGTCATGGTATTGATATTGAGCCTGACCATGGTCAGGTAGATTATGTTTGGGTGCCGGGTAGTTATGAAATTGCCATGGTGGCACGACAATTAGCCTTCTCTGGCGGCTATAACGCAATTATTTGTCTCGGGGCAGTAATTCGAGGGCAAACTCCTCATTTTGACTATGTATCCTCGGAAGCAGCCAAAGGAATCGCCGCCGCCAGCTTTCAATCAGGGGTTCCTGTGATTTTTGGGGTGCTCACTGTAGACACGATGCAGCAAGCTCTAGAGCGGGCAGGTATCAAAAGTAACCTCGGCTGGAATTATGCCCTCAATGCCCTAGAAATGGCTAGCTTGATGCAGCAATTAAATAATCGAATTATAACTACTTCCCCGTCCAGTTTACCTTCGGGAAGTGAGGCAATTTCAATACCAAAAGTCGTTGGGCAGGATCTTTGAAAGTAGTAGGTAGTGGGTAGTAGGGAATAGAGAAAGATAATTAATAATTATCTTCGGTAGGATAAAGCGACAAAAACTAAAAATGAAAGAGAGAAGAGGATAATCAAGACCAGCAGTCTGAATTCAAAGCTCGTCAGCATCTTCTTGGTACGACTCATTCTCGGATCGTTGAAGTTTGAGTATTTATTTTGACTTTTTATGTCAGCCTGTTTTTGCCTAAAATGGTTTTTGGCTAGTAAAAGTTCTAATTCATCTGGCTCTGTTGGCGTTTTTGGCGATGATGGGAAAGCCAGAATTTTTTCTTCCGGGATTGCATGAATATTCCCCATCGGTATTATTGGTTGGCTTATCGGTTCTAAACTTGCCTCCTGATCTTTTGGGACTAGAGGAGTTAACAACTCGGATTTAAACGCAGAATATCCTTGGTAGACTAATTTGATTGACCATTCCAGTTCTTCAGCCGATACATTTTTGAGTAAATATCCTTTAGCGTTTGACGCCATTGCTTGGCTCACATAGTGCTCATCTTCGTAGCTACTGAGCATAATCACTTTAATCTCTGGGAACTTAACGGCAATTTTGTTTGCTACTGTGATTCCATCAATGCCCGGTAAATTTATATCTAGTAAAACTACATCAGGTTGCCTAGCTTCGATTTCATTTAATGCACTCTCCCCATTTTCAGCGAAACCTACTAGTTCAATTTCAGCAGAATTTTCTAGTAGTACTTTTATGCCTTTACGAATGATGTTTTGATCATCGACGATTAAAGTACGAATCATATTAAGCGACTTAAGAAAAAAAATAAAATACTGGAAAAAGTAATAAATATATAAACAAGATGTTGTTATTCTACATTTGATTCTAAGATCATACTTAATAATCCGTCGTCTCGAAAAGGAATGTACATCATAAAATGACCTACTCTACATAATATTGACACACAACTGTCGAGACTATAGTCACACATCACTGCGTGATGTTGATTGAAATTCATCTAAAATACCGCTTTGGTGGCAGCAAAACCGATAAAATAGGTGAAAATAAGAAGTAAAAGTAAGTTGTTTTCTATCAGGCAAAAAATTTATGACTAGTGCTGCACCAACCAAGACAGAGTACGAAGCAATTATTGGTTTAGAAACTCACTGTCAATTAAACACCAATACTAAGATCTTTAGTCGCGAATCCACTAAATTTGACGGTGATCATCCAAATGCGAATATCTCGCCAATTTGCCTGGGTTATCCTGGGGTGCTTCCTGTCCTCAACGAAAAAGTATTGGAGTATGCGGTTAAGGCAGGGTTGGCTTTAAACTGTCAAATTGCCCCCTATAGTAAATTTGATCGCAAGCAGTATTTTTATCCTGATTTACCCAAAAATTATCAAATTTCCCAATTCGATTTGCCGATCGCCGAACACGGATGGGTGGAAATTGAGATTGTAGAGCAACCCAATACTGAACCCATTCGGAAAAAAATTGGCGTTACTCGGCTGCACATGGAAGAAGATGCCGGAAAATTAACTCACGGTGGGAGCGATCGCCTTGATGGTTCCACATATTCCCTCGTAGACTTCAACCGCGCGGGAATCCCCCTAGTGGAAATCGTTTCTGAACCCGATCTGCGGACTGGGAAGGAAGCAGCGGAGTATGCTCAAGAAATTCGTCGGATCATGCTTTATTTGGGCATTAGTGACGGGAAAATGAATGAGGGTTCTCTACGGTGTGATGTAAATATTTCTGTGCGTCCTGTGGGTCAAAAAGAGTTTGGTACTAAGGTAGAAATCAAGAACATGAATTCCTTTAGTGCGATCCAAAAGGCGATCGACTATGAAATTGAAAGGCAAATTGAGGCTGTCGAGAATGGCGAGCCGATCTATCAAGAAACTCGTCTGTGGGAAGAAGGTTCTCAACGCACTAAGAGTATGCGTCTGAAGGAAGGCAGCAGTGACTATCGTTACTTCCCTGAGCCAGATTTACCCCCCATCGAAGTATCCACGGCACAGCTAGAAAGCTGGAAAGCAGAATTACCCGAACTTCCCATTAGCAAACGTCACCGTTATCAAGCAGATTTAGGTCTATCAGCTTACGATACTAGAGTTTTGACGGATGATCGCGCTGTGGCCGAGTATTTTGAAGCAGCGATCGCTGCGGGGGCTGATACTAAGCAAGTAGCTAACTGGGTCATGGGAGATATTGCTGCTTATGTCAAGAGTAATAATCTCAGCATTACAGAAACCGAACTTAAACCCGAAATTCTGGCGGAATTAATTAGCTTAATTACAGAAGGAACAATTAGTGGCAAAATCGGCAAGGAAATCTTACCTGAACTGTTAACTAAAGGCGGTTCAGCAAAAGCTTTGGTTGAGAAGCAAGGCTTGATTCAAATTTCTGATACAGGGGAAATTGAAAAAATTATTGACGAAGTGATTGCCGCTCATCCCCAGGAACTAGAACAATTTCGTGCTGGGAAGACGAAGCTCAAAGGCTTTTTTGTCGGACAAATTATGAAACAGACTGGTGGACGTGCCGATCCTAAACTGACTAATCAATTGTTAGGTAAAAAATTACAGGGATAGCTATCATAAACCTCTTGCACACATCATCAATAACTAATGAGATGGTGGTCAAGAGGTAACTAGCGACCAGTACTTAGGACGGCAAAGAGATCTTTGAATTTGAAACAGAAAGTTTTTGCATCACTCCGAATTCCGAACTCCAAATTCCGAACTCATCTATCTCATCTCTTTTTTTGGCAATTATGTTTAATTATTGTCTTGTTGATAATTATTACCACATCACTTTTACAGTGGATGTTGTTTCCCACAGAAATTTTATCTGGCGCAATTCAATTACTTAATGGGCGTTTGATTCTAGAGGGGGCGACCATTCACCAAGATTTTTGGTCAAAGGAAACACCATTAGTTTTTTACTTAAACAGTTGGGCGTTTCGGTTTTTAGGACAATCCGTCATTGCGGCAAAAATAGTCAGTATAGCTATTTATCTTCTGATAGCAACGGTCATTTACTATTATTTTCAAAAACATTTTCAAAAAGTCAAAGGAAGAAATAGATTAAGCATTATTCTTTTGGCTCTTGTTGTTGCCTATTTAACTCTTTTTAATCTTCTCCAAACAAAATGGCTAGCTTACAGCATCTCTTATCTAGCCTATCTTATTTATCTGCTTAGTTATCAATATAATGATAAAAAAAGCAATATACTGCTGGTTATCTCAGGCATAGTTACAGGATTGGCAATTCTAGCCAAGATAAACTGTGGTACTTATCTATTTATCGGCATTATTTTAGGTTTATTAAGCGAATTACTATTAAGTAAAAACAAAAAATATGAATTTAAGAGATTAGACAGATTCATCTATTACAGTTTACCTGTGGTCACTTGCATTGCTCTATATCTGATTGTCCATTACAACCATTTGTCAGCCTTAATCGATCAGGTAATTACCTTTCCTGGTCGAGATTTAGGACAACATCGGATTATTTCCTTCGCTTATCGTCAAGATGACTTTTGGCAGTTGTTCAAAGATTTTATACCAATTTACTTTACGGTAACTTTTCCCTTAATTTGGTTTCATCTACAGCTAGTAAAGATACATCAGAAACTACAAAGTCAAATTTTCATTCCATTATATATAGCGATCGCGATTCTACCTTTACTACTAATCGCGGAGTTTCAATCCCCAAATCTGCTCCCTAAGCTATTCATTTTTCCCTTGATGGGAGTCATCCTCTGTCAGTTGTTGATTCAGGCAATTACTCCAGAACAATTTGCCACCGTCTGTACCTATGCCCTTTATTTGCATTACTATCTTAGTCGCTCCGACAATAGTCACTATGCACCTTTAGTTTTCCTAGCGATCATCCTGATTTTTGGGGAGCTACTCCAAAATTACCCACGAAAATTTCCGCGCATCTATCCTCGCCGCTATTGGTTTAGCTG
The DNA here is from genome assembly GCA_046050865.1 of Cyanobacteriota bacterium. Classification (GTDB taxonomy): domain Bacteria; phylum Cyanobacteriota; class Cyanobacteriia; order Cyanobacteriales; family Xenococcaceae; genus Waterburya. The sequence continues at coordinate 10,076 of JBJOPG010000055.1, forward strand.
GTTATTTTTTCTGGTGTGCGTACAATTATCCGTTCCCTGGCAAGAAATACAGGCGAAATTCTTAAATTTTGAGCAAATTGTTCATTCAGGACAGGTCTTTCAGGTAAAAGACACCCTGATGGCTCAAGGTGATACCAAGTTTTTGATGTCTACCCCCTTACCCTTATCTGAACCCGAAGCCAAACTGTACCCCGATCAAGCCGAGTTAACTGCCCTGCAATTTGTTTATCAACACACCACCAAGGATGATTATGTCTATATTGGGGTGACGGATCATTCCCAAATATATGTCTCAAATATGAAACCCTATTGGGAATTAGGCAGAAAAATTGGCGTAACCAACTATCCTCTCGAGCCTGGTTTCACTACGGAAAGAAGAGTACAGGAAAATATGGTGGCTCAACTTCAAGCAAATCATGTCCGCTGGATTGTTCTCTGGCAACAGCCTGAAGCGGAAGTAGATTTTGCTAGCAGAAATTATATCGGTTCAAACCTGCTAGATCGCTATATTCATCGCAACTACTCTCTGGTCAGAAAAATTGGTGATTATGAGATATACAGTAAGGTTACTGCTAGAAGCTAGAAGCTACAGACTAGTTCATTGGAAAGAAGCTAATTCACATCAGACGTATGTTTAGAAGAGATTATTTTAACTATGTTTCAATTCTGTCTCGGAACTGAACTTTGGGGCTGTTTGAGATAATTTTCTAGTAATTCTATATTTTTATAGGGTTCTAGCTGAATAGTAGTATGAACTAAACCGTATTTTTCCTGAAGTTTCTGTTCTACTTCTGTGACAATCGCATAAGCTGCATCGATTTCTCGTGGCGCAACAACTAGATGCATTTCAATAAAGATTTCTTGACCAATCACTCCTCTAGAGGTGATCGAATGACAGTTTAGTACCCCATAAACATCCATGACAATTTCCATGATCTCTTTCGCTGAAATAGCTACGCGATCGCTAAGAAAGGGAATATTATCTTTAATTACTTCCCAAGCACTCCAAAAGACCAAACCTGCCACCAGAAAAGCCAAAACAAGATCTAACCATGCCCATCCCAGACGCATTCCCCACATCCCAGCGATAAGTACTACAGTTACCCAAACATCACTGAGAGTATGGCGAGCATCAGCCTGCAATAACTTACTATTAAGTGCTTTTCCTCTTTGAGCTTCATATACAGAAATACCGATATTGATGATCAACACAGCAATCATGATGATTAAACTAAGATTGCTCACTTCAATCGATTCGGCACTAGCAGGAAAAAAAAGACGTTTTATCGCAGAACCAAAGATTTCAACCCCAGCTACAATTAAAAATCCGGCAATTCCTAATGCGCCCAAAGATTCAAACTTGGAATGTCCATAAGGATGATCCCAATCTGGTTGGGGATTGGCAAGACGCATCGCCACTAAACCCAAAATATTACTGGCGCTATCTGCAAAAGAGTGTAAGGCATCTGCTAGTAAACTGAGGGAGCCTGTCGCTAAACCTAGGCTAAATTTTGTTTCTAAAACAAGCAAATTTAACCCTAAAGTTATGTAAAGTACATTTTGAATCGAACTTTGTCTTTGGGATGATCGAACATCAAATTCAGGGGAAAGGTTCATCGGGATCTGCCGAGATATTCACTAGCATAATTTTGACTACTCTAAAGAATATCTCATATTAGGCGAAAGTAGCAGTGTAATTAAACTAGACTGGTTTAGTTTAAATTCACTTAACTTAACTTAAGTATTAACTTAATTTCAGTTTTGATTTTCTAGATAAATTTGCTCGTTTTTGTTACTTAATTCTGGAGACATATTTAACCAACTGGCAGAACTCACTTCTAATTTTGACTTAAGGCTAATTAACACTTGCTGTAGTTGTAATGGACTATTATCAATGTGAGAAATAAAATCAACTTGTACTTCTATCTCAGGTAGAGTCTTGCTATTGACTAGGTTTCTACTGCTTACTTTGGTGAGGATTAGTTTTTGTTCTTTGCCCAATTGAACTAATAAAGCTAAAACTGCCGCTTCATCTACTGCTAAACAATTTACCCGACATTGGTAACAACTTTCTTGAGTAATTGATTTTGTTGTAGGTTTTAGCTCAGTTTTTGACTTTAAATCACTATCCAAATCCGACTCTTTTTCTCGGTTGGAAATAAAATCTTTTTCTACACCCTTTTCTACAGTGAGGAATAGTAAATTAGTGAGGAAAATTATTAATACACTTATATAAGCTGGGACGAAAAGACCATATCCGACGAGGGCTCCTGCTGCTCCTGCACACCACAGCTTAGTTATAATATTTACATTCTGAAAGGGAACAAACTTTTCTGGTTTTTGGAAAAAAAAACCCGCACAAATAATGCTCACCCCTAAAATCAACTGTGAAGAAAATTTAGTTTCAGCAGTCGAACTAGCAAGTATGGAAAACATTGCTGCACCCAAAGCCATCTGAATGCTGGAGAGAATAAAATGCTTAGTCTGATACCATCTTTTTTCAATTGCGACAGCACTTCCGAGAATAAAAGCAAATAGTAGCCGTCTTGCGATTTCTTGCCAGCTTATTAGATCCATTTGTCTTTCTCGCTTGTGTTCAACTTAAACTAAGTTTTTCAAGATTTTTCAAGATTGTAGCCTTTTTTAGGCGATATTTAGTTTAAACGTTAATGAGTTTCAGAGGTGGCGTACCTAAAGGTTGTTCAATTTTTTGCCAGAATTTAATGATTTTCCTGCCGGTTGATTCAGGGAAAAAATAATGAAAGAAATGATGTCCTAATGGGTTTGTCCAGAGTAGATCATCCTCTTTTAAATAATCTGACCATCCTTCTAAGGCAGCGCGATCGCAGATACCATCATTATCACTACCACAGATCATCATGGGCATTAATACTCCTCCAGACTCGATGCGATCTAGGTGATAAAGAGAATGAGCAGTGGGGGCGCTGTATAAATCTTGCTGGAGAATCTCAACTAGTTTTGTGGTGTTGGTTCGGCTTTGATAACCAAACATCATTTCTACCATCCTGGTCAAAAGCATCTCCTGACAGCAAGGCAACAGCTTTCGCATCTGATAATAGTGCGCTTGCCAATCGATCGCAGGAGTAGCCCCTACTCCCAGCAAAGTTAAGGATTTTACTCGTTGAGGATATTGACGAGCATAAAGTAATCCGAGTAAACCCCCTGTGCCATGACCAATTAGATCGATCGCTTGGGATTTAGATTTCAGATAGTCGTGGAGTAAGGTTAGGGCTATTTTCAGGGAACTGGCTTCGTCTAGCTCTTGATTATATTCCCAGTAGGCAATGGGTACTTGGTGAGATAGATAGCGAATGATGCGACCATCAAACTGCTTGAAACTAGGATTAGCATTAATCCAAACTGGTGCTGTGGCAAGGGATATCTTCATTTTAAGTTAGTTAGTTTAGGCAATTTAAGCTTGAATACTGAATGATTGGGTTGTTTGTGAGCATTGCTGCAATGATTCATAGCGATGCAGCTACCACAGGCAGTCCCATGCTCGTTAGGTGAAAAATCTCGACAGGCGATCGCATTTTCTGTCAGGGCTACCAGGGGATTAACGGTACACTTGAGTCGATAGTCCCCTGTAAAGTAGACACATTTGTCGCAGGGTATTTGGTGCAAGCGTTGGAGATGATTAACAGCTTGTTTGAACACCGAAAGCGATCGCCAAAACAAGCAAGAAAAAATTAAAGTCCAACCAATAAAACAGAAGGCTAGATATACCATGAGTAAATGATTCTAGTGGCTGTTAGAAGAAAAGGGAAAAGCAAAAGATTAAACATTGGCTCATTCTTATCAGGTGCTTTTCCCAGGCTTTGGAGAGGAGAATCTCCAAACTTTTTTAATAGCTTCTAGCTTTTAGCTTTTAGCTTTTAGCTTTTAGCTATTAATTACAGAGCAAATTCAGATTTTAATTGTGTCGTCCATCTTTGAATTCGCTCATCTGTTAATTATGATTGATTATCTTCATCTAAAGCCAAGCCGACAAACTTACCACCTTTGTCCGCTTTTGAGGCTTCATGTTCATAACCTTCTGTAGACCAATAGCCTACTGTTTCTCCCCCGAGACTAGAAATCTTTTCTTCCAAGATGCCCATGGCGTCTTGAAAATTATCGGCATAGCCGATCTGATCCCCTGTGCCGAAATAGGCTATTTTCTTGCCGCTAAAGTCAATATTGTCTAGATCATCTTCGTAGAAGCCTTCCCAGTCTGCTTGCAAGCCCCCAATATCCCAAGTAGGACAGGCAATGATCAGGCGATCGTAGTCGGCAAAGTCACCACCTGATGCATCAGCGATTTCGTGAAGTGCCACAACACTTGCACCGCCTAAAGCCTCCTGTATTGCTTCAGCAGCCTCTTCGGTTTTACCTGTAGTTGAGCCGTAAAATAGTCCAATTTTAGCCATGATTATTGTTCCTGCTGATGAATTTTATGGTTTTGTGAAATGTGGTTTGTCAGTTTTGGATTATTGAAATAATTACTATTTATGGAATTCTGCGGAATTTTGCGCTGTGGCGGTCATTGATTAAACCTCCTTTTTCACCTATTGCTTTTATTTAGCAATAAGAACTAAATTAGCTTACCTTAATTTCTAGTTTATTGACAACTATTATCTATTATTTTTTTGCGCTTATATACTAGTCGCTAGTCAAGCAAGAAACTTTGCGGCGTTGCAAAACTCTTGTTGGATAATCACTTACGGTTTTAAGCTCTTGAGTAATCATACTGCAACTAGTCCCTTAAAAACAAATGGAATTTAGGCGACAGATTACTTTGTATTAAGTTTTGTCAATGCTTACTTGCAAATAAATATCAATAATGCAAAATTAAGTTGTTGCTAGGTTATTGAGAAATATTAGTAACAAGGTTTACAAAATTAATTAAGAGGTTTTGTTTTGCAGACATACGATAAACCGCAGGTTAAGTATGATTGGTGGGCAGGGAATGCCCGTTTTGCCAATCTATCTGGCTTATTTATTGCTGCTCATGTGGCTCAGGCTGCATTAATAGTTTTTTGGGCAGGGGCATTTACTTTTTTTGAATTATCCAAATTTGATCCAGCTTTGCCGATGGGAGAACAGGGATTAATTCTGATTCCTCATTTAGCCACCTTGGGCTTGGGTGTAGGAGCAGGGGGACAAGTGGTTGATACCTATCCGATGTTTGTGGTGGGGGTAATACATCTCATTTCCTCCGCTGTATTGGGTGCGGGGGCGCTATTTCATACTTTCAAAGCACCAAGAGATTTAAAGGAAGCTAGAGGAAAAGCCCGCGATTTCCATTTTGCCTGGGATGATCCCAAACAGTTGGGTCTGATTCTAGGTCATCATCTGTTGTTTTTGGGGATAGGTGCATTGGCGTTAGTAGCTAAAGCGATGTTTTTTGGAGGACTTTACGATGTCAATATCCAAGATGTGCGAGTTGTTAGCGATCCGACTCTCAATCCTGCGACTATCTTTGGTTATCAGACTCATTTTGCGAGTGTAGATAATCTGGAAGATTTGGTAGGCGGTCATGTTTTCGTTGGCTTTATGCTGATTGCTGGCGGGATCTGGCATATTATTACGCCACCTTTGGGTTGGGCAAAGAAACAGTTAATCTTTTCAGGAGAGGCGATTCTGTCATATTCTCTCGGTGGTATTGCCCTAGCGGGATTTGTGGCGGCTTACTACTGTGCCGTTAACACCCTGGCGTATCCTCCAGAATTTTATGGCGCACCGTTGGATGTCAAACTGGGAGTTGTACCCTATTTTACCGATACCATAGCTTTAGCTCCAGGTGTCCATAGCGCTCGTTGTTGGCTAGCTAACGCTCATTTCTTTTTGGCGTTTTTCTTCCTTCAAGGTCATCTTTGGCACGCTCTGCGAGCAATTGGATTTGATTTCAAACGGGTAACCGCAGCTTTGGACAATGCAGGAATTCCCCAATCAGATGAATCTGTGGTGGTCAGACCCCAGACTACATCTAAACCAGCTACAGAGGGGGCTGGAGATTAGGGATTAAAGGGATTAAGTTCCAATTGCATTGTTATAATTGTGTTCTCATTTACAGCTTAGTGCAGATTTTACTTTGCATTGAGCTTTTATTATTAGTAGTTTACTAATAGTTTACGAAGCTAGGGCAGGTGTTTTGGCATCTAGCTGTTCTGCGGTAGCGATCGCCTCTAAAGCAATGTCCTTACAAGTTCGTTTGATCAAGCCACACAAGACTTTTCCTGGCCCTACTTCGACAATATCAGTTACCCCTGCCTGAGAAAATTGCTCCATAGCTTCCCACCAACGGACAGAGCTGGTTATTTGTTGCGCTGATCTGGTTTTTAATACTTGGGGATCAGTGGTGGGCTGAGGATCAACATTAGAAATAACAGGGATTTTAGCTTCTTTAAATTCCACTGATTCTAAGACCGTCAAAAACTGTTCCGCTGCTCCCTGCATCAGAGGGGAATGAAAAGCACCAGAAACATTGAGGGTCATTATTTTTTTCGCTTTGACCTGACTTAAAACATTGTCTACTCCTTCGGGAGTGCCAGAGATCACCACTTGGGCTTCACTGTTGTCATTAGCTAAAACCACGTCTGGACTATGATTTAAAACTGTAGTTAATTGAGCGCGATCAAACTTCATTAAGGCTGCCATTTTACCGCCTTCGGCACTATCCATTAATTGTGCTCTTCTTTGTACTAGCCTCAATCCTGATTCAAAATCAAATACCTCTGCGGCATAAAGGGCAACATATTCTCCCAGACTATGACCTGCTACTAATTGAGGTAAGCCAACTTTTGCTTTGAGTAGATCGGTCAAAATAGATTCGACAACATATAAACAAGGTTGAGTATAAAGAGTACAGGCAAGGGTTTCTTCATCTCCTTGACAAATATCTAAGACCGACCAACCTAGGATCTCTTCTGCTAGTTCAAATTTTGCCTTGGCAACAGGAATATTCTGTAAATCTACACCCATTCCAATCACCTGAGAACCTTGTCCAGGGAAGACCCATGCTGTTTTCGTCATTGATAAAATACTGGTAAAATTATATTTTTCTAACCTTTTAACATTGCCGATATTAAAAAATCTTTGTTTGTCTTAAGACTTTCTTAATCAACAGTCTGCTACGAATTATCTCATTCTGGTGACATCTTTGTCGAACTAATCAAAATAGCACAAGAGAGAAAAGGGATAAATGAGTTGTTATCAAGCAATAAAATTACGTTCGATCGCATCGGCAACTCGACAGACATCGTACATTTCCTGTACGTCATGAACTCTTAGAATATCTGCGCCTCTGGCGATCGCCCCATAGCAAGCGGCGGCAGTCCCCCAAATTCTTGCTTTGGGGTCATCCTGTTGGAGAATGGGAGTCATAAAGCTTTTGCGTGATACTCCTACTAATATCGGCAAAGATAAGGCTTTTAGCTCTTTTAAATCCTGAAGTAAGGTTAGACTTTGGGCTGCGGTTTTAGCAAAGCCAATACCAGGATCGATCGCGATTTGGGATTTGGCGATCCCACAGGCGATCGCTTGCTCGACCTGATTAGTTAAAAACGCTGCTACTTCTGCCACCACGTCTTGATAGTCCGAAAGAGACTGCATGGTTTGGGGATTACCGCGAATATGCATCAGAATTAGGGGAACATTTAACTGCGCTACGGTTGAGAACATTTGAAGGTCAAAAGTGCCACCAGAAATATCGTTAACCAGATCTGCTCCTGCGGCGATCGCTTTTTGGGCGACGATGGCTTTAGTGGTATCGATGGAGATCGGGATTTCACTTTCCTGACGCAGCTGCTCAATTACTGGCATGACCCGCTGTAACTCTTGGGCTACCGACACAGATTCGGCATGGGGACGAGTCGATTCTCCGCCAATATCAATTATGTCTACACCGTTAGCGATCATCCCTCTGGCTTGGAGCAGGGCAGTTTCAAGACTGGCAAATTCGCCACCATCACTAAAACTATCAGGAGTAACATTCAAGATCCCCATTAAATAAGTTTTTTCGCCCCAGTTAAAAATGCGATCGCGAATTTTCCAAGCCATATTATTTTAGTGAACGTAAGTTAGACGAAAAAATTAGAGAGAAAGAAAAGCTGAGATTTGAACTCAGAATAAATAATAATACTATACGTCTGATGTGAATTAAATCTTACGTCTGATGTGAATGAAATCTTAGAAAGAAGTAGTAGATTGGAAAGTTTGAATATCAATTCCAAACTGAAGGCGGAGAAAAAGACGCAGTGTATGAGAAGCTATTTTAGCTGCC